>JAPLRD010000173.1:34526-40492 GCA_026399375.1 Pseudomonadota bacterium
CGTCACGGCGGCATCATGCCCTACGTGCTGCGAGAGTTGCTGTCCGCGGACTGACACCCCGGAAGCGCTCGGAATAATCGAGCGCTTCTGAAAAAGACCTGAATTTGGGCGCCTATCCGGCGCCTGCCCCAAGAGCCCGGCATTCACAAGACGCCGGGCTTTTTCTATTTGGACAGTCCTCCGCTGGCGTTCGGTCAGCGGTTGAAATCCTTGACGCAATCCTTCAGTGCCTTGACATCGCCGGCAAGCAGGGCGCAATCGCCCGACTTGAGCGGGCGTGCCTTGCCCTCGCTGCCACCGCTGCCGGCAGCGCCGCTCCCTGCGGCACTGCCGCCGGCACTTGGTGCGGGCAGGCGCTGCGCGGTGGCTGCACGTTCGGACCCGCGAATCTGCTCCAGAAGTTTCACTACATCATCGAGTTTTTTCTGCTTTTCTGCCATGGCCTTGGTGTCATTGAGTGCCGCCTCGAGCTTCTTCTCCGCCTCCGTTTGTTTCTTTTTTGCTTCCTCGAGCTTTTTCTCCGCCTCGACGCGTTTAGCCACGGCATCATCCAGGCTCTTCTGGTTCGATGCAGTGGACTTGCTCAGCTTTGCCATCGCCGCTTCCAGGCGCTTGCTTTCCGTGGCCTGACGATCGAGCAGTTTCGACAGCAAGTCGTAGGCGAGCGCACCGCCTATCATGCCACCAGCAAGCAACACGCTGAAATATATCAAGAAAATCAGAAGACGGCGCTTCGGCCTTGGCGCTTCGGTCTCGTCTTCCCCGTCCGCGTGAGCGTCAGCATCGTGCCCCCCGCCCCGTCCGGCTTTCCTCGACCTCGGTCGGTCCTCCCCGCCCTCGTCTTCAGCGCCGTCCGATGCCCCCGCACCCTTGCGCAGGCGCTGCAGCAGGGCGATGATCGGATCGAGTATGGCCCGCTCGAAAGCGTGCAGCCGCGACTGCGCCAGGCGCTTCGCATGGTGTTGCAGGGTCTCCTCGCCGGATGTCTCTTCTTCCTTGCCCCGAGGTGCGCGCGCCGGCGGGTGTTCGGCAGCAGGCTGTGCTGTGTTCAAAAGAACCTCGCAAATGGACCATTCCAAGTAGGATATCGGCCAAATACCGGAAAAATTGAGGGACCGAATGATCGCGGAGTATGTTTTGTTCGATGTTCCCGCGGGGATGACCCGGGAACAGGTCGTCGCGGGCATGCGCGCGGTCGCGCCGAAATGGCGCGCAAATGCCGACCTGATTCGCAAGACTTTCGTCTACGACCCGGAGCAGGGTCAGACCGGCGCTTTCTATCTCTGGAAAAACAAGGAGGCGGCGTTGCTCGCACACGGGGAAGACTGGCGCCACGGTGTGCTGGAAACATTCGGCAGCGTGCCCGTGATTCGCTATTTCCAGACACCGCTCGTGGTCGATAACGCGCTGCAGCAAACCATAGGCGAAACGCCTGGCACGTGACCGGCCGCTGCGCTGACGGTCAAGGCATTGCAGCACCCGCAGGAAGCTAGCCCAGTCCCTGCTGCTGCAGGTATTCCTCGTAGTTGCCGCGAAAATCGGTGATCTTCGCGCGGATATGCTTGCCCTCTCCCGGGGCCATCTCGATGATGCGCGTGGCGATTGAAGACACGAACTCGCGGTCATGAGAGACGAATATGAGCGTACCTTTGTAGCGGTCGAGCGCGCCGTTCAGTGATTCGATCGACTCCATGTCGAGATGGTTCGTCGGTTCGTCCATCAGGAGGACGTTGGGCTGCCGCAGGATCAGTTTGCCGAACGCCATGCGCTGGCCCTCGCCGCCGGAGATCACCTTGAGCGATTTCTTTCCGTCGTCGCCTGAGAACAACAGCCGGCCCAGGGTGGCGCGCACCCTCTGGTCGTCGTCACCCTCTAAGCGCCACTGCCCGATCCAGTCGAACAACGTCGAGTCCCCGGCGAACTCGCCGGCATGGTCCTGCGCGCAATAGCCGAGGCGCGCCTTTTCGGCCCATTTCACCGCGCCATAGTCGGGCTTCAATCCACCCTGCGTCTCCCCCAGGAGGCTGCGCAGGAGCGTGGTCTTGCCGATGCCGTTGGGGCCGATGATGGCGATCTTCTCCCCGGCCTCGATGGTGAGGTCCAAGCCTTTGATCAGGGGCTTGTCGTAACTCTTGGACAGGCCTTTCACCTCGACGGCGAGGCGATGCAGCTTTTCCTTTTCGTCATACTCGAAGCGGATGTAGGGATACTGGCGGCTGGAGGGTTTGACGTCCTCCAGCTTGATCTTCTCGATCTGGCGCGCGCGCGAAGTCGCCTGGCGCGCCTTGGACTTGTTCGCCGAGAAACGGCGCACGAAATCCTGCAGCTCGGCCACCTTCTCCTTCGCCTTGGTGTTGGCCGCGAGCAGTTGTTCGCGCACCTGGGTCGAAGCCAGCATGTAATCGTCGTAGTTGCCCGGGTAGACGCGCAATGTGCTGTAGTCCATGTCGGCCATGTGCGTGCACACGCTGTTGAGGAAGTGCCGGTCGTGGGAAATGATGATCATGGTGCAGTTGCGCGCGTTCAGCACGTCCTCGAGCCAGCGGATCGAATTGATGTCCAGGTTGTTGGTCGGCTCGTCCAGTAGCATGATGTCCGGGTCTGCGAACAGCACCTGCGCCAGAAGCACGCGCAACTTCCAGCCGGGGGCGATCGCGCTCATCGGGCCGTTGTGCTGCTCGATCGGGATGCCCACGCCGTGCAACAACTCGCCGGCGCGCGCCTCGGCGGTATAACCGCCGAATTCGGCGTAGCGCGCCTCCAGATTGGCCGCGTGCATGTAGTCCTCCTCGCTCGCGTCCGGATTGGCGTAGATCGCGTCGCGCTCGGACATCGCCTGCCACATCTCTTCGTGCCCCATCAGCACGACGTCGAGCACGCGCTGCTCTTCGTAGGCGAACTGGTCCTGGCGCAGTTTGCCCACGCGCTCGTTGCGGTCGACCGCGACGCTTCCGGCGCTGGATTCGATGTCGCCGCCGAGGATCTTCATGAACGTGGACTTGCCGCAGCCGTTGGCGCCGATGAGGCCGTAGCGGTTGCCTTCGCCGAACTTGACCGAAATGTTCTCGAACAAGGGCTTGGCGCCGAACTGAATGCTGATGCCGGAGGTGACGATCAAGGTGTTTCCGTTTCTGGGGTAGAGCCGAAAGAGGCGGCATTCTACCGGAATGAGGGTGCGGCGACCGGCCTAATTCAAGCCGTCCAACTATACGAGGGGACATCCCCCAAGGGGACTTCCTTTGGGCGCGTCCCCTCGTGCTCCCCTAGGTATCGGTAAAGCGGTGGATCAGCCTGCGGTTCCGCTTCGTCGGCCGTCCCTTCACGCCAGCGGCCGGGTGCGGCTGCGCCTTGCGCTGCGCCTGCGCGGCTTCGCGCCGCGCACGGCTGTCTTCGCGCTCGGCATAGAGCAGGGCTGCCTGGGCCGCCGGGCCGCGCTGCCGCGACAACGTCTTCACCTCGACCACCCACTCGTATTCACCCACGCGGACCGACAGTTCGTCCCCGATCTTGAGTATGCGCGAGGGCTTTGCGCCCTCGCCGTTCACGCGCACGCGGCCGCCGTCGACGGCCTTGGCCGCCAGGCCGCGCGTCTTGAAGAACCGCGCCGCCCAAAGCCACTTGTCGATACGCTGGCGCTCGTCCTGCAGTTTGTTGTCGTCCATGTTCGCGCTGCATGATACCGCCCGCGCCCACGCTTTGGTACCAGCGCCTGCAGCGAGCAGCAGCCCAGGTTACCCCAGGTTGAACGGTTCGCATTCCCGAGTCCCCCGACTGCGCTATGATGGCGCCACTCTGCCTCGCCCTTCGGCCGGGGGCGGGAAACACCGGACAAAACAACGATAAGCAGTACAAGGGGAAGGGAGGGCGCATGGTTTCCAGCAATCCGCGCGCAGAACTGTCGGGAGGCATTGCCTCGGCGCTGCTGACACTCCCGCTCAGCATCGGCTTCGGGCTTTTCGCCCTGAACCCGCTGGGCGAGCGCTATGCGAGCTACGGCGTGCTTGCCGGCCTCTACAGCGCCATCATCGTGGCGCTGTTCGCAGCGCTGCTGCGCGCCAACTCGCCCGTGGTCTTCGCCCCGCGCAGTATGCAGGCCTATCTGGTCAGCATGGTCGTGCTGCATCTGGTCGAGTCCGAGTACTACTCGATGCTGCATGACCCGCAGCAGGTGCTGACCGTGATCTTTTTCGTGATCTCCTTGTCCGGGATCCTTCAGGCCGCGTTCGGCGCGATCGGCGCCGGAAGTCTGGTGAAGTACATCCCGTATCCCGTCATCGCAGGATTCCAGAACGGCGGCGCCATGCTGCTCCTGCTGGCGCAGATTGCACCCATGCTGGGTCTCGCGCAGCGCCTCGAACCGGGCACCGTGCTGCAGCAACTGCAGCGCACCCAGCCGCTGACCCTGGCGGTGGGCGTCGTCACCTGCCTCCTCATGCTGCACGCCGGCAGGCTGACCAAACGCATTCCGGCGGTGATCGTCGGCATGTTTGCCGGCATCGGCCTGTATTATCTTCTGCTCTATCTGGGCTACGGCGACAGCGTCGGTCCGTTCATCGGCGAATTCAATTTCGCCATGCCGGATCTGCACTATCTCTCGGGCTTCTACACCCTGGTGCACGATCGCCAGTGGTGGGGCTTGCTGCTGTCGATGTTCGCCTGGGCGGCGAGCCTGGCATTGATTTCCTCCCTCGACGTGCTGCTGTGCGCCAAGGTGATGGAAGGCGTGACCCACCAGCGCCAGGACCACAATATGAGCCTGGTGCGCCTCGGCCTGGGCAATGTCGTCGCCTCTTCCTTCGGCGGCATTGCCAGCGCCATCAGCCTCACCTCCAGCCAGGCCAATTACGCCTCCGGCGGGCGGACCGGATACTCGGTTTTGATCAACGCGATCCTGATCCTGATTTCCGTGATTTTTTGTTCGCAGTTGATCGCACTGATTCCTAAAGTCGTGGTCGCCGGCATGCTGTTTGTCACCGCCTGGAGGCTGTTCGACCGCTGGACGGTGCAACTGGTGAAACGCATCATCGCCGCCGGCCCGCGCAACCGCGCCAGCCTGCTGCTCGATCTGCTGGTCATCGTGCTGGTCACCCTGGTGTCGGTATTCGCCAACCTGGTCACCGCGGTGACCATAGGCATACTGGTATCGGTGTTTTCGTTCCTGTTTCGCATCAGCCAGTCAGTGATCCGCCGCAGCCTGCGCGGCGACGTGCTGCGCTCGCGCAAGACGCGCGAGCCGCGGCTGATGCAACTGCTCGCTGAACAGGGTCAGCGCATCCTCGTGTTCGAACTCGAAGGCGCTGTTTTCTTCGGAACCGCGGAAAAACTGGTGCACCAGATAGAAAAGGCGGTCAAGGACGGCGCGACCCTGGTCATCATCGACCTGAAACGCGTCACCGATATCGACAGCACCGGCGTGCGCTTTCTCGTACAAGCCAACGACGCGATGGTCAAGCAGGGCAAATTCCTGCTGCTTTCCTCGGTCGAAGAACACGGCCGCCTGGGCCATTTCCTGCGCGATTCAGGCGCGTTCGCCGCACTGGGCAAGAACCGGATTTTTTCCGATATCGACCGTGCCCTGGAGTGGGCCGAAGACCAGTTGATCCTGTCCGAACTGGGCGATGTCGAACTCGGCTCCGAATTCCCGTTCGGACAACTCGATATCTTCGCCGGCCTGAGCGAAGCAGAACTCGGCATCGTCAAAGACATGCTGAACCGCCGGAACTACGCCAAGGGCGAGATCGTATTTCGCGAGGGCGACCCGGGGCAGCAACTGTTCGTGATCGCCAGGGGCGAAGCCAGCGTACGCATACATCCTTCCGGGGCCACGCGCGACATCCGCCTCGTCACCTTCTCCGCCGGCACCGTATTCGGCGAAGTCGCCCTGCTCGATACCGAAGTGCGCTCAGCCAGCGTGCAGGCGGACGGGGAGCTGATCTGCTATGTGCTGGAACACGACGTGTTTCAGC
>JAPLRD010000361.1 GCA_026399375.1 Pseudomonadota bacterium
GACATTGGGCAGTTCCGGCGCGCGCGACTCGCTGGTCACCGCCAGCACCTTCAAACTGCCATCCTGAACCATGCTGCGCGAGGTAGCGTAGGCCTCGATCTTTACATCCACACGGCCAGCGATCAGGTCCGCCTTCGCCGGCCCCGTTCCCTGATAGGGGACATGCAGCATGGACAGCCCTGCGTCATTGGCCAGCATCGACATGGACAGGTGCGGCCAGCTGCCGATCCCCGCAGACGAGTAGACCACTTTACCCGGGTTCGCTTTCACGTACTTCACGAACTCAGGGAAAGTGTCATACGGCTTCTGCGCGTTGGCCAGAAACACGCCCGCGTGATCGGCGATGAGCGCGATCGGCGTGAAGTCCTTGATGGTGTCGTAGGGCAGAGTCTTCCTCAGCGCCGCATTGACGGCGAAAGCCGTCTGTCCCACGATCAGCGTGTAGCCATCGGGGGCCGCTTTCGCCACGAAACTGGTGCCGATGAGGCTGCCCGCACCGCCGCGGTTCTCGACCACGATGGTTTGCCCCAGCAAACTTTGCACTTTGGTCGCGACGATCCGCGTCACCACGTCGGTCGACCCGCCCGGTGGAAACGGCACGACGATAGTGATCGGACGCTCAGGATATACCGCGTGCGCCGACATCGTGACGATGCAAGCAGCAAGCCAGCCCGCCGACAGCCCAGCCATTTCGAAATCTTCATGGTCCCTTCCTCTCTTTGGTCGATTGGTGCCGCCCCGTTTTCCGGGGCTGGAGTTCTAAAATCCCTGCAACAGTGAAGTCAATTCTCCGATGTGCGCCACGTCCTCCAGACCGAGCACGGTTTGCAGAATTTTCTCGGACCGGCTTTGCGGAAGATCGGCGGTCAGGCGCCGGAATTTCGCAATGATCTTCTCCGGCGTCGGCCGCAGGCTGTCCATTTCCAGGCCCGACAGTCTGAACGCGGCGCCCTCGCACACGACCTCGACGTCGACGCGCCCTTCCTGATTGCCGTCGGGGTCGAGCAGATCGATCCGGTCTGCGAGTGCCAGCACCTCCGGATCGGACGTGTTCTCGTAGAAAGCGTAGGAATCCACCGGTTTGCCCAGCAGCGCTGCGGCCGTCGTAAAGCGCGCACTGATTCGCGCCTTGAGCGCGGTCTCGTAGGGCGCGACGTTCTTGTATCCCGGGTTGGTGAGCGTGGCCAAAGGCGCGCGGATCGATACGCGCTCGATACGCGCCGCGTCGAACCCATGCTGTTGCTTCAACATCAGGGCGAGGTGCACCGGCGTCTGCACGAAAATGCACACGGGGCGCTCTTTGTAGATGACGTCGTCGATCAAGAAGCGTTTGCCGAGGTCGCGCGTCGCTTCCTGCGCCTGGTCTGCGCTACCCGCGAACGCCTGGAAGAATCCGGATCCGTTCAATCCCTCCGTTTCCGGCTATTACGCCGTCCCCGCGTTTGACAAGGCAACGTGGACGCTGGCGGCCTCGAAGCTCGACCGGCAATACTATGGCGGCCTGCTCA
>JAPLRD010000126.1:0-7081 GCA_026399375.1 Pseudomonadota bacterium
TCCTTGGCCATGATGCGGCCGGTCTTGAGGGTGGCGGAAACGTAGATGTCCTGGGACAGGTTGGTCGCCGGCGCGTTCAAGCGCGTGCGCAGGTCGGTGCCGTTGATGGTGAAGGTGATGCAGTCCATGGGGCAGATGTCGACGCAGGCGTCGCATTCGATGCACTTGGCATTGCTGAACACCGTCTGCACGTCGCAGTTGAGGCAGCGCTCCGCCTCCTTGAACGCGGTGGCCCGGTCGAATCCCATCTCGACTTCGATCTTGATGTTCTTCAGCGCCTGCTTCGCATCGCGCCAGGGCACCTTGTGGCGCCGGTCCAGCGCGATCTCGTTGTCGTAGCTCCACTCGTGGATGCCCATTTTCTGCGACATCAGGTGCACCATGGGCGGCGGGCGCACGGACACGTCCTCGCCCTGGCAAAGTTTGTCGATGGAGACCGCCGCTTCGTGGCCGTGGGCGACGGCCCAGATGATGTTCTTCGGGCCGAAAGCGGCGTCGCCGCCGAAAAACACGCCGGGCGCGCTGGACTGCAGCGTGGCCTTGTCCACCACCGGCATGCCCCATTCGTCGAACGCGATGCCGCAATCCTTTTCGATCCACGGAAACGCGTTTTCCTGGCCGACGGCGACGAGCACCGTGTCGCATTCGAAGTGCTGGTCCGGCTCGCCCGTGGGCTTGAGGCTGCGCCGCCCCTTGTCGTCGAATTTCGCCGCCACCTTTTCGAAGGTGATGCCGGTGAGCCTGCCCTTGTCGTGCGTGAATTCCTTGGGCACGAGGTAATTGAGTATGGGAACGCCCTCGTGGATCGCGTCTTCCTTCTCCCAGGGCGAGGCCTTCATCTCCTCGAAGCCGGAGCGCACGATCACTTTCACGTCCTCGCCGCCCAGGCGCTTGCTCGTGCGGCAGCAGTCCATGGCGGTGTTGCCGCCGCCGAGCACGATGACGCGCTTGGCGATCTTGTCCACATGGCCGAAAGAGACGTTGGCGAGCCAGTCGATGCCGATGTGGATATGCTTGGACGCTTCCATGCGCCCCGGAATGTCGAGGTCGCGTCCGCGCGGCGCGCCCGAACCGACGAATATCGCGTCGTAGCCCTCTTTCATCAGGGCTTTCATGCTGTCGACGCGCTTGCCGGCGCGAAACTCGACACCCATGCCGAGGATGTAGCCGACCTCCTCGTCGATCACCTCTTCCGGCAGGCGAAAACGCGGGATCTGGCTGCGTATCATGCCGCCCGCCTTGGCTTCACCGTCGTACACCACGACGTGATAGCCGTGCGGTGCGAGGTCGCGCGCGACCGTGAGCGAAGCGGGGCCGGCGCCGACGCAGGCTATGCGTTTGCCGTTCTTCTTTTTCGGCGCCGCGGGCAGGCGCGAGCGGATGTCGTCCTTGTTGTCGGCTGCGACCCGCTTCAGACGGCAGATCGCGACCGGTTCCCTGGCCGCGCCCGCATCGTCTTCGACCCGGCTGCGGCGGCAGGCGGGCTCGCACGGGCGGTCGCAGGTGCGCCCGAGAATGCCGGGGAACACGTTCGACTGCCAGTTGACCATGTAGGCATCGTCATAACGGCCTGCCGCGATCAGGCGGATGTATTCGGGAACCGGGGTGTGGGCGGGGCAGGCCCACTGACAGTCTACGACCTTGTGAAAGTAATCGGGCGCGCCAATATCGGTCGGCTTCAATCAATCTGCTCCTTGTTTGCGCCTGCCAAGCCGCCAACATTGGAACGGCCCTGGAATCGCGACCTGGGGCCGCTCAGGAGGGCGTGATTCTACCCTTGGCAGAATGACCCTGAAGCTGTCGTGGGCCTCTCAGACCGGCGGCTTTCCTGGCACAAGCTGGGCCGGGGTGCAGGGACCGGCTCAGGAGCGCCGCTTCCCGCCCGGATTTGCGCCGCGCCCGTCGCGCCCGGGGTCGTCCCGGCGACGCGCATGGTCCGCGAGCTGCATGCCGGCGGCCTTGAACGCCTCGCGCAGGGCGATGCGGACATCCTCGCCGTGCTCGCGGTTGACCACTATTTCAGCGCCTGGAAGCGTGACGGCCAGGCCAACGGCGAGTTGCACGCCTTGCTGCTTCGGCCGGTGCAAGGCCTGGGCAACCACGCGGCAGGTCAGGACGCAGTCGCTGATCTGCCCCAGCTTGCGCGCTTCGTCGCCGATGTAACGTTCCAGCTCATCCGAACGCGGGATTCCACGCAGAATGATTTCCACCGGGCTGTGCATTGCTACCGCTCGATTGACAGCTGCCTGGCCGCGCTGGCCCAGGCGCAGGGTCAGCCGCCTGCGGGCGACGCCATGAAACGAACGAATGCGAGCAATCCTGTCATCGCGTGCTCCTCGTATCGGGTGGGAATTTCATCGTAGCCACAATTGCCACGTGCCTGTTGATAATGGTCAAGAAGCCGGCGCTTATGCCCTAGATCCGTCTGCATTCACCGCAGCAGGAGAAGCGTCGTCTTCCCCGATGCGCATGACCTGCGAGGCGCGCGAATATGAACAGCCCCCAGGCAGTCTCATCTATACTGACCGCCCAACGAGGGAGTAAATTTGCAGCCACATTCCGGCCAACCGGAGCAGCAAGCAGACAGCGCCCAGCCAACCAAGGCGGCGCGCAAGCTGCGCCATCTGGTGCTCGGACTGGGTGCGCTGGCCATAGTGTCGGTCCTGGCCGGCACGGCGCTCAGCCTGTGGCGAATGCATGCGGACGTGCTGCAGCGGGCCGAACATCACCTGCTCGGACTGTCGCAAATCCTGGGCGTGCAGATAGCGCGCTCCACGCATGCCGTCGAAGCCATACTCAATGCCAGCGTCGAGGACGCGCAGCGTTCGGCTCAATCGGGACACATCGCAGCATCGGAAGCGCTGCACCGGCACCTGATCGAAACCATCACCGGCACGCCGTACGTGCGTGCGCTCTATCTGCTCGATGCAAACGGCACGCTGATCTCCAATACGCGCAAGTTTCCGCCACCGCCCGAGAATTTGAGCGGCCTCGAGCATTTCCGCCTGCACCGCGCCAGCGGCAACCGCGAACCCGTCATTTCGCCCCCCGCAGTGGGCCCTCTGGGGGAGAAACCCGCCATAGTCATCAGCCGCAGGGTCGATGGCGCGGAAGGCCGCTTCCTCGGAGTCGTCGCGGCCGAGGTCGATCCTTCCTATTTCCTGCAGTGGCAGAATCTTCAGGAAATCGGACCGAACGGCGTGGTGCGGCTGCTGCGCCGCGACGGCGCGCTGCTGACCGGCCACCCCGCCGCAATCGCCGAGGCAATGAGCAATTACCGCGACACGGCCTATTTTTCCCAGGGCGTCGAGGCCGGCCGCCAGCTGATCCACCATGACGGCGCGGTCATCCACGGCGAGCGCGTGAGCGCCGTTTATCCGCTGAAGGAGTATCCGCTGGTCCTGACGGTGACGACTTCCAGGAAATTCGTCCTGCAATCGTGGACATCGGGCGCCTGGCTGTTCGGCGGCATCGCCGCGCTCACGTCGGTGTTCCTCGGCCTGATCACGCTCTGGCTCGCGCACCAGCTGCGCGTGGACGAAGCGCTGAGATCCAGCGTCATCGAATCGGAAGAACGCCTGCAGGCGATCATACAATCCGCGATGGATGCGGTCATCACCTTCGACGAACACAAGCGCATCGTGCTGTTCAACGCCGCCGCGGAACAGATCTTCTGCTGCAGCAGCGCGGACGCGATAGGTGCTGGCATCAACCGTTTCATTCCGGGCAATCTCGTCGCGCCGCTGGCCGGGCACGTGGCAGATCCGGGCGCCGCGGGCGCGCCAATGCGCAGGATCGGACAACACCTCGCCCTCAGCGGGGTGCGCGCCGGAGGGCAGGAATTTCCCATAGACGCCTCGATATCCCAGGTGCGCCTTCGCGGGGAGGGCTTGACCATCGTCATCCTGCGCGACATCACCGAGCGCAAACAGGTGGAGGCGGCGCTGCGCGAAAACGAGCAGCGTTACCGCACGCTGTTCAGCCAGGCCATGGACGGCATCCTGCTGCTCGACGCCGAAGGCGGCGTTATCAGCGTCAACGACTCTTTCGCGCGCATGCACGGCTACAGCGTGGACGAACTTCTCAACATGAACCTGCGCCAGCTCGACTCGCCGGAAACGCAGGTGCTGGCGCCGGACAGGATAGCGCGGATACTCGCGGGGGAATCGCTGAGATTCGAAGTGGAGCACTACCACAAGGGCGGACATGTGATACCGATTGACGTCGCGACCTCCGCCATCGATATCGACGGGAAGCACTACATTCTGGCGTTTCATCGCGATATCACCGACCGCCGGCGTGCCGAACGGGAACTGAAGCGCTCGCAGCAGGAACTGCGCGGACTGTCCAAGGCCGCCAACGAAGCCCTCGAAGCCGAACGCCGGCGCACGGCGCGCGAACTGCACGACGAACTGGGGCAATTGCTCACCGCGCTCAAGATGGACCTGGAGTCCCTGCGCGCGGCACTGCCGCCGGACGCGCCGGACCTGGGCCAGCGCGCCCAGGCCATGCACGTGATGCTGGACAGCACGATCGCGGCCACGCGCCGCATCGCCGCCGATTTGCGGCCTTTGATGCTGGACGATCTGGGCCTCGCCGCCGCCCTTGACTGGCTGACGCAGAACTTTTCCAAGCAGACCGGCATCGCCACCGACCTCGTGATCGACGACACAGTGGCCCAGGTGCCCGAGCCGATCGCCTCCGCCCTGTATCGCATCACCCAGGAATCGCTCACCAATGTGACCAAGTACGCGCATGCCACCACGGCCGAAATACGCCTGGAGCGGGACGGCGACTGGGTCGAACTCACCGTCCGCGACAATGGCCGCGGCATCGAGCAAGCAGACCAGAACAAGCTCGGCACATTCGGCCTGCTCGGCATTCGCGAACGCGTGATGCTGCTCTCCGGCGAGGTTACAATCGGGGGCGAGAAAGGCCGCGGCAGCGAATTGCGGGCGCGCATCCCGCTCGCCGCCGCACAGGAACGGAAGACCGGGGAGAAGTCCGCATGACGCGCATACTCATCGCCGACGATCACACCATTGTCCGCGACGGCTTGCGCCGCATTCTCCAGGGCGCGCCGGGGCTCGAGGTCGCCGGCGAAGCGGTGGACGGTGACGAGGTCATGGCGCGCGTGCGCGAGGGCGGCTTCGGGCTGTTGCTGCTCGACATGTCGATGCCCGGGAAGAGCGGCATCGAGTTGATCAAGTGGGTGAAGGCCACACGGCCGGAACTTGCCGTCCTGGTACTGTCCATGCACCAGGAAGACCAGTACGCAGTACGGGCGATCCGCGCCGGCGCCTCGGGCTATGTGACCAAAGAGAGCGCCTCCTCCCTCCTCGTCGCGGCGATCCGCAAGGTCGCCGATGGCGGGCTGTACATCAGCCCCGGCGTGGCCGAGCAGCTCGCACTCACGCTCAGGCCGCAGGCTGCCGAACTGCCGCACCAGGCGCTGTCGGACCGGGAATACGAGGTGTTCGGCCTGCTGGTGAACGGCGATACCGTCACCGACATCGCCGCGCGCCTGCATTTGAGCGGCAAGACCGTGAGCACGCACAAGGCGCGCATCCTCGAGAAAATGGGCATGGACAGCGTCGCCGACCTGGTGCGCTACGCCGTGGCACACCAGCTTTTCGACGCCCGGGACGAATAGCGGCACGGGGGCATCCCCTTCGATTGAAACAGGGGCTTTCCTGCGGCCCCGCCCGCGTGTAGGCATTCCCCTACACGGTTTCCGCAAAATCCTACACGCGGTTTCAGCCTGCCCCTATGGCGACGGGCCGCAGTCGTATTCCATACTCGCTCCAACAAGAACAGAAAACCCCCATTGCACGATTGCCGCGCGGCGGGAGCCAGTGGAAGCCGCGCGGCAAAAGACGAACAGCACCTTCTACGGCATTCAAAAATTCATGGATTCAACGCAGCAAACCGCCCCCCTCAAGGTATTCCTGGTCGAAGATTCGCTCGCCATCCGCGCGCGCCTGGCGGAGACCATACGCGGCATCGAAGGCGCCAGCCTGGTAGGCGAGGCCGGCACGGTCGGGGACGCCATCGAAGGCATCCGCTTGACTGATCCGGGCGCCGTGATCCTGGATCTGCAGTTGGAGGACGGGAGCGGCCTTGAAGTGCTCAGGGCCGTGCATCCGGCGTCGCCCGGGTTGCACGTCGCCGTGCTCACCAACTACGCGACTGACCAGCACCGCCGCGCCTGCATGAGCGCGGGGGCGGAATTTTTCCTGGACAAGTCCTCCGATTTCGCGCGTATCCGGGAAATCGTTCTGGAGTGGACGATCCGCCCTGCCGGCGGCGCCGCGTGCCACTGAATCCATGCAACCCCTTACCTTGGAACAATGGAGAAAAACATGACCGCCTCAATGTTGCACTACGATGCGTTCGACGCCGGGTCCATGGACAACCTGGTGTCACCGGCGCCGGACCACGACGGGGCCAATGTGTCGGTGCGCGACCTCACCCGCCTCTTGCACGTGGAATTTCCGGACGAAGCCTGGCTTTCGCGCACCGTGTTCGCCCTGCGCCGCGTGCATGAAGGCGAGCCGCTGATGCTGGCCGGCGACAAATTCCATTCCCTGTACGTGGTCCGTTCCGGCTGTTTCAAGACCGTCTATACCGACCTCTCGGGCAGCGAGCAGGTGCTCGGGTTCCCGATGAGCGGGGATTTGATGGGGGCCGACGGCATCGACAGCGGACATTACAGCTCCTCCGCGATTTCACTGGACACGAGCGAAGTGGTGATCATCCCGTTCGCGAGCCTGGCGCGGCTGGCGGAAGAATGCCCCAAGCTGGAAGCGCTGCTCTATCGCGTGCTCAGCCGCGAACTGGTGCGCGTGCAGAACATGGCCTGGACCCTGGGCACACTCGGCGCCGAAGGCAGGGTTGCGGCGTTCCTGCTGTCCCTGTCCTCCAGGCTGGGCGCGCTCGGCTATTCGCGCTGCTCCTTCAATCTGCGTATGACGCGGCAGGAAATAGGCAGCTACCTCGGACTGAAACTGGAAACCGTGAGCCGCGCGCTGTCGGCGTTGAATACCTCCGGCGTCATCCAGGTGCATCAACGAAGCATAGA
>JAPLRD010000126.1:7109-11342 GCA_026399375.1 Pseudomonadota bacterium
CGGCCGCGAAGCGCGCCGATGCGGCGGAAGGCAAACGCGCGAAAAAGTCCCATTTCCAGCCGGCGCTCGCCTGGCAGCAGCTCGCAGCAGCCTGATCTCCGCCCCATAAGAATTTGCTGCGGCACGGCGGCCGGATACCGGGAATACCCATGACCGATCTTTCCGGGCGGCCCGTTGCCATCCTGGTGATCGAAGACGATCCGGGCGACTTCGGTCTGATCCGGGTGCATCTGCGCTCGGCCGGGCTCGGTCACGGCGGCGACAAGGCACCCCTCGCCTGGGAGAAAACCCTGGCCGCAGGACTGGCGCTGGGGCGCACCCAAAGACCCGACGTCGTGCTGCTGGACCTGTCGCTCCCCGACTCAAAGGGCATCGCGACGG
Organism: Pseudomonadota bacterium; assembly: GCA_026399375.1. Lineage (GTDB taxonomy): Bacteria > Pseudomonadota > Gammaproteobacteria > Burkholderiales > SG8-39 > 2-12-FULL-64-23. The sequence goes on from JAPLRD010000126.1 coordinate 7,491, forward strand.
TGGAAAAACTGCGTGCCGCGCTGCGCGGCGTTCCCATAGTGGTACTGACCGGACACGACGACAACGAACTCGCGGTAAGGGCGGTGCAGGCAGGCGCACAGGACTACCTCGTGAAAGGCCAGTTCGCGCACGACGCGCTGGGCCGTGCGGTGCGCTACGCGATGGTGCGCGAGAAACTGGAGCAGGATCTGGCGCGCTCCAACCGGCTCTACGCCGCCCTGAGCCAGTGCAACCAGGCCATCGTGCGCTGCAGCGACGAGCTCGAATTGTTCCCCACGGTGTGCCGCGTGGCGGTCGAGCTCGGCGGCATGAAAATGGCGTGGATCGGTTACACCGATCAGGCCACGCAGAGGATACTGCCAGTCGCCAGCTTCGGCGAAGGCGCCGAATACCTGCAGGACATCGATATCTCGGCCGATGCGAACAGTCCGTTCGGTCAAGGGCCGACCGGAACCGCCGTGCGCGAAGCGCGGCCGTATTGGTGCCAGGACTTTCTGAACAATCCGACCACCGCGCCCTGGCACGAGCGCGGCAGGCATTTCGGCTGGGGCGCTTCGGCTTCGCTGCCGCTGATCAGGAGCGGCAGCGTCGTCGGCACATTCACCCTGTACGCCGGCGAGGCCAACGTGTTCGACGAAGCGGCGCGCGAGCTGCTGCTTGAGATGTCGACCGACATCGGCTTCGCCCTGACCAATTTCGCGCGTGAGGCGGAGCGCCTGAAGGCGCAGGAGCGCATCCTGTGGCTGTCGCAATTCGATGCGCTCACCGGACTCGTCAACCACGCGCTGCTCAACGACCGGTTCAATCACGCCCTCTCAATGGCCAGGCGCAGCGGCAAACCGATGACGCTGATGTCGCTCGATCTGGACCACTTCAAGAACATCAACGATACGCTGGGCCGCCACATCGGAGACTCGCTGCTGGTGGAGATCGCCCGGCGCATCCAGTCCGTGGTGCACAGCGAAGACACGGTTTCGCGCCAGGGCGGGGACGAATTCATACTGCTGCTGCCGACCTCCGACCCCAGCGGCGCGGCGCACATGGCGGAGAAACTGCTGCAGGTGATCGCCGCCACCCATCAGGTGGAAACGCACGAACTGGTGGTCACGCCCTCCATCGGCATCGCCGTCTATCCGGGTGACGGCGACGATTTCGAATCGCTGTCCAAAAACGCCGATGTCGCGATGTACCGCGCCAAGCAGGGCGGGCGCAACGGCTACCGCTTTTTCGCGACGGAGATGCAGACCAGCCTCGCGCGCACCCTGCAACTGGAAGGCGCGCTGCGGCACGCGCTCGAGCGCGACCAGTTGCGGCTGCACTATCAGCCGCAGCTGTCGCTGCGCGACGGGCGCATCGTCGGCGCCGAAGCGCTGCTGCGCTGGCAGCATCCGGAATTCGGCATGGTTTCTCCGGCCGAATTCATCCCCATCGCCGAGGCCAGCGGGCTGATCCTGCAGATCGGGGAATGGGTGCTCGCGACAGCCGCGCGGCAGATGAGGGCATGGCTGCAGATGAACATCGCGCCCGGCGTGGTTGCGGTCAATCTGTCCGCGGCGCAGTTCCGGCACCCGAAGCTGACCGAACGGGTGATTCAGATCCTGCATGAGCAAGGCCTGCCGCCGGAACACCTGGAACTGGAACTGACCGAAAGCGCGGCCATGGACGATCCGCCCGGCGCCATCGCCGTGATGGACGCGCTGCACGCGCACGGCATCCGCATGTCGATCGACGACTTCGGCACGGGCTATTCATCGCTCAATTACCTCAAACGCTTCAAGCTGTGCAAGCTCAAGATCGACCAGTCCTTCGTACGCAACCTCCATGACAACGCGGAGGACAAGGCCATCGTCAATTCCATCATCGGCCTCGCGCGCAGCCTCGGCCTGCAAACCATCGCCGAGGGCGTGGAAACCGAAGACCAGCTTGCCTTCCTGCGCGCAAACGGATGCGGCGAAGTGCAGGGCTACTACTGCAGCAGGCCCCTGCCGGTCGAGGCAGCGGAGGCGTTTCTGCGCCGGCAGGCGCGGGAAGAGGAAGAGGCGGAGTGAACCGCCTGCCCAAGCTGCTGCTCGTCCTGCTCCTGGCCGCCTGCAACCCGGCTGAGCCTGAGAAACCGCTTCAATACAGCAGCACCCTCCCGCGCGGCAATACGCCGGTTTATCGCCTCGCCATTCATCCCTTGTACAACCCGCAAAAACTCAGCGAGGCCTACCAGCCTCTGATCGATCATCTCAACCGCCAATTGCAGGACGTGCGCATCGAACTGGAAGCCTCGCGCGACTACCAGGCTTACGAGCAGAAGTTCCGCGGACGGGAACCGGCATTCCTGCTGCCCAATCCATGGCAGACGCTGGAAGCGATCAAGGCGGGCTATCACGTCATCGCGACCGCCGGCGACGCCGAAGACTTCAAGGGCATTTTCATCGTGCGCAGGGACGGCGCGATCAAGACGCCCGCCGATCTCAAAGGCAAGGTTGTGAGCTACCCGTCCCCCACCGCGCTGGCCGCCGCCATCATGCCCCAGTATTACCTGCACACGAAGGGGATAGACATCAAGCGCGACCTCCAGAACGTCTATGTCGGGTCGCAAGAATCCTCCATCATGAACGTCTACCTGGGCAAAGCCGCCGCCGGGGCCACATGGCCGCCTCCGTGGCGCCTGTTCCAGAAGGATCATCCCGCCGAGGCGGCGCAGCTCAAGGTGGCCTGGGAAACCCCGCCGCTGATCAACAATTCGGTGATGGCGCGCGATGACGTGCCCGAAACGCTGCGCAACGCAGTCAGAAAAATGCTTGTCGGCCTGGCGTCGAACCCGGAAGGCAAGGCCATACTCGCGGGCATGCAGACTGCGCGCTTCCACGCCGCCGATGACGCCAGCTATGACGTCGTTCTGAATTACATCAGAAACTTCGAGAAGACGGTGCGTCCGGTCGAGAGCAAGTGATGTTCAAGCGGATGAAACGGCTGCTCACAGGCACGCTGAGGCGGCAGCTCGTCGTCGGCATGACACTGACGGTCGCCTCGACGATGTCGCTGTTCGTCTGGGACATGACGCGCCGGCAGCAGGCGCTGTTGCTGGAACAGCAGTCCGAGCATGCGATTGCCCTCGCGCGCAGCGTGGCGACATCGGGGGCCGTATGGGTCGCCTCGCGCGATTTCAGCGGCCTGCAGGAAATCATCGGAAGCCTCTCTCACTATCCCGATCTGCGCCACGCCATCGTGCTCAGCCTCGGCGGAGAGGTGCTGGCCCACACCGACCCCGCCCGGCGCGGGCAGTATCTGACCGACCTGCCGCAGGCGGCCGACCTGGTCATTTTGCAACGCGGAACAAGGCTGGTCGATATTGCCAGCCCCGTCATGCTCGCCGGCAAGCATATAGGCTGGGCGAGGATCGGCCTGGGCGGAGACGTGCTGGACGCCAAACTTGCAGGGGTAAAGCACAGGGGCATCGTGTACGCGCTGATCGCGATCACGCTCGGCGTCATCTTTTCCGCACTGGTCGGCAGCTACCTGACGCGCCGGCTGCGCGCAATCCAGCGGGTTGCCGATGCGGTGCAGGCCGGGGCGTCGGGGTTGCGCGCCATTGTGCCGGGCGAGGACGAGGCGGGACAACTCGCGCGGCAGTTCAACGGCATGCTGGACACCCTGGATCGGCGCGAAGCGGAAATCCTGCGCTCGAACACCGAGCTGGAGCAGTTCAGCTACTCGATCTCGCACGACATGCGCCAGCCCCTGCGCATGATCTCGAGCTACCTGCAGCTGCTCGACATCGGCCTCGCCGACAAGCTCGACGAGGAAAAGCGCGAATACCTCAATTTCGCCGCCGACGGCGCCAAGCGCCTGGACCAGATG
>JAPLRD010000233.1:0-13694 GCA_026399375.1 Pseudomonadota bacterium
ACGGCGTCGTCGGCGTCGCGCTCGGCGCGGCAGGCCTCCCGTCCCTGGTGGACCTCGTCGGCGCCCCCGATCTTTTCGGCCGGGCCATGCGCGTCACCCAGGTGGCGCTTGCCGACGAGATCGCCGCCGCGGCGTCGTTGCTGATGGGCGAGACCGACGAGGGTTTGCCGCTGGTGCATGTGCGCGGGCTCGCCTGGGACGCGCCGGCGCGCAATGCGGTCGCGCTGCTGCGCCCCAAGGAGCAGGACATGTACCGGTGATTGAAACATCCACGTCCACCGCAACCGAAACGGGCGCAGTGACGGGCCGCGTGCTGGCGCTGTGCGGCGGCATAGGCGGTGCAAAGCTCGCGCTCGGTCTGAATGCCGTCCTTGCCGAACGGCTCACCGTCGTCGTGAACACGGGGGACGACTTCGAGCACCTGGGCCTTCACATCTCCAGATGACACCGTCCTTTACACGCTCTCCGGGCTCAGCGATCCGGAGCGCGGCTGGGGCCGGGCGGACGAGAGCTGGAATTTCATGTCCGCTCTGGGCGAACTCGGAGGCGATGCCTGGTTTGCGCTGGGCGACCGCGATCTGGCCGTGCATGTCGAGCGCACCAGGCGCCTGCGCGCCGGAGAAACGCTCACGGCCATCATGGCGGACATGGCCCGCAAACTGAAGGTCGCCGCCGCCATCCTGCCGATGACGGACGATCCGGTGCGCACCGTGGTTCACACCCGAGACGGCCCTCTGCCCTTCCAGGAATACTTCGTCAGGCATCGCTGCCAGCCAGTCACCACAGGCGTCTCCTTTACCGGCGCCGCCGAAGCGCGGCCGAATCCGGCCTTGCTGGATGCCCTTGCAGGTCCCGGCCTCGCGGCGATAGTCATCTGTCCTTCCAATCCTTATCTCAGCGTCGACCCGATCCTGGCGGTGCCGGGAATTCGCCCGGCGCTTCGAAGCGCCGGCGTTCCCGTGATCGCGGTCTCTCCCATCATCGGTGCGCAGGCGGTGAAGGGACCGACCGCGAAGATCATGGCGGAACTCGGCGTCGAAAGAAATTCGGCTGCGATCGCCGCGCATTACCACGGGCTGATCGACGGCATGGTCATCGACAGCGCCGACGCCGCCGACGCCGGGAACATCGGCCTGGCCGTCGAGGTTTCGCAAACCCTGATGAAGAGCATGGACGACCGGCGGCGCCTGGCGCAGACCGTGCTCGCCTTCGCAAAGCGGTTTGCAGGCGACGCAAGGCTCGCGCGAACGCGGGAAGCGTGCAGCGCATGAGCCAAGGCCGCAAGCTCCGGGCAATCGTTCCGGTCGGACCGTTCGCGCAGGCGAAGCGAAGGCTCGCGCCCTGCCTTACGCCGCGGGAGCGCAGCGCCTTCGCCCGCGCCATGCTGGAAGACGTCCTGTCGGCGCTGCTGCGCGCACCCTCGCTGGACGGCATCGTCGTGATCACCAGCGACGCTGACGCGGCGTCATTGGCACATGCGGCCGGCGCAAACGTATTGGCGGACCCGGAGAATGCGGGCATCAACGCCGCGGTGGAAAACGCGGCAAGGCATCTCGCGCATGAGGGACGGTACGGCATGCTCGTCATCCCCGCCGATGTACCGCTGATCACGGCCGAAGATATCGAGGCGATCGTGACCGCGCATCGCACTGCGCCGTCTGTGACCCTGGTACGCGCCGGGATGGACGGAGGGACGAATGCGCTTGCGTGCTCCCCACCTGATGCCATGGCGTTTCGCTTCGGCGAAGACAGCTTTCGCCGGCACCAGGAATCGGCGCGGTCTTGCGGCATCGAGCCGCAGGTACTGGATTTGGCGCGCATCGAGCGCGACATCGACCGACCGGAGGACCTTGCCGCATTTCTCGCACGGCCGTCGGCGACGCGCAGCCACGCCTGCCTGAGGATGAACGGAATCGCGGAACGGCTGCTGTGCGCGGCGGCGGAAAAACGCGAAGCCCGCGTCGATCGAGTGGCGCAATGAACGAAAAGGACGGAAAGCCCATGGCAAGCGAAGTGACCGCCGCACTTGCGCCTCAACGCCGGCTCACGCACGAGGAGGCTCATGCCCTCACCGGCGCCGGTCTCGAGGCGCTGATGCAGGCCGCGGCTGCGCGGCGGGACCTGGCCCACGGCGCCGTCGTATCCTATTCACGCAAGGTCTTCATCCCGCTGACCCAGTTGTGCCGGGATTCCTGCCACTATTGCACCTTCGCGCAGGCGCCGCGCAAAGGCCAGGCCGCCTACCTGACGCTGGACCAGGTCCTGGCCATCGCGCGTGCCGGCGCAGCGGCGGGTTGCAAGGAAGCGCTATTTACCCTCGGAGACAAGCCGGAGCAGCGCTATCGCGTCGCGCGGGAGGAACTCACCAGGCTGGGACATCAGACGACCTTGTCCTATCTCGCCGAGGTGGCGCGCATCACCTTCGAGGAGACCGGATTGCTTCCCCACGTCAATCCGGGGCTGCTCGACGCATCCGACCTTGCGGCGCTGCGAAAAGTCTCCTTTTCCCAGGGGATCATGCTCGAGAGCGCGGCCGAGCGCCTGTGCGCACGCGGCGGTCCGCACCACGGCTCACCGGACAAGAAACCCGCGGCCCGTCTCGAAACCATCCGGCTCGCCGGCGAAGCCGCCGTTCCCTTCACCAGCGGGATCCTGATCGGCATAGGTGAAACGCGCGCTGAGCGCATCGACGCCCTGCTGGCACTGCGCGACCTGAACGACCGTTACGGGCACATCCAGGAAATCATCGTACAGAACTTCCGGCCGAAGCCGGGCACACGCATGGCCGATGCGCCCGCGCCCTCGCTGGAAGAGCATCTCTGGACCATCGCTGCGGCACGGCTGCTGTTCGAGCCGGAGATGAATATTCAGGCGCCGCCGAATCTCAGCCCAGGCTCGCTGCACCAGCTCGTCAACGCCGGCATCAATGACTGGGGCGGCGTGTCTCCGGTGACGCCGGATCACGTCAATCCTGAAGCGCCCTGGCCGCATCTGGACAGCCTGGCGCGCGCGACCCGATACACGGGCAAGCTGCTGGCCGAGCGCCTGGCGATCTACCCCGCCTATGCGCGGCAAGCCGAATACTGGGTCGATTCAGGGCTGCGCACCGCGCTGCTGCATCGGGTCGACACCGACGGCTTCGCCCGCACCGACGGCTGGTCGCCCGGTGTGACGGACGCCCCTCCGGCAGCCGACCTCGCCCTGATCACAGCGACGCATCCGGCCTCGCGCGCTGAAGTCGCTTCGATTCTGGCACGGGCGCAGCGGGGCGAGACCCTGGACGAACACGACATCGTGCGGCTGTTTCGCGCACGAGGAGAGGAATTTTCTTCGGTGTGCGCGGCGGCAAACGAGTTGCGGTCCGAGGTGAACGGAGACACCGTCGCCTACGTCGTCAATCGCAACATCAACTACACCAATATCTGTTCCTACCGCTGCCAGTTCTGCGCCTTCGCCAAAGGCAAGGCAAGCGAAGACCTGCGCGGCAAACCATACGACCTTCCGCTCGAAGAAATCCAGCGGCGCGTGCGTGAAGCCTGGGAGCGCGGCGCGACCGAGGTCTGCATGCAAGGCGGCATCCATCCCGCCTATACCGGCGCGACCTACATCGACATCTGCCGCGCCGTGAAGGCCGCCGTCCCCGAAATGCATATCCACGCCTTCTCCCCGCTTGAAGTCTGGCAGGGCGCGCGCACCCTGGGCATCCCGCTGGAAGCCTTTCTGTCCGAACTGAAGCATGCGGGCCTGGGAACGCTGCCGGGCACCGCGGCCGAAATCCTCGACGACGAAATCCGCGCCGTCCTGTGTTCCGACAAGGTCAAGACCGCCGAGTGGTTGCAGGTGATGAAAGCCGCCCATGGCGCGGGCCTGCGCAGCACCGCGACCATCATGTTCGGCCATATAGAAAAGTATGAGCACTGGGCGCGCCATCTGCTGCGGCTGCGAGCGCTGCAGACCGAGACCGGCGGCTTCACCGAGTTCGTGCCGCTGCCGTTCGTGCACATGGAGGCGCCGCTCTACCGCAAAGGGCGAGCGCGCCGCGGACCGACGTTCCGCGAAACGGTACTGATGCATGCGGTTGCTAGACTGGCGCTGCACCCTTTGATTCCGAACGTTCAGACCTCCTGGGTAAAACTGGGGCCTGAAGGCGTGAAGGCCTGCCTGCGCTCGGGCGCCAACGATCTGGGCGGAACGCTAATGGACGAGACCATTTCGCGCGCCGCCGGCGCGTCCCACGGACAGGAAATGACGCCCGCCAGGATGGAGGAACTCATCCGCTCCATCGGCCGCAGCCCGCGCGAGCGCACAACGCTTTACGGCGACAGCACCCGTTCCGGCAGAAGTGGCGCGCCGGCGGAGAAGGCAGGAGCGGGCGCCGCAGCGCCGGCGTGCTTAGGCGGCAATTCCGCGATTTCGCATGTCGTGTCATTTCAGTCATGAACGGACGCGGCAGTGCCCAGCCGCAAGCACGGCGCCGGCCCTACGCCGCCGACGCGGGCATGACGGGCATCGGAAACGCCGGATATACACTTTTCTTCATCCATAAATAGAGACAATTTCATGCCGAATTTTCAGACAAGAAGCGGTGACAGGCACATGCCTCTATACGTTCAGGTCGCCTCTGCGCTGCGCAGGCAGATCGCCACCGGCCAATGGCAGCCGGGACAGCAGATCTCCACGCTGGAGGAACTCGAGCAGGAGTACAAGGTCGCCCGCGTGACCGTGCGGCAGGCGGTAGCCCTCCTGCAAAAAGAAGGGCTCCTTCACCGCCAGCAGGGCCGCGGCACCTTCGTCGCCGACAAGGTCAGCAACAAGCGCTGGCTCAAGCTCGGCACGACCTGGGAAGAACTCATCGAGTCCATCAAGGACAACGTGCCGAAACTGATCCATGTTCCCGCCCCGCCGGCCCGGCCGGCCCTGGGGGAAGGCGAAGGCAATCTGGCGTCGGAGTACGTCTTCCTGCGCAGCGTCCAACTCAAGGATCGCGCGCCCTATGCTGTGGTGAACGTTCATCTCGCACGCAGCGTTTTCGATCTCGATCCCGATGAATTCACCAAACATCCGGCGCTGCCGGTGCTGGCGGCGCTCGAGAATATTCACATCAAGCATGCGCACCAGACTCTGGTGATCGGCACGGCCGATCGCGAAACAGCGAATCTGCTCGGAGTCGGCCTGAGTTCGGTGACGGCCGAGTGCCATTGCATCGTCGTCGACAGCGAAGACATAGCGATCTATGTGGCCGAGATCATCTATCCCAGCGACTGCATCAAGCTGCATATCGACCTGCTCGGCGATTCCCGCGGAAGAAAGCGGAAACCATCGGAAGCGGCAACAGTCAGGGCAAAGGGCTCCGGGCAAGCCGGGAAGAAGCCGCTTGCGCACGCTGTCGGCCGCTCCTGAGCCGGCGGCGCCATGGCCAGCTCTGAAAGGAACAAGGAAATGTCGGCACAAGGTGTGGGCGCCAGCGTTCTGCGCAAGGAAGACGACCACCTGATGCGGGGGCGCGGCCAGTTCGTCGCCGACCTGCGGCTGTCGGGAATGAAAGACGTCGCCTTCGTTCGCAGCCCCCTTGCCCACGCCCGCATCCGCGGCATCGACATCCCCGCCCAATATCGCGGCGACGTCTTCACGGCAGACGATCTCACCGGCGTCAAGCCGATCCGCGCCGTTTCCGGCCTGAAAGGTTTCAAAGTCTCCGAACAGCACTCCCTTGCGTCAGGCAAAGTCCGGCATGTGGGCGAACTCGTCGCCATGTGCCTCGCGGCTACGCGCGCCGAAGCCGAAGACATCGCGGCCTCGGTCCGGCTCGATCTGGACGAACTGCCGGCAGTGCACGACATGCTCGCCGGCCGCGCGCCCGGCGCCCCGCTGCTGCACGAGTCCTGGGGCGACAACGTCTTTCTCGAGACCAACATCGAAGTCAACATAGAAAGCGCGCTCAACGCACCGATCAAGGTCACGCGCGAGATCAGTACCGCGCGCCAGTGCATGGCGCCGATCGAAGGCCGCGGGGTCGTTGTCCACTGGGACAGCCGCCTCGAACAGCTCATCGTCTACAGCGCGACCCAGATGCCGCATATCGTGCGCACCGGCCTGTCGGAGTGCCTGGGCCTCGATCATGGCCAGATCCGCGTGATCTCGCCCGACGTCGGCGGCGGCTTCGGCTACAAGGGGATTCTGCTCTCGGAAGAGGTCGCGCTGTGCTGGCTGGCCATGCACTGCGGGCACCCGGTGCGCTGGATCGAGGACCGGCGCGAGCACCTTACCGGCAGTGCGAATTGCCGCGAGCACCATTACCGCATCACCGGCTACGCCGACCGCGACGGCCGCCTGCTCGGTATCGATTGCGAGGCGACGGTGGACTCCGGCGCCTATTCATCCTATCCGTTCTCGGCCTGCCTCGAGGCGGCGCAGGTCGCGAGCATTCTGCCGGGAACCTACGATTTTCCGAGCTATCGCTGCAAAACCTACTCGGTGGCGACCAACAAGTGCCCCATCCTTCCCTATCGCGGCGTCGCCCGCACCGGAGTCTGTTTCGCGCTCGAACTGATGCTCGACGCGCTCGCGCGGGAGGTGGGAATGGAACCGCACGAGTTTCGCCTGAAGAACCTCGTGCGTCCGGAGAAGATGCCCTTCAACAACATCACCAATAAGCACTTCGACAGCGGCGACTATCCGGAAGCCCTGCGCCGCGCGATCGCGGAGATCGACCTGCCGGGCATACGCGCGCGCCAGAAACGCGGCGAATCCGACGGCCGCCTGATCGGCATCGGCATGGCGGTCTATTGCGAGCAGGCGGCGCACGGCACCTCGGTCTACGCCGGCTGGGGCATACCCATGGTGCCGGGGTTCGAACAGGCCACGGCGCGCGTTACCCCCGACGGCGGCCTGGAAGAGCCCGCCGGCTTCTCGGCATCGACATCGCCAAGATCAGCGTGGTGCACGGCGATACCGCGTACACGCCCTACTCCACCGGCACCTGGGGTTCGCGCTGCATGGTGATGGCGGGCGGCGCCGTGTCCCAGGCGTGCAAGGAGATCTCGCGCCGCGCGGCCGAAATCGGCGCCTGGCTGCTGAAGACCGATACCGGCCAGGTGAGCGTGCGCGAGGGCATGGTGATCGGTCCGTCGGGCAGCGTTACGCTGGGCGAGGTGGCGCGGATCTGGTATCTGCGGCCGCAGGACCTTCCCGCCAACGTGAATCCGGGCGGCCTGGAGGTGACCGCTGGCTACAAACCCGAGCGTGATTCCGGCACCTTCAGCTACGGCGCCCACGTCGCGCTGGTGGCGGTCGATCCGGAAATCGGGGAAGTCGAAATTCTCGATTACGTGATCGTCGAGGACGGCGGCCAGCTGGTCAATCCCATGGTGGTCGACGGCCAGATCTACGGCGGCGTGGCGCAGGGAATAGGCACCGCGCTGTACGAGGAGATGCCCTTCGACGCGGCGGGACAGCCCCTGGCCTCGACCTTCGCGGATTATCTTCTGCCGGGCGCGACCGAAGTTCCGCAGCCGCGAATACTGCACATGGAAACGCTCTCGCCCTACACCGAGTTCGGCGTGAAGGGCATAGGCGAAGGCGGCGCGATCGCGCCCCCCGCCGCCATCGCCAACGCCGTGAACGATGCCCTGCGGCCGCTGGGTGCGGCAGAACTGCTGCATTCGCCCATTACACCGCGTCGCGTGCTCGAGTCCATTGCCGCCGCAGATCCGTCGCGCGGCAGCGGAGAGGCGCGCCGATGAAACCGACGCGTTTCGAATACGAACGCCCGGCCGACGTCGCCGGCGTCATCGCGCTGATCCGGCGCGAAGATATCGCGATCAAGATCCTCGCCGGAGGGCAGTCGCTGGGCCCCATGCTCAACCTGCGGCTGGTGCAGCCGGACGTGCTCGTCGACATCACCGGGATTCCCGAACTGAAGCGCGTGGAAGAGACGGCCGATGCGATCGTCGTCGGCGCCTGCGTCACCCATGCCGACATAGAGGACGGCCGCGTGCCCGATGTCACCGGCGGCGCCCTCCCCGCCGTCGCGCGCGGCATCGCCTACCGCGCGGTGCGCAACCGCGGCACGCTGGGCGGCAGCCTCTCCCACGCAGACCCGGCCGCCGACTGGGTCGCCAGCCTGACGGCCATGGGCGCTACGCTCATGATCCGCGGTCCGTCCGGAGCCAGGACGCTCGCGATCGGCGAATTCGTGACCGGCGTGTTCGAGGTGGCGCTGGCCCCGGGTGAAATTCTCGAGGCAGTGCGCATCCCCCGCCTGTCGCGCAGCGCGCGCTGGGGCTTCTGCAAGATCTGCCGCAAGACGGGCGAATTGGCACAGGCCATCGCCGCGGTACTTCACGATCCGGAGCGCTCGGTTTTCCGGGCCGTCATCGGCGCCACCGAGTCCATGCCCGTCGTCATCCCCGACGCAACGTCGCTGTTCAGCGGCAAGCCGTCCGGGAGTGCGGCAGGCGTGTTCGACAGCGGGGCCGCCAGGGGCGTGCTTCAGGCTTCGGGGATGACCGATTCGATCGACAATCAGATCCACGTCGTCGCCCTGCGGCGCGCCATCGAACGGGCAGGACTCGTATGAAGACCATCAACCTTACCGTCAACGGAAAAGCCGTCTCGGCCGCCGTCGAGCCGAGGACGCACCTTGCCGATTTTCTCAGGGACACGTTCAATCTCACGGGCACCCATCTGGGCTGCGAGCACGGCGTCTGCGGTGCCTGCACCATCCTGATCGACGGCACACCGGCGCGTTCCTGCATCACCCTGGCCGTCGCCTGCGACGGCGCCAGCATCACCACCATCGAAGGATTCGACGACGACGAAACCATGCGCGAGCTGCGCGCGGCGTTCTCGCGCGAGCATGGATTGCAATGCGGCTATTGCACCCCGGGAATGCTGGCGTCGGCCCGCGATACCGTGTTGCGCATGCCCGATGCGAGCGAAGACGACATACGCGTGGCGATGAGCGGCAATCTGTGCCGCTGCACCGGCTATGTCGGCATCGTGCGCGCCATCCAGGGCGTCATGGCCGAGCGCAAGGCAAGAGGTTTTTCATCATCCGCCGCAGTGCGGACCGCGCTCGGCCCCGTGGGGTCGGGTCATGCGAAGCCCGTGCAAGCGGACGGCGCCGCAGCGGCGCATTCGATACCGAAGGAACTGCCCGCCGCCCGACAGCGACCGGCAGCGGAGAGCGCGGTTCCCGGCGCGGCTGATCTGGGCAAACCGCAGACGACGCTGCACCAGACGTTCAGCGTCGATCACAGCCGTGAGAAGGTGTGGGCATTCTTCGGCCGGCTGGGTGCAGTTGCGACCTGCCTGCCGGGCACGTCGCTGCTCGCCGAGCCGACCGACACTCACGTCGAACCCAGAATCCGCATCAAGGTCGGCCCCATCGTCGCCGACTTCGAGGGCGCCGCAGACGTCGTGCGCGATGCTTCGACTCATACCGGAACAATCCGCGGCTACGCCAGCGACACGCGCTCCAGTTCGACCACGCGCGGCGAAATCCGCTATGTCCTGTTCGACGACAAAGGCGGCGCGTCGACCCGGGTCGAGGTCGAGGTCGGGTTCACGCTCACCGGCCCGCTGGCGCAATTCAGCCGCTCAAGCCTGGTGCAGGACATCGCCAAGCGCATGACCGCCGCCTTTGCGCAAAACCTTCAGAGCCGCCTCAACCAGGGCGAAGGCGGAACGAGCGCGAACCAGGCAGCTGCGCCTGCCGCCGAACTCGACGCCGGTTCGCTGTTTTTCTCGGTCCTCTGGGATCGCGTAAAGGGATTCTTCGGCGCCCTGTTCAAACGCTAGGTGCCCTGCACTGCAGGGCGCCTAGCATGAAGGTCATCGCGGCAATCGCAGGACGTGGCTTGAATCCAACCGGGCTTCAGCGCACGTTCGGATAGGTCTGCTGCACCAGCCAGAGGCTGACCTCGGGGAAGTAGGTGATGATGCCCAGGCTGATGAGCGCGAGGCCAAGCCAGGGCAGTACCGCCTTCACCACCGTGAGGTAGGGCTTGTCGAACGTCCCGCTCGCAACGAACAAGTTCAGGCCGAACGGCGGCGTGATGTTGCCGATGTCCACGTTCACCGAGGTGATGATGCCGAAATGGACCGGCCCGATGCCGGCGCCGGTCACGGTCCCGAGCAGGATGGGCGTGAGAATCAGGATGTTCGAGAACACGTCGATGAACATGCCGGCAATCAAGAACAGGATGTTGGCGACCAGCAGGATCAGAGCCGGCGACTGCTTCAATTGCGAGAACGGTTCCGCGATGGCGGAGGTAATGCCGGTGACCGTCAGCAGCCAGGAAAACAGGCTCGCCGCTGCGACCATGATCAGGATGCGCGCGCTCGCCAGCGCCGAGTCCAGACACACCTCCCACAGGCCTTTCAGATCGAGCTGACGGTAAATCACCATGCAGACGAAAGCGGAGTAAATGACCGAAACGGCCGCTGCTTCTGTGGCGGTGAATACACCGCCGTAGATGCCGCCGAGTATGATCGCCGGCATGCCCAGGCCCCAGACTACGTCGCGCATGGACTGCCAGATCTCCTGCAGCGTCGAACGGCGCGTGGTCGGCACGTTCTGCCACTTTGCCCAGCCGTAGCAGTAAGCGGAATAAACGAGCGAGAACACGGCCCCGGCGCCGATGCCGGAAATGAACAGCGCGCCGATCGACGCTCCTGCGACGGCACCATAGACGATCATGGCGTTGCTCGGCGGGATGATCATGCCGAGCAAGGCCGAACTCGTGATCACGCCGAGGGCGAAGTGCTGCGGGTAGCCGGCGCGTATCATGGCCGGATAGAGGATTCCGCCCACCGCGACGATAGTCGACGCGCTGGATCCGGTGATCGCGCCGAACGCGGCGCAGGTCGCCACCACCGTGATGCCCAGGCCGCCCGGCAGGTGGCCGACCAGGGACTGCACGAACTGGATCAGCCGTGCCGAAAGCCCTCCCTTGCCCATGATGTTCGCGGCGAAAATGAAAAAGGGTATCGCCATCAGCGGAAAGCTTTCCAGCCCGGCGAACACGCGCTGCGGCAGGATGGACAGCGGGATCGGCGTCATGGTCGCGAAGGCGATGAACGCGGTGCCGGTGAGCACGATGAACATGGGAATCGTCAGGAACAGCCCGAGGCCCATGAGAAAGAAAACGAGTACGGTGACTACGGCGACTTCAGACATGGCGCATCAGTCCTGAAGATCGACCGGGATTGAGGCGTCGGAGAAGTCCTGCTCTCCCAGCGTGCGCAGGATGGCCTGTATCGTGCGCAGCGACATCAGCAAACTGCCCACCGGCATCGCAAGGTAGGTCAGCCACATCGGCGCCTGCATCACCGGGGTGAGCTGGTTGATCGAGCGCACGCGCAGCGTATGCTCCAGGCTGTACCAGAAGAACACTGCAAAGAACAGGAGCGAGGCAACCGACACCGCCAGCGCCAGGCGCCGTCGGTTCGGCGGTGACAGCGCCAGCGGCAGGAGGTCGATCGCCATGTGCCCGCGGGTGCGGATGGCGATGCTGCCGCCGATGAACACAATCCAGACCATGAGGTAAAGCGAGGTCTCCTCCACCCAGTTGAGCGGGCTGAGGAAGACGTAGCGCATCACCACGTTTGCGAACAGCAGGACGCTCGTCAATGCGAGCGCCCCGCCGATGAAACCCCACTCCGCCAGTCCGAGCGCATGATCGAGCTGCGCCAGCATCCCGCGGGGTTGTTCGCTTGCCCCGCCGCCCTCTTGCGTCATGATGCAGCGCCTACTTCTTGGTAACTGCCGCGACTTCCTTGCGGATCATGTCCAGCGACTCGGAGCCGTATTTACCGGTGAACCAGGTGTACACCGGCCGTGACGCCTGCTCGAACTTGGCACGCTGGTCCGCCGTCAGGGTGGTCACCTCCACGCCCGCCTTCTTGAACATCTCGAGCTGTTCGGCTTCGGCCTTGACGATGATTTCGCGCTGGTACTTGCCGGCCTCCTTGGCCGAGTCGATCAGAATCTTTCGCACCTCGGGCGTCTGCTTGTCGAGGAAGGTTTTGTTGAACATGAACACATAGGCGATGAAGCCATGGTCCGACAGCGTCAGGTATTTCTGCACCTCGAAGAAGCGCATCAGCGCGATGGTTGCGATCGGATTTTCCTGGCCGTCGACCATCTTCTGCTGCAGCGCACTGTAGAGTTCCTTGAAATCCACGGTCACAGGCGCCGCGCCGAAGGCCTTGAACTGTTCCTGGATCACCGGCGCCGGCATGGTGCGGATCTTGTGGCCAACATAGTCCTTCGGCTCGCGGATCGGAAAACCTCCGGTCAACTGCTTGAAGCCGCTTTCCCAGAAGGTGACGCCTTCGATGTTCACTTTGTTCAGCGGTTTCAGGATTTCCGCGCCCGCCGGGCCGTCGATGACCTTGTACAGCACTTCGCGGCTGGGAAAGAGGAATGGCAGATCCAGCACCTGGACGCTGGGAGCGAGGGGCGCCACCCATCCGGTCGGCAGGATGGACACTTCGAGCGCACCGGCCTGGGTCTGCTCCACCATCTGCGTGCCGCTGCCCAGCGTCATGGCCGGGAACAGACGCACCTGCACCTTGCCGCCGGTGCGGGTTTCGACCATTTCCTTCCACTTCAGCGCCGCAAGATGGTGCGTGCTGCGGTCGGGCTGATCGTGGCCGACTTTGATCACTGTCTGCGACAGCGCAAGGCCGGAAAAGGCGAATGTACAGGCCGCAAGGGCCGCTCCGATGATGCTCCGCTTCATCTGCATGGCGTCTTTCTCCGTCTAGTTGGTATGAGTACGGGCTTGAATCTCCAGCAACCGGGGGTCCTGATAATGCGGCCGGTCCGGCTTCGGTTTGGAAAGCAAGGTTTGCACCGGACACGGAATGGTACCCGCGTTGTGAATGTCATGGTAGACGAAAGGCGGCACCGAGACGAGGTCCCATTTTCCGAGCTTCAGCTGTACCGTCTCACCCTCGTGGAAAACGTTGACGATGCACTCGCCCTCGAGGATGAAAAAGGTCTCTTCGGTCTCGTGGCAGTGCGCCGGAATCCTGTGCCCCACGGGCATGGTCTGCACCGACATGGTGAACGCGACCGGTTCGACCGAGTTCTGCTCTTCGTGCGCCAGCGAGCCGGACGCGCCGACATAGCGGCGCTGGCTGCGCGCATATTTCGGGTCGAGCTCCGTCTCGAGGTTGAATACCGTCCAGTCGTCCCGACGGTCGGCGTAGCGTGCCACGCGTTTCGCCATCATGTCCTGCAAGCTCATGCGAACCTCCGATTGGTTGCGACGCTTTGGTGTACGAAAATCAGGCCAGCCTGCCGGCAGCGGCAAGCCTTTCCTTCACTAAAGGAAGCTCCAATTCATCCAGGCAGTCCGCCGTCTGCCAACCGGTGCTTCGATCCCAGCCGTGGGCGGTGTAATAGTCGTCCAGCATGCGGCTATACCCTTCGGGGTCCAGTTTCGATCCGGCAAAAGCGCCGCCCGTGATGGGCGACTCGAAGAAGCGCGGCGGCGGGATGTCGTCCTTGCGCGTGAAACCGGCGTGCAGGGTATTGAAGCCCTTCTCGATATTCTGGTTGCGCCTGCCGGTGCGCGCGAGCGCATCGGCGTCGGCCTTCTCCCCCGTCACCTTTTCCATCAGCACCGAGATATGTTCCAGGCCGATCAGTTCCAGATCGATCCAGAAGGTGACGTAGTAGC
>JAPLRD010000233.1:13718-19012 GCA_026399375.1 Pseudomonadota bacterium
CAGGCCGACGGAGTCCACGACCGATTTCAATCCTTCGAACCAGGCGGTGACGGCGCCTTTGCCTTCGTAGGCTTCCGGCCTCACCACCGCTTCGTTGCCGAACAGCGCCTTCGCTTTTTTCGGGTCCATGCCTATGCGTTCCGCCAGCGACGCTCCGTTGAGATGCCCGGCGCCCCTGGTCGAGGTGAAAATGCCCAGCGCCCAGCCCTTGTGCGAGCGTACGGACTGCTCGTTCAGGCCCTGCCCCTTGGCGTGCATGGCGAATTCTTCGCTGCCCTTGCCGAACTTGCGCGCCGCCACCAGGACGCCGTCGGCGAGCAGGTCGCCGATGCCGCGCCGCGTTGCGATGCGTTGCAGCAACTCGACCATGGCATCCGCATTGCCCCAATTGAGTACCAGTCCGTCGGTATCGGCTTTGGTCAGCAGGCCGCGCTCCCAGGCCTCGAACGCCCAGGCCATGGAAGACCCCACCGCGTCGATATTGAGGCCGAGTTGGTTGATCAGCGCCTGGCCCTTCATGACCGCATCGGCATCCGTGATGTCGAGGTTGGAGCCGAGTGCGCGCACCGTATTGGTGTGCAGGCCTTCCAGCGTGAGCGAACCGAAGCGGTTGCCCGGATGATGGTACATGTGAGTGCAGGATGTCGGACACGAGGTGCACGCCGTGCGCCCGATCTCCCATTTCTCGCGATACACCTGCTCCCGCAGGTTCTGCCCCTTGTCCGCCGGCCAATACTCGTCCTGCTGGTTGCGCACGCCCTGAGGCGTCCTGCCGTCGCCGCCGCCCACGCCGTAGGAGCCGTGTGTGCCGTTACGGCGCAGCATTCCGCTCGCGCGCGAGCGTGCTATGAGTTGCAGCAGCGTCTGGTTGTACTTCCAGAAACCCTGGGGATCGGCGAGCAGGATGGGCAGCGAGCCGCGCACCGCGATCGCCTTCAGTTTCTTCGCCCCGAGGATGGCGCCCGCACCCCAGCCGGCGGCACGTCCCCGATCGACGATCACGCACGCCTGCACGCAAAGATTCTCGCCCGCCGGACCGATGCTGGCGACGCGCACGCGTTCGTCCCCGAGTTCCCTGCGGATCGCATCTTCCGTATCCCAGGTGTTGCGCCCCCATAGCGCCCTCGCGTCCTTCAACTGCGCCTCGCCGTCGCGCAATGCGAGGTACACCGGATGCGGCGCGCGCCCGCGCACCACGATCTGGTCGAATCCGGCGAATTTCATTTCCATGCCGAAATGACCGCCGACGCTGGAGGTCGCAATGCCCCCGGTGGCGATGTTCTTGGCGGAAATATTGGTGCGCGAAGCAGCCGGCGCCAGCGTGCCCACCAGAGGGCCGGCGCCGATGGCGACAACGCTGTCTGGCTCCAGCGGTCCGGTGCGCGGGTCGGATTCCTCGAATACGATCGCGTCGGACATGCCTCGGCCGCCGATGAACTCGCGATATGCGTCGATCGGCGAGATGCTGCAAGTCATCGTGTCGAGGTCCACGCGCAGCAGACGCCCCGCCCAGCCGTAATGCCTGCCGATTCGCTTCATAGCGCCCCCGGATTCTTCTTGCTGCGCTTGCGGCCCAGGCTCAATACCTGCGGCGCGCAGACGACAACGCAATACGGGATTTCCACACCGCTGCAGGAATCGCAGCCTTCGAGCACCTGGATATCAACCAGGCCGGTGGCGTCGTTGCGATGTACGCGGATGGTCGATTGTGATGGATCCATCTTCTTCGACCAGCGGAACCCGCATGCCAGTTCGCAGGCCATGCACGTGGTGCACCCGCGCGCGTCGGCAATAATCGTTTCGGTGAATGCGCCCATTTCGCCATCCTTTTCGGGCTTATCTTACTAAGTTACTATTATCAGTATGACCTGTTTATAGCATGGCAAAGTAAGGGGCGCAATCCCCCTGCGCGCAGTATGGAGCTTGGGTCGGCGGGCGCGCAATTTCCGGCCGGCGAACCACGCTGCTTACGCGCCGAGGTAGGCTTTCTTTACGTGCGGGTCGTCGAGCAGCGCCTGCCCGGTTCCGGTGAGCGTGACGCTGCCCTGCTCGAGTACGTAGGAGCGGTCCGACAGTTCCAGTGCGGCGAGCGCGTTCTGTTCGACCATGATCACCGTCACGCCCTCGGCTCGTACCTGCCGGATGATGTCGAAGGTATGCTCGACGATGTTGGGCGCGAGTCCCAGGGAGGGCTCGTCGAACATCACCAGCTTCGGCCGCGACATCAGCGCGCGCGAAATCGCGAGCATCTGCTGTTCGCCGCCCGAAAGGGTGCCGGCCGCCTGCTCCCGCCTTTCGCGCAGTATCGGAAAGCGCTCGTAGAGCCGGCGCATGTCGGCGTCGATGCCGGGCTTGTCCCGCCTGAGGTAGGAGCCCATCTCCAGGTTTTCGCGCACCGTCATGTAGGGAAACATGCGCCGCCCTTCCGGGCAGTGCGCGATGCCGAGTTCGAGCACGCGCCGCGCCGACGCGCGCGTGATGTCCTCCCCTTCGAAGAAAATACGGCCGGCGCTGGGCGCTAGCACGCCAGATATCGCCTTCAGCGTGGTCGTCTTGCCGGCGCCGTTGGCGCCGATCAGGCTGACGAGCTCGCCTTTGTTCACTTCCAGCGAAAGGTTTCGCACCGCCGCCACTTTGCCGTAGCGGCACTCCAGGCCGACTATCCTAAGCACGGTCTTGCGCCTCCGCCACGCGGGCGTATCTCTCGCCGAGGTAGGCGCGGATCACGCCGGGGTCGCGCCGGATTTGTGCCGGCGTTCCGTTGGCGATCACGCGCCCCTGGCTCAGACAGACGATGCGATCGGAAACGCCCATGACCATTTTCATGTCGTGCTCAACCAGCAGAATGGTGATTCCCAGGGCGCGTATCTCCGCCAGCTTGGCCATGAAGCTGTCCGTCTCCACCGGGTTCATGCCCGACACCGGTTCGTCCAGAAGCAACAGTTTCGGCTTGGCGGCGAGCGCGATGGCAATGCCGAGCAGGCGCTGTTCGCCGTAGGGCAGCGCACTGCCGAGTTCATCCGCGCGCGCGCCGAGGCCGGCGAACGCGAGGATTTCGCGCGCCTCCGCCTCCAGCTTCGCCTCCTCGCGCGCTATCGACGGCAGTCCGAGGAGTATTGCGAGCGGCGTCTGCTTCGAACGCAGGTGAAGGCCGATCAATATGTTTTGCAGCACGCTGCGCCCGCCGAAGACGCTGGTCTTCTGGAAGGTGCGCACCAGTCCCAGTGCGGCGACCTGGTGCGGCTTCAGCCCGTTCAGGCGCGTGCCGCCGAAATTGATCTCGCCGCCGCTGGGCGCGAGATAGCCAGTGATCGCGTTGAAGGCGGACGTCTTGCCCGCACCGTTCGGTCCGATCAGCGCGAGCACCTCCCCTTCCGCCACCTCCAGGCTCAGGTCTTCGATGGCTGCCAGGCCGCCGAAATGGATCGAAAGCTCCCGCACCGAAAGCAGCACTCTCCCGCTCATGGCGCTGCCTTCGCCATCGCGGCGCCTGCCGCACGGCGCCGCTGCCACCACTGAGTCACGGCGGGCACGATGCCCTCCGACAGGAAGAACACCACCAGCACCATCAATACGCCGTAGATGATCCATTGCACTTCCGGCTTGATCTCGAACGCGCGCAGGGTCTCCGGCAGAAGGCCGAAAATCAGCCCGCCGACGACCGGACCTGCGAGCGTGCCTTTGCCGCCGGTGACGACCATGATCACCATGGTCACCGTGTAGATGAAGAGGAACACGTCCGGATCGACGATGCGGATGTAATGCGCGTAGAGCGCGCCCGC
The DNA here is from genome assembly GCA_026399375.1 of Pseudomonadota bacterium. Classification (GTDB taxonomy): domain Bacteria; phylum Pseudomonadota; class Gammaproteobacteria; order Burkholderiales; family SG8-39; genus 2-12-FULL-64-23. Next base: position 17,501 of record JAPLRD010000233.1, read on the forward strand.
TACGCCAGCCATCGCCGCCGAGACCACGGTCGCCAACACAAGATAGCGGGTGACGTCTATGCCAACCGAGGTCGCAAGCGGTTCGTTTTCGCGCAATGCGACCATGGCGCGGCCCGCGCGCGACCAAACCAGGCGGCGTACGATCACGTAGCAGACGACGGCGACGCTAAGGACGAGCCAGTAGTTCGCCGGCTTCTTCCAGAAGACATGCTCGCCGAGCAGCGGCAGCCACAGGGTCAGCGGCGGTATATTGTTGAGCGCCATCGGACCCTGCGTAAGTTCGACTCAGTTGACGGCGACCAGGCGCACCACCTCGGCGAAGCTGATCGAAACGATGACTATCCGCCGTGAAGTGGATGCTGAATCCGAGCGAAGCGAGGGAACTGGTATAGGCGCCGATGCCGAAGAACGCGACATGGCCGAGCGACAATTGTCCGGCGTAGCCCAGCAACAGGTTCAGGCTGATGGCCGCGACGATGAATATTCCGGTAACGACGAGTACGTGCAGCACATACTGGTTGTCCATCCATAGCGGCAGCGAAAACAAGAATGCCAGCCACAGGGCGGTAAGAACCTTGCTCACCCGACGCGCTCCTTTTGCGCGAACAGACCGGTCGGTTTGAAGATCAGGATCAGAATGATGAGCACGAACCCCATGGCATCGCGATAACCCGAAGAGATGTAGCCGGCACCGAGTTCCTCGGACAGGGCGAGAATGAAGCCGCCTATGGTCGCACCTGGAATGCTGCCCAAACCGCCCAGAATGACGATGGCAAATGCCTTTGCGTTGACGAGATCACCCATGGTCGGATAGACGACGAACACGGGGCCGAGCAAGGCGCCCCCGGCTGCCGCCAATCCCGACCCCAGGGCGAAGGTCGCGGTGTGTATGCTGCCGATCTGTATGCCCATCAGCGCCGCGGTCTCCCTGTCCTGGAAAGTCGCGCGCATGGCCTTGCCGAGTTTGGTGTGGTTGATCAGCGCGTAAGTCGCTGCGATCAGGGAGGTCGCGACGCAAAACACGAACACCCGCCCCCACGCCACCGAAACCGAGCCGATCACCAGCGGAGAGGTCGGAAACGGGCTGTCGATGGACCGTGCCACACCGCTCCAGGTGAGCTGCTCCGCATTTTGCAGCGCAATCCAGGCGCCGATCATGACCAGCATGGTGGTGTCGATGTCGGCGCCGCGCAGCTTGCGCAGCAGCAGAAATTCCACCGCGGCGCCCAGTGCCACGCCCAGCACCACCGCGAGCGCGAGCGAGACGAAGAAGTTCGCGCCGGTGAGCATGACGAGCATGTACATCATGTACGCGCCGAACGCGTAGAGTTCGCCGTGGGTGAAGTTGACCACGCGCATGATGCCGAAAATCAGCGTCAGGCCGATGCCGAGCAGGGCGTAAGTGCCGCCCAGCATCAAGGCGTTGAGGAAGTGCTGTAGTAGTTGGTCCAAGATTCAGACGCAAAAAAAACCGCGGCGTTCCAGCTGAGGAATGCCGCGGATCATCCCTGC
>JAPLRD010000208.1 GCA_026399375.1 Pseudomonadota bacterium
ACGCCGCGCCGGCGCAGCACGAGGAAGCCGACGGCGCAGCCCAGCGCCGCGGTGGCGGCCACGGCAAAGCCGATGGGCAGCAGCATGCTGCCCTTGAACCAGTGTATCTGGGCCAGCGCCGAAGCGTAGGCGGCGAAGCCGAAAAACAGTCCATGCCCGAAGGAGAGCAGCCCGGTGTAGCCGAGCAGCAGGTTGAATCCCAGCGTCACCATGGCAAACAGCGCGATTTCAGTGGCGATGCCGTAGGTAAAGCCGATGGCCATGCAGAAATACGGCAATACGAGCAGCGCCAGCGCGCTGATGGTCAGCGGGTGTTTCAGCATGAGCGTGCCCGCGTGAAGTTCGCGCGCTTCATTCGAATTTCTCGAACTTCTCGCCCATCAGACCGCGCGGGCGCACGAGCAGGATCAGTGCCATGAGGATGAACATCGAGGCTTCCGCCGCAGGCGGATAAAATACTACGGTGATGCCGCGCACGACCCCGACCAGCAGACCGGCGTAGACCACGCCCCAGAAGCTCCCCAGCCCGCCGATCACAACCACGACGAAGGCCGCGGTCAGGATTTCGGTGCCCATTGCCGGTTGCACGCCGCCGAGGGGGGCCGACATCACGCCGGCCAGTCCTGCGAGCGCCACGCCCAGGGCGAACACGGCGGTCAGCGCGGGTCTCAGGCTCACGCCCATGGCGCGCACCATTTCCGGGTCGCGCGTGCCCGCGCGCACGATCATGCCGAAAGACGTCTTGTTGAGCAGCAGCCAGCAGCCGGCGATCGTAACCACGGATACGCCCAGGACTGTCAGCCGGTAATACGAGTAGATGAAATCGCCGAGGAGCAGCTGGCCGCGAAGCGCTTCCGGGATCGGAAACGGCAGTCCGGTGGTGCCCCAGATCAGGCGCAGGCTTTGTTCCGCGGTCATCGCCAGGCCGAAGGTAAAGAGGAGACCGAGCATAGGATCTTCGCGATACAGTCGGCGCAGGAACAATTGCTCGATCAGCATGCCCACGAGAGCGACCCCCACGGGTGCGAGCAGGACCGCGCCGCCGAATCCCAGCTTCTGCTGGATCGAGTAGGCGAAATAGGCGCCCAGCGCATAGAACGCGCCGTGGGCGAGGTTGACCACACCGCCCAGGCTGAAAATCAGCGACATTCCGAGCGAAAGGACAATGTAGTAGGAGCCGACGAGCAGACCGTTGAGGATCTGTTCGATCAGAATGCCGGACATCTGTGTGCGATCAGTTTCTTGTTTTGGAGGCGGCATGCGCCCGGGAAGGGCGCATGCCGGCAGGTTTGAATCCGGGCTGCGCGATCAGGCCATGCTGCAGGCGTTTTCGGCCTGCGTCGGCTGGATCAACTCGAGTGATTCGTTCGGACCCGGGACCGGCTGGACGATATCGAAGATGTCCCATTTGTCCTTCATCCGCGCCTTGTCTTTCACCTTGACCACGTACATTTCCTGCAGCAGCTGATGATCCCAGCTGCGGAAGGAACCGCGACGCGCTTTCAGGATGTCGAAGCTGGCGCCTTTCTCCAGGTACTCGACCATCTTGACGGTATCGGTTCCCTTGGTTTCCGCCAAGGACTGCAGCACGATTTTCGCTCCGACGTAGTCACCCCAAGCCTGATTGTCCGGCGGCATGCCGAACTTGTCGCTGAAGCGCTTGGTAAATGCCTGCGCACCCGCGACCGGCAGGCCGTGATACCACAGGCTTTGCCAGTAGCCGGATATCGAATCGATGCCTGCACCCCAAAACGGAATCGTATCCATGGTTCCGCCGGTGACCGGGAACGGCAGGTTGTATTCCTTGTACTGCTTGAGGAAGTTGGTCTGGTCGACGCCGGCGAGGCAGATGTAGACGAAATCGGGCTTGGCCTGGCGGATTTTCAGGATATAGGCGCTGAAGTCGACCGAGTTGGTCGGTACCATGTCGTTGCCGAGGTTGATACCGCCGTTGTCACCGAGAAACTTGGATGAGACGCGGTAGAGATCATGGCCGAACGCGTAATCGGCGGTGAGAAAATAGAATTTTGCGCCCTTGATCTTGTTTTCCGCCTTCTGCCACGTGCCTATGGTCTTGGTGTACATCGTGTTGCAGCCTTCGATGTGGAACATGAACTTGCTGCAATTCTTGCCGCGAAGCGCATCGGAATTGCATCCCGTATTGAAGAACGGGACCTTGTAGCGGTTGGCCTGCTCGGCGATGGCGAGGCCGGAGGCGGAGTTGATCTCGCCGATCAGGCACACCACTTTGTCGCGCTCGATCAGTTTCTGCGCCTTGGTGACGGCGGTCTGCGGATTGACACTGTCCTCGGCGATCAGTTCGAGCTTTCTGCCGAGCACGCCGCCGGCAGCATTGGCCTCCTCGACCGCGAGCGAAGCCGCCTTGAATCCGTATTCCCCCAGCTGCCGCGCGCACGATGGCGGGAAATCCGAGTTGTGCGGCGACCGCGGCCGCGCCCAGCACCGCGCCCTTCTTGAGAATTTCGCGGCGCGAGTTCAGGCGGTCAAGCTTGCTCTCTTTCATTTACCTTCTCCTTTGGTTTGCGTTTGGCGTGTGGCCGGTGCGAGCCAGCTTATGGTGTGCATTGGTGTGCATTTAGGCGTGCATTTCTTTGCCGGCGGAGAAATTATACGCCGGAGCGGAAATTTCCAACGACCGAAAAAAAGCGGGGCGGCGGGCCGGGCGGCGAGTCGCTAAGCGCGGCCGCCGCTCGACTGCGAATCCGACACCGCAATCCGGCACCGCAAACAGCGCAAACACACCGCAAACTTGACGCGCCGCGCTTGAACTTTCACACTAGCGCACAAACAAGGGAGAGTCGCATGAGCGCCGTCGAAAGCTATGAAGTCTTTGCCATACGCTACGCCACGCTGGCGCGCAAATTGAGCGACAACTTCATCGGCGGCGATCCGCACGAAGAGGGCAGCCCGCTCGACTACTTCGTCTGGCTGGTGCGAAGCCCGTCGCGCCTGTTCGTCATCGACACCGGATTCGACGCCGGGGTCGCCGAACGCCGCGGACGCAGCATGCTCTTGTCGCCGGACCTGGGCTTGAAGAAGCTGGGGGTGGACGCCGCCGAGGTGCGCGACGTGATCATCACCCACCTGCACTACGATCATGTGGGCAACTTCGCCATGTTTCCCAAAGCCACGTTCCATCTGCAGGACAGGGAGATGCAGTTCGCGACGGGGCGGCACATGGCGCAGAAAATATTTTCGCACGCCTACGAGGTGGAGGAAGTGACCGCCATGGTTCGCCGCGTTTACGAAGGCCGGGTGACATTCCACGACGGCGAGGCGCAACTCGCCCCGGGGCTGTCCTTGCATCGCATCGGCGGCCACACCATGGGCATACAGTCGGTGCGCGTGCACACCCGCATCGGCTGGATCGTGCTGGCATCGGATGCCTCGCATCTTTACGCCAACATGGAGCAGGTGCGGCCATTCCCCATCGTGCACAGCGTAGGAGAGATGGTGGAGGGGTATCGCCGCCTGCGCGAACTCGCAGACGATCCGCGCTGGGTCGTGCCGGGACACGATCCGCAGGTGATGCAGCGCTATCCGGTGGCAGGGCCCGGGCTGGAAGGTATCGCGGTGCGGCTGGACGCCGAACCGCGCGTCTAGTTCGTCTCGGTTACCCTGTGCGCAGCGCCGATGTCCTCGGCGCGACGCTCTTGCGCGGCTTTCCCGCGCCGCGCGCCGGAGCGCGCATCGGGGGCAATTTCCTCTCGATCTGAACCGCGGCTTTGCCGAGCTGCGCGGCAAACGCCTGTGCGGCGGGCGACAGGCTGCGGTCCTGCCTGTGCAGCAGGCCTATGGTCCGGCGCGCGGTCGCGTCGTCCAACGGCTTGCTCAGCAGGCCTTTCAGGTTCAACTCGGGCAGGGCCAGTCTGGGCAGCAGGGTGATGCCCAGGCCCTGGCGCACCAGTCCGGCTGCGGTGGTCATGTGGGTCACGTCGTAGCGCGAGGACGCCGCTGGCGAGGCGCCCTCGGCCTGCACCGCGAGTTCGAACTGCGCCCGCGCGCTGGAGCCCTGTGAGAGCAGGATCAGGTCATAGGGCACGAGATCGCGCCAGTGTAGTTCCTGCCGATCGGCGAGTTCATGTCCTCTCGGGAAGACCGCGAACCAGCTATCGGCCAGCAGCGGGTGAAACGCGAGATCCGCTGCAGGTTCCAGAACCGTGGCGAGGGCGAATTCAATCTGGTTGGTGCGCACCATGGAAATCAATTCGTCGTTATGCGCTTCGACCACGCGCACGCTCAATGTCGGGTGCGCGGCGTGAAGGGCGCGCAGCGCCGGCGGTATCAGCGTGAGCGAAGTCGATGGCAGCGCGCCGAGCACGACCGAGCCGCGTTTGACCGCCGCCAGGTCGAGTATCCGGCGATAGGCTTCCTCCAGGTCGGCACGCCCAGCACTTCCTCCAGATCGTGTATCAGCGCAGTGAAGGAGGGCTGCGTCACGCCGAGACGGGCGGCGGCACGGGTGAAGGACCCTGTATCCACGGCCAGCAGAAAAGCCTTGAGGGGCCGGTACTTGATATTGATTGCCATTGGCTAATAATAAACAATAAATAGCGAATTGTGTCTATCAATAATCCGACCGATGATTAACATCTACCTTTACATTCTCAACTTACATCGCGAGGAGGTCGACACCATGGATACTCCGGCCAGCAAACCGTTCCGCGTCGGCAACGCGTGGCGCAACAGTCCCGGCGGCGGCAATGTGATTACTTCCATCAATCCGGCCGACGGCAGCGTCGCCGGCATCGTGGCGCGCGCCCTGCCCAAGGACGTGGATGACGCGGTCGCGGTGGCCGAGGAAGCCTACCGGTGGGGGCCCTGGCGCAAGCTGCGCCCGGACCAGCGCGCCACGACCTTGTACGAAATCGGGCGGCGCATCACCGCCGAACGCGACGCGCTCGCCCGCCTGCAGATGCTCGACAGCGGCAAGCCGTTGAAGGAATGCCAGAACATGGTGGACAACGCGGCGTACTTCTTTCGCTACTACGCCGCGCTGTGCGAAACCTGGCAGAACGAAGTCACCAGTCCGCGCGGGGAATACTTTTCCATGTCGCTCGCCGAGCCCTACGGCGTCATCGCCGCGATCACGCCCTGGAATTCCCCGATCATGGCCGAAGCGCAGAAGGTCGCGCCGGCCCTGGCGGCCGGGAACGCGGTCCTGCTCAAGCCTTCGGAGGAAACGCCGCAACTGGCCATCGAACTCGCGCGCATCTGTTCCGAGGCCGGCTTGCCCGAGGGCCTGATGACCACGCTTCCCGGATTGGGGGAGGACGTGGGGGCCGCGATGGTCAGCCACCCCGGCGTGCGCATGGTGTCCTTTACCGGCGGCACGCAGACCGGCCGCGCCATCGCCACCGTGGCCGGGCAGCGCCTGATTCCGGTGGGCCTGGAACTGGGCGGCAAGTCGCCGCATATCGTGTTCGACGACGCGGATTTCGAAAAGGCGCTCGCGGGCGTGATGTCGGGAATCTATGGTTCGGCCGGACAGAGTTGCGTCGCGGGGACGCGCCTCTTCGTGCAGAAGACGCTCTACAAGCGCTTCGTCAAGGAACTGGTCGAGCGCACCAGGAATGTCCGGATCGGCATGCCCGATGATCCGAAAACGCAGATGGGGCCGCTTGTTTCACGCGCTCATCGCGACAAGGTTGCCGGCTACGTCGACCTCGCGCGCAAGGAAGGCGGAAGCGTGCTGGTGGGAGGGGCGATACCGGATGATCCCGCGTTCGCACGCGGCTGCTTCTACTTGCCCACGGTGATCGAGGGGCTGCCGAACAGCGCGCGCGCCTGCCAGGAAGAGATCTTCGGGCCGGTGCTGGTGTGCCTGCCGTTCGAGGACGAAGCCGACGTGATCGCGCAGGGCAACGACACGGTGTACGGCCTGGCGGCAGGCATGTGGACCGGCGATTACGCGCTGGCCTGGCGCGTCGCGCGCGAGCTCGAGGCCGGCTCGGTCTGGATCAACACCTACAAGCAGTCGCATATCGCCACCGCTTTCGGCGGCTTCAAGGCGAGTGGCATCAATCGCGAAAAAGGCTATCACGGCCTGCGCCTGTACAGCCAGGTGAAGAGCGTATTCTTCGGCATGCACGACAGACCTCTGGGACTATGACCATGACTCAAGGCAAGGAAGGCGCGGCGCTCGATCTGAAGAGCGCGCGCATCCTCATCGCCGGGGCCGCAAGCCTCGTCGGTTCACACACCGCAGAGGCGCTGCTTGCAGCCGGCATCAAGGAAGTGGTGCTGCTGGACAATTTTGCCTTCGGCACGCCGGAAGCGATCGCGCATCTCAAGGACGACCCGCGCGTGCGCATCGTCAAGGGCGACCTGATGCGCCTGCCCGATCTGCTCGCGGCCACGCAAGGCATGGACGGGGTGCTGCACCTGGCGGCATACATGACGCTGGGCTTCGCGCAGTCGCCCTGGGAGGCGGTCGACGTCAACCTGCGCGGCGCGCAGAACATGCTGGAAGCCTGCCGCGCAAACAAGGTGAAGAAAGTGGTGTTCGCTTCGTCCAACGCCGTCTACGGCTACGGGCCCGGGATCAAGGGCGCATTGGTCGAGGACGGCCCGTTTCATTCGGCCGGAGCGCCGGCGGCGGCGATACTCTACGGCGCCTCGAAAATCATGGGCGAGCAACTGTGCCGGCAGTACTTCCAAAAGCACAAACTCGATTACGTCGTGCTGCGCTATTCCACGGTATACGGCGAGCGCCAGCACTACCGCGCGGCGAATTCCCTCTACATCATGGAGACCTACGACCGCGTGCGGCGCGGCGAACGCCCGGTGCTGCCCGGAGACGGAAGCGATACCAAGCATTTCGTCAACGTCGCCGACGTGGCGCAGGCGAACCTCGCCGCGTTCCGGAGCGCCGCCACCGATGTGGCGGTGAACGTGTCCGGCCCCGAACCGATCACCACGGGCGAACTGGTGCGGATGGTGCTGGATTACTGCGGCAGCAAGCTGCAGCCGGAGATCAAGCCCGATCCGCCCGGCACCGTGCGCCTCACCTCGGGCGGCGCCTTCCATATTCCGCATGATCTGGCCGGGAAACTGATCGGCTGGCAGCCCAAGATCGGCATGAAGGAAGGCATCGCGCGCCTGCTCGCGTGGCGCGAGGCGGGCTTGGCGAAACAGAAGGAAGCCAAATGAATTCGTCGCAATCGATCCTGACCAGACTCGCCGCAGGCGCGCTCGGTCTACTGGTTGCGGCTTCGGCATGGGCCTGGCCCGACAAGCCGATTGAGATCGTGGTCGGCTTCGCACCCGGCGGCGGCACGGATATCACGGCGCGCACCCTCGCCGCCCATCTCGGCAAAGCGCTAGGGGGCACGGTGCTGGTGGTGAACAAGCCGGGGGCCTCCGGCGCTATCGGCCTCGCATACGTTGCGCGCGCGCCGGCCGACGGCTATACCCTGGGTATGACCAACATGCCGGGCCTGCTGACCCTGCCGATCGAGCGCGACGCGGGCTTCAAGTCGGGTGATTTCAGTTACATCGCGAACCTGGTACGCGATCCGAGCGCGTTCAGCGTGACGCTCGACAGTCCCTACAAGACTCTGGCCGACCTCACGGCTGCCGCGAAGAAGGCACCGGGCAGCATAAGCTACGGATCCACCGGGGTAGGCACGGACGATCATCTGGCGATGGTGATGTTCGAAGGACTGACCGGCACCAAACTGCTGCACGTGCCTTTCAACGGCGCCGGGCCCTTGCGCAACGCGTTGATGGGCAAGCATGTCGTCGTCAGCGGCATGAACCTCGGCGAAGCCATGCCCTACAGCGGCCAGACGGTGCGCATCCTGGCACAGGCGGGCGGCCTGCGCTCCAAACTCGGTCCGGAAGTGCCCTCTTTCAAAGAGCAGGGCGTAGACCTTGTGTTCGGTTCAGAGCGCGGCATCGTCGCCCCCAAAGGGATGCCGGCCGAGATCGAACAAAAGCTCGCGGCCGCCATGCGCCAGGTCGCAGACAACCCGGAATTCCAGGCGCAGATGAAGGCGCAGTTCACGGAAATGGACTACATGCCGGGACCGGAATGGAAAAAACATCTGGAGCGCGCGGACGTGGGCTTCCGGCAGATGTGGGCGAAGAAACCCTGGACCGATTGAGGGCCCGGCGGGCCGCGAATTTCCGCGGCAGGATTTGGGCGATGGAGGAGGTGGAACGATGAATGTTTACGCTGATCAGGTGAGGCAGCAGATTCTGCTCATCCTGCAGGCCTGGGGCATGCCGGCTGACATGGCCGTTGTCACCGCAGACCTGATGGTTGAAACCGACCTGATGGGCATCGATTCGCACGGCGTGTCGATGCTGATGATGTACGAAGAAATGCGCCTCTCCGGAGCGCTCAAGTTGCAGGCGCGGCCCGCGGTGGTACGCGACAAAGGCTCCACCGCGCTGCTCGACGGCGGCGCCAGCCTGGGGCATCCGGTCTCCTCCATGGCCATGAACCTTGCGGTGGACAAAGCGCTCGTCCACGGTGTCGGCGTGGTTGGTGTGCGCAATTCGCATCACTTCGGCGCGGCCGGCGTTTATGCGCGCATCGCCAGTGGCCGGCAGACGGTGCTGGGAACCAATCCGCTTGCCTTTGCCGCACCGGCCGCGCGCAACCGGCCGTTCGTCCTCGACATGGCGACGACCACGGTCGCGGCAGGCAAGGTGAAGGTGTATCACCTGAATGACAAGCAGATGCCTCAAGGCTGGGTCGTGGATGACGCGGGGAAGGCGGTGGTGGATCCGCACCAGGGAATGGACTACGTGTTCAAGCGCCCCGACGGCGGGCTCACGCCCCTGGGCGGCACGCGCGAACTCGGGAGCCACAAGGGTTACGGCCTCGCCATGATGGTCCACATCCTCGGCGGCACGCTCACCGGCGGGTCGTTTTCGCCGATTCGCAACCGCAGCCAGAAGCAGGGCGATCCGGACAACATCGGCCATTTCTTCTTCGCGCTCGACCCGACCTTTTTCCGGGAAGAGGGTGAATTCCAGAACGACATGGACGACGTCATCGACGTCATGCACCAGACGCCTTGCGCCAATCCGGAGGAACCGGTGCTCGTCGCCGGTGATCCTGAAGCCCTGGCGCGGGAGAAGCGGCTGCGCGAGGGCATACCCATTCCGTCCCGGCTGGAAGAACACATCCGGGAAATCTGCGCGCGTTGCGGCGCTGAATACGTTTTGCAAGAAATCTAGGAGGTGTCCGTGAATCTGAGAATCTGGCTTTTAAGAGTTTATTACAAGACGAGGGGATACATCCCCTCGTGCTCCCCTAAGTCAGGGGCCATTTCGTTAATTCTGAAATGGCCTCTAAGTGTTCTGGTCGTATTGGGCATGCTTGGTGCGGCGCCTCTGAGCGCGCAAAACTTTCCGACCAAGCCGGTGAGCATCGTCGTGCCTTACCCCGCCGGCGGTGCGACCGACGTGATCGCGCGCATGATCGCCGACAAGTTGACCCAGGTCTGGGGCCAGCCGGTGATCGTGAACAACAAGCCCGGTGCCGGCACGGTGATCGCGGCCGAAATGGTGGCGCGGCTCCCTGGGGACGGCTACACGCTGTACATGACGACCGCGGCGCATACCATCAGCGCCAGCCTGTACAAGAAGCTCACTTACGACCCGATCAAGGATTTCGCGCCGATCACGCTGACTTCCACCATTCCGCTGGTGCTGGTGACCACGCCCTCGATGGCGGTGAAGACGGTTGCCGAAGTGGTCGCCTATGCCAGGGCGCATCCGGGCATGTCGTTCGCGTCCACCGGCAACGGCACCCCGCAACATCTGACCGGCGAACTGTTCAAGGCTCAGAACAAGCTCGAACTGACGCATGTCCCGTACCGGGGGGATCCGCCCATGCTGACCGATCTGATCGGCGGCCAGGTGCCGATGGCGTTCGTGACGCTTTCGGCCGCGTTGCCGCACATCAAAGCCGGAAAGCTGCGGGCTATCGCGCTGGCGCACGCGAAACGGGTGGACGCCATCGCCGACGTTCCGACGTTTGCACAGGCGGGTGTTCCCGGGTTCACCGCAGCCACATGGTTCGGCATGTTCGCTCCCGCAACCATGCCGGCGGCAATGCAGACCAAAATCTATCAGGACATTGCCAGGATCGTCGCCAATCCCGAGTTCACCGCCCGACTGATCGAAATGGGCGGTGACGTCGACAATACTTCACCGCAGGTCTTTCAGGCTTTCGTCCAGAGCGAAAGCAAACGCTGGGCAGAGGCGGTGCGCTTGTCCGGTGCACAGGTGGATTGATTCGATAGCGAAAGGTGGTAAGCAAATCATGACAGCCGACGAAAAAGAGTTGCTCGCACGCTGCAAGAAAATAGCCACCAGCACCTGGTCGGATGCACTCGACGCGGCCGGCATCAACGGTGTGGTGCAGGGCATACAGCGACGCAGCGGTGAAGGGCGAATCGCCGGATTTGCCAATACGGCGCGACATGCATGGGGCGCCCTTGGTGAATTCGACCGTGCCGATTTTGCCGTGGGCAAATTGGTGGCGGCAACAGGGCCCGGCCGTGTGCTGATGCTGGACGCAGGCGGCACGGCCATCTCCACCTTCGGCGGGATCGCGTCGCTGGCCGCCACGATGAGGCAGGCGACGGCGGTCATTATCGACGGCGCCTGCCGTGACGTCGATGAAATTCGCGCAGCCGGTTTGTGGCTTGCGAGCCGATGGGTGACGCCGGTGACCGGAAAGACGCGCCTGAAACTGCTGGGACTCGGCGAGACGGTCAACGTAGGCGGTGCGCCGGTGAAGCAGGACGATCTTGTCGTCGGCGACGATACCGGCATAGTCGTGGTGCCGCGCGCGAAGCTGCAAGACGTGCTTGCCGAAGCCGAGCGCCTGCTGAAAATCGACGACGCTGTCGAGCGCGGCGTGAAGGCCGGAAAGTCATTCGGCGAAGCTGCCGCTGCGGCGAATTACATTCCCGAAAAGAAATAGAACCGATCGGAGCACCGGCATGAGCGGAAAGGAATTCATCGTGCAGTTCGGACCGCTGGACGATTTCGTCAACGATTATCTGGCCCAGCACTACGAGGTGCTTGAATTGTGGCGTGAGCCCGATCCGCTCGCCTGCCTGGAACGCCGCGGTGCAGCGGCCAAGGTCGCGGTGACCACGGTGCGCCGCGGCTGCGATGCGGATGTCATCCGACGCATGCCTGCGCTGCAGGCAATCTGCAGTTGGGGCGTGGGTTATGAAACCATAGACGTCGCAGCGGCGAGCGCGCGTGGCGTTCGGGTCAGCTATACGCCGGATGTGCTGACCGACTGCGTAGCGGATCTTGCTTGGGGCCTGTTGATCGCTGCTGCGCGGCGTACCTCGATTGCGGACCGATACGTCAAGGCCGGGGAGTGGCGCAGCGTGGGTGCGTTTCCGTTGACGACGCGCGTGAGCGGCAAGCGCCTCGGCATCCTCGGTTTGGGTCGCATCGGCGAAGCCATCGTGCGGCGCGGGCAGGGCTTCGACATGCAGGTGCGATACCACGACCTGCGCGCGCGTCCCGAGTCGCCTTATGCCCACGAGCCTACGCTGGTGGAACTCGCCCGATGGGCGGATTTCCTGGTTGTCGCCTGCCAGGGCGGTGCGGCAACGCATCACCTGGTTTCGCGCGAAGTGATCGACGCACTCGGACCGGAAGGCATCTTGATAAACATCGCGCGTGGTACGGTGATCGATCAGGCTGCGATGATTGCGGCGCTTGCCGAGGGACGCCTGGGCGGCGCGGGGCTGGATGTGCTGGAGAAAGAGCCGCCGGAACTCTCGCAGCTCATGTCCTTCGACCAGGTGACGCTGACACCGCACGTGGGCAGCGCGACGCGTGAAACGCGCCGCGCCATGGGGCAGTTGGTGCTCGACAACGTCGACGCATTCTTCCGCGACGGGAGCTTGCTCACGCCGATCCCAGCCTGAACCGCGCGTTGCGGCGCAAACACGGATTCATCGGAGGAGATATGGACAAACTTACGATCGGATTCATCGGCCTCGGCGTCATGGGCGAACCGATGTGCAGGAACATCATGGCGAAGAGCGGGCACAAGGTGAAGGTATTCGACCTCGACGCGGCACCGGTGCAAAGGCTGGCGTCGCTGGGCGCAGAAGCGGCGGCGGACGTGGGTTCCCTGCTGAGCGGCTGCGACGTGGTGCTGGTATCGCTGCCTTCGGGAAAAGTGCTGCTGGAACTCGCGCACGCGGGCGGCCTGCTGGCGCATATGGGCAAGGGGCAGATCTTCGTCGACCTGGGAACCTCTGCGGTGAAGCTGACACGCGAGCTGGCGGTGGAGTTCGCCGCGCGCGGCGTGCGCTACCTCGATGCGCCCGTGGCGCGCACCAGGCAGGCGGCTGAAGCGGGAACGCTGTCGATCATGGTGGGCGGTGATGCGGCGACCTTCGAGGAAATCCGGCCGATCCTTGCCTGCTGTGCCAGCGACATTACGCATTGCGGCGCCATCGGCAGCGGCCAGGTCACCAAGATACTGAACAACATGGTCCTGTTTCAGACCGTGGCCGCCCTGTCGGAGGCTTATGCCATCGCGCACCACGCGGGGTTCGATCCAAAGCTGATTTTCGATACGCTCTCCAAGGGCTCGGGCGACAGCTTCGCGCTCAGAAACCACGGCGCGAAGGCGATCATTCCGCAGGTGTTTCCCCCCAGGGCGTTTTCCGTCGAGTACGCGAAGAAGGACTTGTCCTACGCGCTGGAACTGGCGGCTGACTACGGCATCGACGCGGCAGGCGCGCGCCGCGTCGACGCGCTGTTCGAGCAGGCGATCGCGAAGGGACTGGGCGAGCCGTATTTTCCGGTGGTGAGCAAGATACTGGATGGCACCGCGTGAGAGTGCAATGTTCGTACGAGGGTACGAAAGTAGAATAGCGCCGGCAGGCACAAGGAGGAGAAACGGCATGTCGAATGGCAACGACGGCGATCAGGCAGCGCAGGAACGCATGTTGGCAGGGCGCCTGCGGCAGGCGATCGAAACCACGTTTGCGCGTGACAGCGATCTATTGCGCCGCGGCTGGATGGTCGACACCTGCTGCCTGATCGAAATTGGCTCCGAACGGCTGCTGCTGACGATACGCAGCGGGCGTCCCGCGATCGCCGATCGCATACCTCTGCTGGTCTCCTGGGAATTCGCCATCCGCGCCGGGGCCGATGCGTGGTCGGCGTTGTGGCAGCCGATGCCCAAGGCAGGATGGCACGACCTGTTTGCGCTGACCAAACGTGGCGCGATGCATATCGAGGGACGTCTGCAGCCGTTCATGGCCAATCTTCAGTACTTCAAGGATCTCGTCACCCTGCCGCGTGCGGGAGGACCGCGA
>JAPLRD010000376.1:0-861 GCA_026399375.1 Pseudomonadota bacterium
GGCTTCGGCGTGCCTGCGGGCGCGACGATGCCGAACCAGGTTTCCACCCGGATGCCCGGCATCGCAGATTCCGTCCCGGTCGGCACATCCGGCAGCAGCTCGGAACGCTCGGCGCCCATCACCGCCAGGCCCTTCAGTTTGCCGGAGCGCACGTGGGCCACCAGTGTCGACATGTCGGTAAGCTGGGCATCGACCTGGCCGCCCAGCAGATCGGTGGTGGCCGGTGCGCTGCCCTTGTAGGGTACGTGCAGTACCTTGATGCCGGCGGCGGTGGCGAAGTATTCCGAATCCAGGTGCGTCGCGCTGCCGGTTCCGGCATTTGCCATGGAAATCCTTCCCGGCTGCGACCTGGCCAGTTCGATGAATGCGGCAAGGCTGTCGACCGGAAGCGAGGCGCGCACGGCGAGCAGATAGGCGCCTATCACCAGCCGGGAGATCGGCGCGAAATCCTTGACCGGATCATATTGGAGATTCGCGTACAGATTGGGCGCGGCCGCCATGAATCCGGGCGTGATCATCAACAGCGTGTAGCCGTCCGCGCTGGCGCGCGCAACGGTCTGGGCGCTGATCTGACCTCCCGCCCCGGTCTTGTTTTCAACCAGCACCGGCTGCCCCCACGCTTCCTGCAGCTTTTCCGCGGTGACGCGCGCCAAGCCATCCAGCGACCCTCCCGGGGCGAAACCGGAGACGATCCTGATCGCCTTTTCGGGGTATTCCGCCATGGCGATCGGCATCGCCAGAACGGTCAGCAGCGCCAGCACCGCGCGGCTGCATACTTGCGGGATCGTCATCTGTTTCTCCTACAAACGGTTGGCTGGTGGGGCATGGATCTTTAGGCGGGCGGCGCTAGCTATTCTGCCC
>JAPLRD010000376.1:892-3080 GCA_026399375.1 Pseudomonadota bacterium
CGCGAATGATCCTGCCGTAGCGCTCCTGTTCCTCCTGCATGAACGTCGCGAACTGCTCGGGCGTCACGCTGGCCGTCTCGGTGCCCTCACGCAAAGCGCGCTGCCGGATCTCGGGCGATTGCATGATGCGCACAAGTTCGGCGTTGAGCTTCGTCGCGATCGCGGCGGACATGCCCTTCGGTCCGAGCAGCCCGAGCCAGATGGTCACCTCGACGCCGGGCATGCCCACCTCCGCCATGGTCGGAATCTCCGGGGCGGCGGCCAGACGCGAGGGAGCGGTGATGGCGAGGCCGCGCATTTTTCCGTCCTTCACCAGTGCCTGCGAGTTGCCCACGCTGTCGCAGAACATCTGCACTTCGCCGGCCACCAGCGCCATCTGCGCCGGAGCGGACCCCTTGTAGGGCACGTGCTGCGCACCGATCCCGGCTGCGCCGCTGAACAGTTCGCAGGCGATGTGGCCGCCGCTGCCGATACCGGCGCTCGAATAATTGAGCGAGCCAGGGCGCGCCTTGGCATAGGCGACCAACTCCGCCACCGTCCTGGCGGGAATGCGCTGGTCGATCAGTAGGTACATGGGATACCTTACCGCGATCGCGACCGGCGTGAAGTCCCCGGTCGGCTCGAACGGTCGCGGATCGCGCACCAGCGGGCCTAGCGTGGATCAACCCGTTGGCGCCGGCCCGGTTTTCGACTACCACCGGCTGCCCCCATGCCGCGTTCAGTCCGTGCGCGATGAGGCGCGCGTAGGCATCGGTCTGGCCAGCCGGGGTGTACGGGACGACGATGCGGATCGGCCGCGACGGATAGTCGGCGGCGGACTGGGACGGTAGAGCCTGCGACCATGCGAGGCCGGTACTCGTCGCCGACATCGCACCCAGCAGGATCGCGCTGCAGAGGGTCTTCCTCGTCATGTGACTGCACCAATTCATCTGCTCGGCCTCATTGAAATAACGCAGTCCCATCCAGGTTGCACGCTAGACTCGAAGATATTACCGCGATTCGGCTCGCCGCGCGAAATGCACGATTGACCGCGAACGCAATACCCGTGGATACTTTGCAGTACGCTTGAACCTGAGATAAGAGGGAGGCAGGTCGATGAAGACAAGATTACGATTCATAACTTCGCTCGTGGCGGCAGCGGGCATGACTCTGCTCAGCCCGGCTGCCCATGCCCAGGCGGCTTATCCGGAAAAAGCCGTGACTTTCGTCGTCGGATTCTCGCCCGGCAGCAGCATAGACTTGGTCGCGCGGACAGTTGCCAAGAATCTGGCAAGCAAGCTCAAGCAATCTGTGCTCGTCGAAAACAAACCCGGCGCAGGCGGCAATCTCGCAGCCGAGGTCGTGTCGCGCGCGAAGCCGGACGGCTACACGCTGCTCGTCGTCGCCAACAGCATCGCCATCAGCCCGGCCGTGTATCCGAACCTGAATTTCGACGTCAAGAAAGACCTGGCGGCAATTGCCTACCTGGGCATCGGTCCGGTGATCATGAAGGTGAGCCGGTCCTCTAAACTCGACTCCGTGAAGGCGCTCATCGAGCATGCCAGGGCGAATCCGGAAAAGCTGAATTACGGCTCGTCGGGCGAAGGCGGCACACCACACATGGCAACCGTGCTGTTCGAGCAGGTGGCCGGAATCAGGATGACGCACATACCCTACAAGGGAGGCGGCGAGGCCTTGGCCGCGCTGCTTGGCGGCCAGGTCGACCTGTTGATCAACCCGCTGCTAGTCGATACGAAGTCCGACAAGATCATGTCGCTGGCCATCACCGGAAACTCGCGTTCGCCGCTCGCGCCCGAAGTGCCGACGTTCAAGGAACTCGGGTACGACTTCAACGTGGGCGTGTATTACGGGCTCATGGGGCCGAAGGCGATGCCGGCGAAGATCGTCGAAAAGCTGAACGAGAGCGTGAACGAAGCGCTCGCCGACAAAGAGGTCGTGGATGCGCTCACGGCCCGCAGCGGCATCGTTTTGCAGCACATGACCCCGGCGGGATTCCAGGACTACCGCAGCAAGGACATGGACCTCTGGAAGAGGATAGGCGCAAGGAAGTAATTGCGCGACGGCAGCAAGCCGGCGGCTGCGCAAATAAGAGATTGTTTAAGCAGGCGAAGCCTTAATACTTTGGGCTAGCAGCAGGTCTGTGAGCTGTACGGTGCAAGCGTGGCTGCCGTAGGGGGTGGGCAGTGGC
>JAPLRD010000087.1 GCA_026399375.1 Pseudomonadota bacterium
CAACAATCAGCAGTGGCAGCATGTTTTTCATATGTGGATCTTTCGGGAGAATCGGTTGAGGATTGCGCTGTTTCCGCCGGCGGCTGCGTTTCGACTACCAGAGGCAGCCAGAGCACGAATTCGCTGCCTTCGCCGGGCACCGAGCTTGCGGCGACCTTTCCGCCGTGCGCTTCGGCGACGGCGCGCACGATGGCCAGACCGAGGCCGGTGCCGCCGCTGCGCGTGGTGAAGAACGGCTCGAACAGGCGCGACTGAGCCTCAGGGGCGATGCCGGCCCCGGTATCGGCCACGCGGAACACGACCTGCCCGCCGGCAATGCCGGCCGAGAGGCGTATGCGCCCGCCCTTTGCGCACGCCTGAACCGCATTTTCCAACAGGCCCAGCAGGGCGCTGACCAGCGCCTGGCGGTCGCCGCGCACGGCATGCGCGCCGCTCTCGTCGATGAGCTCGGCCTGCAATCCGCTGGCCAGGGCATGCGGTTCTATCGTCTGGTACACCTCGCGCAGCAGGTCGGACAGGTCGACCAGTTCCGATCCGACTTTGGCGCCGCGCACGAACAGCAGCATTTCTTCGATCAGGCGTTCCAGATGGCGCAGCCGGTCCACGGTCTTGCTGGCGAAGCGCTCGCGCGCAGGCGCTGCCAGGGATGCCTGCCCCAGTTGCGCCGCATACAGGAGCGCGGTGGCAAGCGGCGTGCGCAGGCGATGCGCCAGCCTCGCCGCCATCTCACCCATCGCGGCCAGTCGCTGGCTGCGCTCCGCCGTCTCGCGTTGTGCATTGGCCTGCGTGATGTCCTGCAGCAGCAGCACCTTCCCGGCCCCCGGCGGCAGCGAGCGGCTGGACACGGACAGACGCAATGCGCCCCCGCCTGCACCCGGCCTGCGCGTCCACTCGCTCTCCACTTCGGTACGAAGCAGACGTTCGCGCAGCAGCGTCGCCCAGGAGGCTCCTATCAACGGCTCGCCCAGCATGCGCTGCGCGGTCGGATTGGCTTCGACGACATCGTCGGTTTCGCTGAGCATCACCATGCCGCCGGGCAGCGCCTCGATCAGCAGCGCAAAACGCTGCGACAGCGCGGCTTTCTCGGCCAGCTGGCGCCGCAATTCCCCATTGGCGAGGGCCAGTTCTTCGGACAAGGTCTGCGCCTGCGCCCGCAATTCGTCGTAAGCGGTGCATAGCTCGGATGACGCCAGGTTGAATACCTGAAACGCGTGTTCCAGCTGCTTCGGGTCCATCGTACTGATTTGGTTCATTTTCCTGTTTCCAACGGGCCGGCTTGCAACACCGGCAAACACCCTTCTGACACGGATCACACACTAGCACCGGCCGCCACCCGCGAGGCCGGTGATAAAGGGCAGGAAATGCCCTCTTCTTGCGCCTTTGTCTTGCGGCGCGTTGTCCATAATCGCTACACGACCAGCACCAGTGCAACACAGGGTCCCGAGTCCAACATGAAAAACTCAACCGAATGGGCCGCCGGAACGAACGGCGGCGGGAGCAAGGCGCCATGGCTGTAGGAACTTCTCAAACCGGCGCGGCACGTCTGCCGCTCTTGGGTCTGGTGCCGAATCAGCAGGTCTTCGGCCTGATGATAGGCATCGCCGCAATCCTGGCGCTGGTCGCCGCCGCATGGATGTGGGGACAAAGCTCGGACTACCGCGTGCTCTACACCAACCTGTCAGACCGCGACGGCGGCGCGATCATCACCTCGCTGCAGCAAATGAATGTGCCGTACAAGTTCGCAGACGGAGGCGGCGCACTGCTGGTACCCGCGAATCAGGTCCATGAAATGCGCCTGCGCCTCGCAGGTCAGGGCCTGCCCAAGGGTGGATTGGTGGGCTTCGAACTGATGGAATCGCAAAAACTCGGCACCAGCCAGTTCCAGGAACAGGTCAATTACCAGCGCGCCCTCGAAGGCGAACTGGCGCGTTCGATCCAGGCGCTGTCGGCGGTCCAGGCCGCGCGCGTGCACCTCGCCATTTCCAAGCCTTCGGTTTTCGTGCGCGAGCAGCAAAAGCCCAGCGCTTCGATAATGCTCAATCTCCACCCCGGACGCTCCCTGGACGTCACCCAGGTGAGCGCCATTGTCCATCTGGTCTCGAGCAGCATTCCCGACCTGCCGGTGAAGAACGTGAACATCATCGACCAGAACGGAAATCTGCTGACCACGCAGACCGGCAACGAACTCGGCCTCGCGCCCGGACAACTCAAGTACCTGCATGAAGTCGAGCAAAGCTTCGTCAAGCGGATAGAGTCGATCATTACGCCGATCTCCGGCATGGGCAACGTGCTGGCGCAGGTGACCGCGGACATGGACTTCACCCAGACCGAGAACGTCGCCGAAACCTATACCCCGAATCAATCGGCGCCCGGTGCGATGCGCAGCCAGCAATTGAGCGAAGCCGGCGGCGGCGGCGCGAGCGCACCTGCTTCGGGCATACCCGGCGCGCTCACCAATCAGCCTGCTGCGAACGCGACGGCGCCGGTCACCGGCACTCCCGCCGCCGCTCAGCCGGGCGCCGCGACACAAACAGCCCAATCGGGCGCGGCAAGCGGCGGCCGGCGCGACTCCACCGTCAATTACGAAGTGGACAAGACCATCAGGCATACGCGCCAGCCCGTGGGCACGATCAAGCGCCTGTCGGTCGCGGTCGTGGTCAATCACCGCAAGCAGGTCGATACCGAGGGCAAGGTCACGACCAAGCCGCTAGAGGCGGCCGAACTGGAGCAGATCAACGCCCTGGTCAAGGAGGTGATGGGCTACAACAAGGAGCGCGGCGATTCGCTCAACGTGACCAACAGCGCATTCTCGCTGCCGGAAGTCGAACCGGCGACCGAAGTGCCCCTGTGGAAGCAGCCCGAGACCATCGCAACCGCCAAGGACATCGGCAGGAACGTGCTGATCGCCGGCATCGTGCTGTTCCTGGTGCTGGGCGTGCTGCGGCCGGTGCTGACCAAATTGAGCGAGGCGGTTCCCGCCCCGGTGTACATTCCGGCGGCTGAACAGGCGGCGGCCGCAGGCCAGCAGCAGTCGGGCTTCGACGACAACCTCACCGCGGTGAAACAGATGGCGCGGCAGGAGCCGCAGATCGTCGCCAACGTGGTCAAGGACTGGGTCGCCGGCAATGAATGACGAAGGCATCGAGAAAAGCGCCATCCTGCTGCTCTCGCTGGGCGAGGACGGCGCGAGCGAGGTGTTCAAGCACCTCGGCCCGCGCGAAGTGCAGAAGCTGGGCGTCGCCATGGCCAACCTGAAAAGCGTTTCGCGCGAAAAGATCGCCAGTGTGATCGACGACTTTCGCAGCAAAGCCGAGGAAAAGACCTCCCTCGGCGGAAATTCGAACGAGTACATCCGCAGCGTCCTCACCAACGCCCTCGGCAGCGAAAAGGCCGGCCACATCATCGACCGCATCCTGCAGGGCGGCGACACCAGCGGCATCGAAGGCCTGAAATGGATGGATGCGGCGACGGTGTCGGAATTGATCAAGAACGAGCATCCGCAGATCATCGCCACCATCCTCGTGCACCTGGAGCGCGACCAGGCGAGCGGAATCATCAGCCTGTTCACCGAGCGGCTGCGCAACGACGTGCTGCTGCGCGTGGCCACGCTGGACGGCATCCAGCCGAACGCGCTGCGCGAACTGAACGACGTCCTGAGCAAGCTCCTCTCCGGTAACAGCAATCTCAAGAAGAGCCCGATGGGCGGCATCCGCACCGCGGCCGAAATTCTGAACTTCATGCCTGCCACCGTCGAGGGCACGATCATGGAGAGCGTCAAGGAGTACGACGCCGAACTGGCGCAGAAGATCCTCGACGAAATGTTCGTGTTCGAGAACATCATGGACATCGACGATCGCGGCATCCAGCTGCTGCTGCGCGAGATCCAGTCCGAATCGCTCATCGTCGCCCTCAAAGGCGCGCCGGAAGAACTGCGCGAGAAGATCTTCAAGAACATGTCGCAGCGCGCCGCCGAAATGCTGCGCGACGACCTGGAAGCGAAGGGCCCGGTGCGCGTGTCCGAGGTCGAAGCGGAGCAGAAGGAAATCCTCAAGATCGTGCGCCGCCTCGCAGACGAGGGGCAGATCGCCCTCGGCGCAGGCGCGGAGGACAGTTTTGTCTAAGAGGCCATTTCAGAATTACCGACATCGCCCCCGAATTCGGGGAGCACGACGGGATGCGCCCCGAAGGAAGTCCCCGGAGGGGATATCCCATCGTTTTGAAATATGTTCTAGGCGCCGTTGCGGACCGGGCATAACGGGTGAACCTTGTGGCGTCTAACTCCGATACCGCCGTTCCGAAGGAAAAGCTCAGCGCCTATCAGCGCTGGGAGCTGGATTCCTTCGACGGTCCGCGCCGCATCAACGGCTCGGTGCAGCTGCCGAGCGTGGAGCAGATAGAGGGCATACAGCGCCAGGCGCAGCAGGAAGGATTCGCAGCCGGATTCCGCGAAGGCGGCGCCCTGGCCGCCCAGCAGGCGGCGCAACTGCAAAAAGTCCTGAACGCTTTCAGCCAGGAATCGCAGCAGTTCAACCAGAATCTGTCCGAAGAGTTGCTGAGCCTTGCCCTCGCGATCAGCAAACAGGTGATCCGGGAATCGCTCAAGGTGCATCCTGAGTTGATACTCGCGATCGTGAACGAAGTGCTGGGCCAGTTGCCTCACGCGCACAAGCACGCGCGCCTTTCACTGCATCCGGAAGACGCGGCGCTGGTGCGCACGCGCCTGGGCGACGCGATCAACCATTCCGGCTGGCATATCATCGAAGACGCGAAAATCGCGCGCGGCGGCTGCCGTCTGGATACGCCCGATTGCGAAGTCGACGCGAGCCTCGAGGGCCGCTGGCAACGCGTGGTATCCGCACTGGGCGAGGACCATGCCTGGATCGAATGACACGCTCGCCGCCGCCGGCAGCGGACGCTGGCAGAGCTTTCTGCGCGATTGCCGCGATCTGGCCGAACAGACTAATCCCATTCTGGTCAGCGGCCGCCTGACCCGCGTCGCCGGCCTGGTGATGGAAGCGACCGGCCTGAGGCTCGCAGTCGGCAGCGAATGCACGGTGCTGCTGCCCAACGGCAATACGGTGGACGCGGAAGTGGTCGGCTTTTCCGGCGACAAATTGTTCCTGATGCCCGCCAACGAGGTCTACGGCTTGGTGCCCGGAGCCAAAGTCATACCGGTGGAAGTGGTGCAGCCGCGACCGAGCAGCAAAGCCAATCAGTCACCGCGACGCCGCGCCGTCGATCGCGGCAAGCATATTCCGGTCGGAAACGGCCTCCTCGGCAGGGTGCTCGACGGCACCGGACGGCCGCTGGATCGACTGGGACCGGTCATTTCCGAGCGTAGCGCTTCGCTGCAGAACCGTCCGTTCAACCCGCTGGAACGTCCGCCGATAACGCAGCCGCTGGATGTCGGTGTGCGCTC
>JAPLRD010000049.1 GCA_026399375.1 Pseudomonadota bacterium
GACGATTCGCACCTGGGCGATTTCATCGAGGACGCGGCCACCATGGCGCCGGTGGACGCGGCGGTGTACGGCTCGCTGCGCGACGCGACCAAGGAAGTGCTGGATTCGCTCACCCCGCGCGAAGCCAAGGTGCTGCGCATGCGCTTCGGCATCGAAATGAACACCGACCACACGCTGGAAGAAGTCGGCAAGCAGTTCGACGTCACGCGCGAGCGCATCCGCCAGATCGAAGCGAAGGCGCTGCGCAAGCTGCGCCACCCGTCGCGCTCCGAGCGGCTGCGCAGTTTTCTCGACAACGAAGCATAGAAAAAATGAAACACCCCCTCTCCCCCTCGGGGAGCGGGCCGGGGTGAGGGGCCTTACCAGTCCCCCGCTTGATTTCCCGTAGGGCCTTATAGCTCAGTTGGTTAGCAAGGGTAGATGCCAGGTCCGGCGGCCATACAAGAACATCTTTGACTGGAAAGATCGCCATGGACCCGCTGCCGCAAATCTTCAAACTGCGCCAGAAAATCTCGAGCCCCAGGCTCGAGGACATCGAAGGCGAAATGAACGCGCTGCTCGACGGCTTCAACCTCGCGCAGAAGGTGAAGCCCGGCGAGCGCATCGCCATCACGGCCGGCAGCCGCGGCATCCGCGACAAGGCCCGCATACTCAAGGTCATCGTGGCGCGCCTGAAGGACCTGAAGGCCGAGCCCTTCATCGTGCCCTGCATGGGTTCGCACGGCGGGGGCACGGCGGAGGGGCAGGTCGAGATGCTGCGCCACCTGGGCATCACCGAGGAATTCGTCGGCGCGCCCATCGTCTCGTCGATGGAGGTGAAGGAAGTCGGGCGCACCCATCTGGGCACGTCGGTCTACGTCGACGCGAACATCTGCGCGCGCGCCGACAAGGTCATCGCCGTCAACCGCATCAAGCCGCACAGCGATTTCGACTTCGAGATCGAAAGCGGCGTGGTCAAGATGCTGGTCATCGGCATGGCCAAGCACAAGGGAGCGGTCACTGCGCATCGCCTGAGCAACCGGATGAACGGCTACGGCACCATGCTGAAGGCGATCTATCCGGTGGTGCACAAGGCGCTGCCCCTGCTCTTCGGCGTGGGCATCATCGAAAACCAGTACGACCAGACCGCCTCGCTGCACCTGCTCAACGCGGCGAACCTCTGGGACGAGGAAAAGGCGCTGCTCCCCAGGGCGAAGGCGATCATCGGCAGGCTGCCCTTCAAGCAGATGGACATTCTCGTCATCGACGAAATGGGCAAGAACATCAGCGGCCCGGGCATGGACCCCAACGTCACCGGGCGGCGCTACGTGCGCGGCAGCCCGCCGCTCACCGAGCCCGAAGTCATGCGCATTTTCGTGCGCGACCTGACGCCGCAGGCCAAGGGCAACGCCACCGGCATCGGGCTCGCGGACTTCACCACCACGCGCCTGGTGCAGAAGATCGACATGCGGCCGACCATCATCAACTGCATCACCGGCGGCGCGCCCGAATACGCGCGCATACCGATCGCCTACGAGCAGGACCGCGAGGCCCTGCAGACCGCCTACGACACCAGCGGCGTGCTCGATTCGACGCAGCTGCGCCTCGCGTGGATCAAGAACACCCTGGAGCTCGAAACCCTGTGGGCTTCCGCGCCGATGCTGGCGGAAGTGCAGGCCGATCCAAGGCTCGAAGTCGTCTCGGAATTGCAGGAGATGCCCTTCGATGCACAAGGCAACCTCGTCATGAACTGGGCCGCCCACTGAGCTCACGCAGGAGAGCCCGCTCTGGCTTATAATGCAGGTGTCCGCGAATCCGCTTCTTCCAGTTGATCCTGCTCCTGCGCGAACAACGAGCGGATTTAACAATTCCGACAGGTTAAGGGCCTATAGCTCAGTTGGTTAGAGCAGAGGACTCATAATCCTTTGGTCCCTGGTTCGAGTCCAGGTGGGCCCACCAAAGAGAAGTAATCAGGCCAGTCTCCGGACTGGCCTGATTACTTTCTATTGTGCTTTTTGCGTTGCACATCGGGAACTGACATCGACTTATCAGATGTGCTATATTCGGTCACACCTGCTCCTACGCCCCGATGGCCAAGACTTTCAAGGAAACCTTGCTCGAACAAGAGCGCTTCGAACTCCAACCGAAGTCTGGTGGCGGGTTGTTGAGCTATGAAGTTTGGGGATACAAGGAGCGAGGAAGAACCGTCGTTACCCGTTACAACCTGGCGTATATCAACCACGCCATGTTTCGAGCGGACAACGGACGCGTCCTTGGATTCGACAATGCTCATGGCTACCACCACCGCCATTACATGGGTAAGGTCGAGGCGATCGAGTTCACGAACTATGAAGCGACGCTGGAGCAGTTCCAGCAGGAATGGATGGCAATAGTGAAGTCTGCAGGAGGCAGGAAATCATGACCAAGGTCGTAATTCGCACGGATGATGCAGCCGGATTTTTCGCGAGAGCAAAAGATGCCGCTCGTCGCGCTGATCGTGGCGAGGCCTTCGATGGCAAAGTAACTTTGTCGTTCGAAGACCCGCAGAAAATGTTTACCGTCCTGTCGGAAGGGCGTCGCCGCCTTATGCTGGAGGTCATGCACGAGCCAATGACAATCAATGAGTTGACGCATCGCCTGCGTCGCAATCGTTCCTCGATCACCAAGGACGTTGGATTGCTGGAAAAAATGGGACTGATCGTATCGCAGCGTGAAGCCAATCCGGGCCATGGAATTCAGAAGGTAGTGCGGTCCATCGCGCCCAAGATCGAGATGGTGGCGACGCTGGGCTGATGATCAGTAACCCTGTCGAACCAACGGACTCATAATCCTTTGGTCCCTGGTTCGAGTCCAGGTGGGCCACCAAACGCAAGAGCCACTGATTCGTCAGTGGCTCTTTTCTTTCCTATCTTCACTGTGTCTGCGCCGAGCATCCCGCTCAGCCCGCACATCAAGAACGTGAGCCGGGCGAAACCTCTCTGAGCGCAAATCCAGGCGATCAATCTGGCGACGAGGACGCTTCGGCGCAAGGCGCGTGCAATCGTCAATTCTGATCGCGCGGCACCTCGGGGAATCTCAAGAATTTCTCGGCTGCTATGCAGCAGCACACAATTGGTGCTACCGACGCTTGACGGGGCGGGCTATTTTTTGTCGAGTCGACTCGCCTTGCAGCGCATTCCAGTCATCTGGCGGATTGCCGCGACCGAGCATCTTCTTGAATACTGCGTAGGGGTCATTCTTGCTTCCCGAAGCGCGTAGTGGATTCTCGTCGTTCACCCAAGCGTAGACAATCACCTTGGTACTTGAGTCGTAACGAAAAAACAAACGAAACCGACGCCCGATCTTGGCTCGTCGCCAATGCCTGAAAGCCGGCTCCATGGTATTGCCCTGCCGGTATTCATCTCTCGCCGGATCGCCCGGGACGGTCTCAAGTATCAATGTTGCCAATGCCGCATAGAGCTTGACGTTGGCATTTTCCTGCGCGTTCTTGGGATCGCCGGCAATGGCTTTGTCGGAAGCCGCTTTGAGCCGCTCCAACTGCTCGAGCACGCAACGGTGAAATAGCAGCGTCCAATCGCCCGACTTCACAAGCTTACGTTGCCTTCGATTTCGTCCTTGACGTCAACCCGGCGCTTCCTGGCCTGTTGCAGGCTCTTGGCCAGCGCCGGAGGCAGGACCATGACGTTCTTGCCGTCCGCGATATCGCGCTCGATCAATGCCAGAAACCGGGCGATGGCCGGATCGGTATGTTCGCCCGGCTCCGCGCGCGTAACCAGGATGCCCTTGCCATTGAAATCGAAGGCCACTTTGCCGCCCGAGTCGACGCCCAGCACCTGGCGGATCGCCTTGGGTAACGTGATCTGACCTTTAGATGTGATAGTGGCCACTTCGTGAATGCGAGACATAGTCGGTTCCTTAGCGCGTTGACCATTTATGGTAAGGAATATTCCTTTCCATGTCAATACACATTCGACCGACGCCGTCCAAGTGACGGCGTTTTTCTTTTATGCCCGCTACGCCGCTTGCAGCATGAACTCGATCTTGACCGCCTCGTACGGAAACACGATGCCGCCGCCTTCCGCACGGTCAAGCACGCCGGCGTTCAGCAGCGCCGTTATGTCGCCGTGCACCGCCTTGACGTCGCGCCCCACGCGCCTGGCCGCCTCGCGCACCGATACCGGGCCGGCCCCGCAGAGCACCTTGAGCAACTCCCAACGCTTGGCGGTCAGGACCTTCCACAGCAACTCCGGGGTGGCGAAGCTGATGCGCGCCGATTTTTCCGACTTGCCTGTCTTCCAGACACGCGCGAAATCCGCCATCGCATCGGCGGGAGTACGCACATCAAGAGTCACGGTATTCATGGTTCCACCTCGAAATGTCACGTTGGAAGTCGGCGAGCAGCTTCTCCGGCGTCGTGAATGCGTAGACGCCCTCCTTGCCTCTGAAATGCCGGTGATCGCCTTTGCCGTCCTCGTTGTCGTAGCGCAGCACGCACACCCCGGCCACGACATACGCCAATCTGTACTTGAATCGATGCGCCGAACCCGCAAGCGGCTTCGGCACCTGCCACAGCGCCAACTCGGCGAATGCCGTGTCAGCGTAGATGATGCGCGTGCGAAGGAGCGGTACGGCCTTCATGTTGGAGAAGATACCAACATGCCGCAACGTTGTCAATTACTCCAACACTGACACGCCACAGACAGGGCCGAGCGAGCGAAGAATGCCGCCCTCCCCGTCCGCCGCAAAACCCCGTTGCCTTCCCCCTCTCCGGCGTGTAACGTGAGCCCCCTCGGGGAGCACGGCGGCGCGCGGTCCGGCGTGTGCCGGCACCCCGGGACGTTCGACCAATAAACGACCGGCTTTGACCGGTATCAACCAACTTTGGGGGGAAATGCATGAAGTCTCTTTATCGTCCTTCGTTCGCGCAACTGTTCGCGCTCGCCTTAGCCGTATCGATCTCCGCACTGAGCTACGCCGCGGACCCGCTGCCCGCGGCCAAGCCGGAGTCGGTCGGCATGTCGTCGGCGCGGCTCGCCAAGCTCAGCACCTACTTCAAGAAGGAAATCGCCGAGGGCCGTCTGCCCGGCGTGGTGATCGCGGTGGCGCGCAAGGGCAAGCTCGTCATGTACGAAAGCCTGGGCGCGCAGGACCCGGTGGCCAAGACGCCGATGAAGAAGGACACCATCTTCCGCATCTATTCGATGACGAAGCCCTTGGCGTCGGTGGCTGCGATGCAGCTGGTCGAGGACGGCGTGATCCAGCTGACCGACCCGGTGTCGAAATTCCTGCCCGAGTTCGCGAAAATGCAGGTGAGCGTGGCCAAGCAGAATGCGGACGGGACCACCACCTATGACATGGTGCCCGCCGTGCGGCCGATCATCGTGCAGGACCTGCTGCGCCACACCGCCGGCCTCGCCTACGGCGAACTGCAAAAGAACCAGCCGGCGGTGGACGCCTATATCAAGGCGGGCTTCGTCACCCCCGGCCAGGCCGAGTACGACTCGCGCGGCATGACCCCGGCCGAACAGGTCTCGGCCATGGCCAAGGCGCCGCTGATCCACCAGCCCGGCACCACGTTCGACTACAGCATGGCGGTCGACCTGCTGGGCCGCGTGGTCGAAGCGGCCTCGGGCAAGCGGCTCGCGGATTTCATGTCGGAGCGCCTGTTCAAGCCCCTGAAGATGACCGACTCCGGCTTCTACGTGCCGGCCGACAACATGCCGCGACTGGCGCAGGCGTTCGAGACCGATCCGTTCACGAAACAGAAATTCCCGCTGCTGAACGTGTCCGCCCCGCCCAAGAACGATTCGGGCGGCGCCGGCGGGGTCGCCACGGCGGCCGACTACATCCGCTTCAGCCAGATGATGCTGAACGGCGGCGTATTGAACGGCGTG
>JAPLRD010000450.1 GCA_026399375.1 Pseudomonadota bacterium
CCGCCAGAAATTTCGAACGCATCGACATCATCGCCAGGCGGGAAGGCGAAGCTGCCGCGGACGAAGCGATTGCGGACGGCGCGATCGCGGCCAAACCTCTGCCGCCGCTCGCGGTGGAGCGCCGTGCAGCCGATCCGCTCACGCGGCTGAAAGCTTTCCTCGCGAGCGCGCCAGCGCGCGTGCTGCTTCTGGCGGAATCCCCGGGGCGGCGCGAAACCATGAGCCAGTACCTGGCCGAATACGGCCTCAAACCTGCGCCTTGCGCGAGCTTTGCCGAGTTTCGCGCTTCGGACGAGCGCTGCATGCTAGGCACAGCGCCGCTGTTCGGCGGATTCGCATTGACGAGCGAGAAACTCTGCGTCGTCACCGAGTCCGAGCTCTACGCGGGCACGGTGCGCACGAGAAAGCGCAGCGAAGCGCGCCCGACCTCGATCGAAGGCATGGTGCGCGATCTGTCGGAACTGCGCGTAGGCGATCCCGTGGTGCACGCACAGCACGGCATCGGACGCTATCTAAGCTCTATGTACCGGTAGCGCAGTTGCACCTGATCAGCCGCTACAGCGGCGTTTCGCCGGACCAGGCCCCCTTGCACAAGCTCGGCAGCGGAGATTGGGATCGCGCCAAGCGCAAGGCGGCGGAACAGATCCGCGACACCGCGGCCGAGTTGCTCAATCTGTACGCACGACGCGCGGCGCGCCAGGGACATCAGTTCGCAATCAAGCAGCACGACCTGGACGCGTTTGCCGAAGGCTTCGGCTTCGAGGAAACGATAGACCAGGCGAAGGCGATTCAGTCGGTCATCGAAGACATGGGCTCGGGCAAGCCCATGGACCGCCTGATCTGCGGCGACGTCGGCTTCGGCAAGGCCGAAGTGGCGCTGCGCGCGGCCTTCGTCGCGGTCTGCGGCGGCAAGCAGGTCGCCGTACTCGCCCCGACCACGCTCCTGGCCGAGCAGCATTTCCAGACATTCTCCGACCGCTTCGCACAGATTGCCGACGAGTGGCCGATCAAGATTGCGCAACTTTCGCGCTTTCGCACCGCCAAGGAACAGACGCAGAACGTCAAGGCACTGGCCGACGGCTCTGCCGATATCGCCATCGGCACGCACAAGCTGCTGCAGCGCGACATCCAATTTAAGCGCCTGGGGCTGGTGATCATCGACGAAGAACATCGATTCGGCGTGCGCCAGAAAGAAGCGCTCAAGGCGCTGCGCGCCGAAGTCGACGTGCTCACCCTCACCGCGACACCGATTCCGCGCACCCTCGCCATGTCGCTGGAGGGCTTGCGCGATTTTTCGGTCATCGCCACCGCGCCGCAAAAACGCCTCGCGATCAAGACCTTCGTCAGCCGCGACAGCCAGGGCGTGATCCGCGAGGCGGTGCTGCGCGAATTGAAGCGCGGTGGGCAGATCTATTTTCTGCACAACGAAGTGCATACCATAGAGAACATGCATGCGCGGCTGGAGAAACTCCTGCCCGAAGCGCGCATCGTGGTGGCGCACGGACAGATGCGCGAGCGCGAACTCGAGCGCGCCATGCGCGAATTCCACCAGCAGCACTACAACCTGCTGCTGTGCACCACCATCATCGAGAGCGGCATCGACATTCCGACCGCCAATACCATGTTGATCAACCGCGCGGACAAGTTCGGCCTGGCGCAGCTGCATCAGCTGCGCGGCCGCGTCGGCCGCTCGCACCACCAGGCCTACGCCTATCTGCTGACCCCGGGCGAGGAAGCGCTGTCGGCCAACGCGAAAAAACGCCTCGAAGCGATCCAGATGATGGAAGAACTCGGCTCGGGATTCTTCCTCGCCA
>JAPLRD010000383.1:0-1500 GCA_026399375.1 Pseudomonadota bacterium
GGGGAGATGGACCGGGCGAGCCTGCTGGCCGTGGCCACCGTCGTCTATCGCCAGCTCAATCCTTGAGTCAGAGGGCGCTTCAGCCGGCTTGTTCCGTCTAGCGCGCGGGGCCCTCTACGACGGCGGGTGCGTTCACCTCCACCCCGTGCGCCTCGATGTGAGCGCGCCGGGCCAGGAGCGAATAGGCCACCGGCACTACGAACAGCGTCAACAGCGTGCCGAAGGACATTCCCCCGACGATCACCCAGCCGATTTGTGTTCTCGGTTCCGCGCCGGCTCCCGAGGCGTAGGCCAGCGGCAGGGCACCGAGCACCATCGCGCCGGTGGTCAGCAGGATCGGCCGCAGGCGCAGCGCGGAGGCATCGACCACCGCCGAAAGCATATCCTGCCCCTGTGCGCGCAGCTGGTTGGCGAATTCGACGATCAGGATACCGTGTTTGGTGATGAGGCCGACCAGGGTGATGAGTCCCACCTGGCTGTAGATATTGAGCGTCCCGCCGGTCAACCACAGCGCGAACAGCGCGCCGGTTACCGACAGTGGCACCGACAACATGATCACGAGGGGCGCGGTAAAGCTTTCGAACTGAGCCGAGAGCACCAGGTAAATGAAAAATAGCGACAAAACGAATACCAGATAGATTTCGCTGCCCGAGGAGCGGAACTCGAGCGACTGTCCGTCCAGGCCGGTCTGTGCGGATGCACCCAGGGTCAGCTTGGCGGCGGCGTCGAAGGCTTTCAATGCTTCGTCGATCGAGTATCCCGGCGCAAGCGTGCCGGTGATCTTGACTGCGCGCAGGCGCTGGAAGTGATTGAGCGACTGTGGCGCGACGCCCTCCTTGACCTCGACCAGGTTGGACAACTGCCCCATCGACCCGTTGCGGGCGCGCACGTGCACAGGTGCGATCGGGTCGCGCAACCTGCACGATCACATCGTACTGCTGGCCATCGCGTTTGAAGCGGGTGACCTGACGGCCGCCCAGCATGGTCTCCAGCGTGCGGCCCACGGTGTCCACGTTCACCCCCACATCGGCTAGTTTGTCGCGATTGATACGGACGCGCACTTCCGGCGTGTTGAGGCGCAAATCGGTCTGGAGGTTCTGCGCACCGGGAAACTTGCGCATTTCGTCGAGTAAGAGATTGACCTGGCGCTGCAGCTCGGCATAGGGCACCTGCGCCATGACGACGTACTCGATCGGCGTGGAGCGGAAACGCTGGCCCAGCGAAGGCGGGTTGAGCGTGAACACCTGGGCCCCCGGGATGGTGGCGAGCTTGGGCCGTAGTTCCTCGGTGATCTGCTGCTGTTTCTTCGTTCGCTCCTCCCAGGGCTTGAGGCGCAAGATTGCAGTACCATCGACTACGGTGGGAAAGCCCGAGATGGCGGTGTATGCGAAGGCCTCCGGAACCTGGCTGTAGAACGCCTCGATCGGCTTTAGCTGCTCTGCCGTGTATTCCGGAGTCGATCCCTGCGGCGCGGTCACCCCCCCGAAGACGATGCCTCTA
>JAPLRD010000383.1:1520-2971 GCA_026399375.1 Pseudomonadota bacterium
AGGAGAGCGCCCAAGGCGAGCGTGATCACCCAACCCAGGACGACGATCCAGCGGGCGTCCAGAGCAGCGCTCAGCAAGCGGCGGTAAGCCGCCGTGAACGCGTCGAAGCCGGCCTCGATCTTGTTGTAGATCCAGGAATGCTTGGTCTGGTGGTGCAGCAGCACGGAACACATCATCGGCGTCAGCGTCAGCGCCACGAAACCCGAGACCATCACTGCGCCTGCAAGCGTCAGGGCAAATTCGATGAACAAGCGGCCGGTGCGTCCGGTCGCGAACGCCAGCGGCGCGAACACCGATGCCAGCGTCAGCGTCATCGCGAGCACCGCGAACGCGATCTCGCGCGACCCCTGCATTGCTGCCTGCATGCGTGGCATGCCTTTCTCGATATGGCGGAACACGTTCTCCAGCACGACGATGGCGTCGTCGACGACGAGACCGATGGCCAGCACCATGGCGAGCAACGTCAGCGTATTCACGGTAAAGCCGAACGCGTACATCAGCCCGAAGGCGCCGACCAGCGACACCGGGATGGTGACGATGGGAATGATGGTGGCGCGAAAGTTGCGCAAGAAGAAATAGATCACCAGCACCACCAGCACGATGGCCTCGACGATGGTGGAGAAGACCGACTTGATCGAGCGGTCGATGAAGGTCGAAGTATCGTACGCGACAATGAGCTTCATGCCAGCGGGGAGGTTTTCGTTGATGATCGTGACTTCGGCCCTCACCGCCTGGGACAACTCCAGCGGATTGGCGACCGCCTGTTTGATCACGCCGATATTGAGCGCGGGCTTGCCATTGAAGCGCGAGATGGTGCGCTCCTCGAGCGCGCCGATCGCGACGGACCCTCGGTCGTTGATGCGCACCGGATAGCCGCCCACGTTGGCCACAATGATCTGGCCGAACTGTTCTGGTGTCGTCACATCCGTTTCCGCGACGACGGTGAATTCCCGCGCGGTCGATTCGATCCGACCGGCCGGTATTTCCGCGTTCTGTCGCCGCAAGGCATCCTCGACGTCCTGCGCGGTCAGGCGGTAGCCGGCCAGCCGCGTGCGGTCGATATTGACGCGCATCG
Organism: Pseudomonadota bacterium; assembly: GCA_026399375.1. Taxonomy (GTDB): domain Bacteria; phylum Pseudomonadota; class Gammaproteobacteria; order Burkholderiales; family SG8-39; genus 2-12-FULL-64-23. The sequence continues at coordinate 2,596 of JAPLRD010000383.1, forward strand.
ACACCTGGCGCTCGCCGAAAATGCGCACATCCGCCGCGCCGGGGAGCACCGACAGCCGTGGCTTGATGTAGCGCGTGACATAGTCGGAGGCCTCCAGCATGCTGAGCGACCCGGCTTCGACGGAAATATTGATGATCGGCTGAGAATCCGCCTCCACCTTCGCGATGATCGGCTCGTCGATTTCATCGGGGAGTCGGCCGCGCACGCGCGCCACCTTGTCGCGCACGTCTGCAGCTGCCGAGTCCGGACTGCGGGTCAGATTGAACGTCACATTGATCAGGCTGCGCTCGGGGCGGCTTTGCGAGGTCATCAGGTAGACGCCCTCGATGCCGGAGAGCGAGTCCTCGAGATTCTTCGTGACCTGCGATTCCACGAC
>JAPLRD010000170.1 GCA_026399375.1 Pseudomonadota bacterium
CTGACGGATCTGCGCGTCGTCTTCGCGCAGCGTGGATTCGAACTGCGCGGGAGAGAGGTAGCGCAGCGGCGCGTAGTACTGCAGCGACTTCACCTGGAATTCCGGGTCGGCCACCGCGCGCTCCACCGCCTTGGCGAGGCGCTCGCGGATGTCGGCAGGCATGCCCCTGGGCGCCGCCACACCGCGCAGCGACGACAGGATCAGCGGGAAGCCCTGCTCCTTTGCCGTCGGGATGTCGGGCGCGAGCGTGGTCCGTGCAGGGCTCAACTGCGCGATGATGCGCAGCGGCACGCCGCCCTTCATCGCCTGGAACGATTCGCCGATGCTGATGCCGGCCATCACGATCTGCTTGCCGGCCATGGGCGCGCGCACCTCGCCCGCACCCTTGAAGGGGATGTGATTCACCTGCGCGCCGGCGAGCTTGCCGAAGAAAATGGTGGCGAGATGGCCGGGGGCGCCGACGCCGGGTGTGCCCACGGTCAGCGCGCCCGGGTTGGCTTTGGCGAAAGCGGCGAGGTCTTTCATGTCCCTGATCGGCGAGTCTGCGTGCACGGCGAAACTCGCCGGATCGTCGACCACGTTGCCCAGCAGTTCGAAACTCTCCCAGGTGTATTTCGTCTGGCGCTCCAGCGGGATCGCAAGAAAGCTCGGCGAGTTGACGAAGCCGATGGTGTAACCGTCGGGCGGCGCGGCCGCGATCGCGGCAAAGCCGATGTCTCCGCCCGCGCCCGGGCGGTTCACGATCAGGACTTTCGCGCCGCCGCCGATGTGCTTTTCCAGGAACGGCACCAGCGCGCGCGCCACCACGTCGGTGCCGCCGCCCGGGGCGAAGGCGACGATCATGGTGATGGGGCGCTCCGGATACGCCGCGCCGCTGATGCCGGGCAGACAGAGCAGCATTGCTGCGAGCAGACGCAAACATGGGTTCATTTCATTCTCCCTTGGATATTCAGGCTGGATCCTGCGCCACAACACGCAGTATGGGCAGGGGCGGTTGGAAACTCAATCCCGCCCTGCTCGCGCGAGGGGGGGCTGCCCGGAAACCCGCGTCCCTTCTTGCTCTTCGGCTGATTGCCGGGCTGCGGAGGCATCGATGGCGCACCTTTGCGACGGCGGATTGCTTTCCCCCATCCTTTGCGTTAGCGTGCTTCCCTTACCAAGAGGGAGGGGTGCGCATGAAACGTTTTCTATTGGGTGTTGTCGCGGCCGCGTGTTTCCCGGCGGCGCTGATGGCGCAGGATAAAGTCAATCCGACAGACCCGCAGCCGACCTGCCATATGTGTCCGGGCACCGTCATCCCGCTCGCCGAGCTCGAGGCCTATACGGCGAAAGCCAAAGCGGAGCGCTTGATCGACCAGCAGGTGCGCGATGTCAATATCGGCAAGGCCCACATCGGCATCGGCATGGTCTACCGCGGGAAGCTGGAGAAGCCCAGGCCCGACTCGGTCGCCGAGCACGATCATGTGAGCGAGGTCTATCACGTCATCTCCGGCGCCGCCACGATCGTGCTGGGGCCGGATATCGTCAACCGGCAGCGGCGTCCGGCAACGCAGCGCACCGTGGTCGAATTCAACGGGCCGGGGAACAACGGCTCCGACATCCGCGACGGCGTCGCGTATGACATCAAGGCAGGGGATGTGCTGGTCATTCCGGCGGGCACGGGCCACTGGTTCACCCGGATAGACGATCACATCAACTACCTGATGGTCCGCATTGATCCGGACAAGGTCACGCCGCTCAAGGGCGAGGCGCAGTCGAAGGAATACTTGTCCAAGCCGCTGGCGCGCTGAAGCGGCACGCCTACTTCGTTTCGCGCACCGTAATCAGCCGCGCCTTCTGTTCGCGCGGCAGCTTTCGATTGGCGCTGATTTCCAGAACGGCGGAGGTCCTCATGTCCAGTTCGGGCCTGGCGCGCAGCGCGGCGATCTTGCGGTCGATTTCGTCCAGGTCGCGGTTGAGTCCGCGCGCCGCCAGAATGCTGCGTATCCTGAGCAACTGCTCGATTTCTCCGGCGGGCGCCGGCGCCTTCGCGCGAGGCTCGGGCACCGAACGCACCGGTTCACCCCAGCGCTCCTTCGGCAGGCTGGCGGCCGCCGCGAATTGCGTGGGATCGCTCACCAGCCGGGCGATGCCGAGGCGGTTGTATTTCATCGCCCATTCGAGCGCGCCGTCGCCGCGGTCGTTGCGTACGCCCCGGTCGGCGCCGCGCTCGATCAGCTTGCGTGCCAGCGATTCGTGCCCCTCGTAGACCGCCATCATCAGCACGCTTGAGCCGTTGGTGCTGCGCGCGTTGATGTCAGCGCCGCGATCCATCAGGTAGCGGGCGGTTTCTTCGTGGCCTGCGAACACGGCGTAGTGCAGGGCGGTCCATTGCTGCGGACCGCGATTGATCTGGGCGCCTCGCGCCAGCAGCCACTTCACCGCGTCCAGTTTGCCGCGCCAGGCCGCGTGCAGCAAGGCCTGTTCGCCCGCCGCATTGGTCTTGTTGACGTCGGCTCCGCGTGCGACGAACAGATCCATCAGCGGAATGTTGCCCTCCCAGGCGGCGATCATCAGGCCGGTGCCGATGCGATCGGCGAGGAAGTCCGGCGCGAGGCCGGCGTCCAGCCATTCGCGCGCCTGCGCGATGTCGCCGGCCTCCATGCGCACGCCGAAGCGGATCGGATCGGGAAGTTCCGCGCGCACGGGTTGCGCGAAGGCGAGCGCCGCCAGAACCGCCGCCAGGAATATCCAGGACGCCTGTTTCATGAGTTCCCGGTCATCGCCACATTATTCCCTTGCAAGATTTGCCCGGCTGGGGCGATTATTGTCTGTCGAAACCAGTTTTTCCGCCAACCTGCATGCGCTTCGCCGATCCGGTTCTGGGCAAGGCCCTGGTCTTGTCGCTTTCCCTGCACGCGATTTTGCTTGCCGCGGGCGACTTGCTCATCCTGCCATCGGCGCCGGGGGCGCAGCAGTCGCCGGAGCAGCGGCTCGAGGTCGTGCTGCAGGCCAATGAAATATGGGAGGATCAACTGCCGCTGATGCCGCCGGAGCTGGCGCAGCAGAAGGAGATGCGGCCGCCGGTACCGCGTATGCGCGAGACGCCGGCGCGAGAGCGGCCTGCGGTGATCGCCTCGCGCGGCGGCTTCGCCTTTGATGCCGGGACGGAGCCGGTGGAGGAGGCGACGCGCCGGGCTGAAGCGCAGTTGGCCCGGGAACTGCTTTATCCGGCGGAGGCGATCGCGCGCGGCCTGGAAGGGCGGGTCATGGTGCTGCTGTTCCTCGATGCGTCCGGAAATCCCGTCGCCGCCAGGGTCGAGGCGAGCAGTGGTCATGCCCTGCTCGACGATGCCGCCTTGCGTGCCGCCAGGACGCTGCGCGCGCTGCCCAAGTCCGTGCCGCGCGAGGCCTTGCTGCCGGTGCGTTTCCGTTTGTACGAGCGACAGTAGACCTGCCGTCGCCTATGGTGCGGTAAGTACGGGCGAACCGCGGCGCGCGCATGCGCCTGGAATCTGCCTGCAGCTTGTTTGCGTTGTCGCAGTTCAGTTCAGATCGGTACAGGCAGTGCGGGCGTCGCCCGTCGTGACCAGCCTGAAACCCGCGTCCCTGCTTGTTCTGCGGCCGGTTCGTGCGCGGCAGCGCGACTGCTCCGGCGCGCACCCGGATCGCTGGCCTGCCCCTTCCTCGAGGGTGATGTTCACGCGCGAGCCGGACGGTACGCCAAACGCGACCAGCATGCGCTCGCCGTCGATGGCTTTCACGCCGATGAACAGTTCCAGTTCGTCTACGCGGACGGTGATATCGCTGCCGGCCTCGATCGCCAGTTCGGTCTCCCTGCCCGTGACGCACAGGTGCGCGCGCAGCACGCCGTCGCAGGATGGTCGAAGCGAAAGAACCCCGGCCTGCTCGAACTTGTCATTGCCGATGAGGATTCGGTCTTCGAACGAAATCCAGTAGCGGCGCAGGCGGGGGTCGCCGCGGGGATTCCATAGTCGTGCCACATTACCCACGGCGTTTCCTTCTGTGTTTGCTTCGCATCGCGTCGGCCAGGCAGCGCAGGCATATCGCGATCGCGCGGTCCTGCACGGCCAGTTCGTAGGGCAGCGCCAGGCCGCTTCGAACCCAGGCTTGACGCAGGGGAACATCCTTTCGTGAATCTGCCTCCAGGGGCAAAGCCAACTGCCGGGACATGGCAACCTCCTTTGCGGAGCACTGCGTTTCAGGACGCTGTGTGGGCGGTATGCGCACCGCCTCTGTTTATGATTATCGGCACTATCCGGCGGAAGCCAAGGGCGGAACAACGGGGTTTTCGCGGCCCAATTCGTGTGTAAGGCGAGGTACGGAAGCATGACGAATATCAAGCCAGAGCCCTTTGACTGATGTAGAGTTAGACTCTGCTTCTCCGTCAGAACTACTTTAAGAATCGCGCGCATGTCCCTGGTTACAGTATTCAATACACGCGTTCTGCCCGTCGTAGTCCTGGACGATGCCGACCTTGCGCTGCCTCTGGCCGAAGCGCTGCTCGAGGGTGGAATCGACGCCATGGAAATTACCCTGCGCCACGCCTGCGCCCTCGACGCGATAGCGAAAGTCCGGGCAGGGCTCGAAGGCATGTGCGTGGGCGCCGGCACCCTGACCCGTCCGGAGGACTTCAGCCGCGTCGCCGCAGCCGGTGCGCGCTTTGCCGTATCCCCCGGCTTGACGCCGGCGCTCGCCGCCGCCGCGCGCGCCAGCGCGCTGCCCTTCATTCCGGGCGTGATGACGCCGTCGGAGGTGATCGCGGCGCAGGAGCAGGGCTACTCCCTGCTGAAGCTGTTTCCGGCTGGGCAGGTGGGCGGGCTGGCGATGCTGAAGGCTTTGGCTTCGCCGTTTGCCGGCGTGCGCTTTTGTCCGACCGGGGGCGTTTCCGCGGAGACGCTGAAACTGTTCCTGCAGCAGACGAACGTGGCCATGGTCGGCGGTTCCTGGTTGACGCCGGCCGACGCGATCAAGTCGCGCGACTGGAAGCGCGTCGCCAGACTGGCGCGCGAGGCGAGCGATATCGCGGCGGGGTCGGCTTGATCGGGGGGGCGGTCGCCGGCCGCACATTCTGCGCATGGACGAATTTGGATTTAACGACTGCTGAACTCAACGACCGCTGGACTTAACGACTGGAGGCCATCGTGCCAAAGCAACTGCTGCAATCACTCTTCAGCGACAAGCTTGCAGGCGTCGACACGGAATCGGTGCACAAGGCCATTGCCCATCGCCTGGTGTTCTCGGTAGGCAAGGATGCCGTCACGGCGACCGCGCGCGACTGGTTCTATGCGACGGCGTTCATGACGCGCGACCGTCTGATCGAGCGCTGGATGGAAACCATGCGCAGCTATTACGTTGCGGACGCGAAACGGGTGTACTACCTGTCGATGGAATTCCTGATGGGCCGCACGCTCATGAACGGGCTGCTCAACCTTTCGTTCGAAAAGGAGTGCCGCCAGGCCCTGCACAAGCACGGCCTCGATCTGCGCCAGGTATCCGAAATCGAATCGGACGCGGCGCTCGGGAACGGCGGCTTGGGACGGCTCGCGGCCTGCTTTCTGGATTCGATGGCGACGCTGAACATTCCAGGCTACGGCTACGGCATACGCTACGAATACGGCATGTTCTCGCAGCGCATCGAGGGCGGCCGGCAGGTTGAGCACCCGGACAACTGGCTGCGCTACGGCAATCCCTGGGAATTCGCCCGGCCCGAAGTGCTGTTCCAGGTCAAGTTCGGCGGCCGCGTGGTGGAGTTCTCGGACGAAGACGGCGTGCTGCGCCACCACTGGGTGGACACCGAAGACGTGATGGCGATGGCCTACGACACGCCCATTCCGGGGTTCGCCACGTCGACAGTGAACAACATGCGTTTGTGGGCGGCAAAGGCGTCGCGCGATTTCGAGCTGAAATACTTCAACGAGGGCAACTACATCAAGGCGGTGGAGGACAAGAACGAATCGGAAAACCTGTCCAAGGTGCTCTACCCCGACGATTCCACCGCCATGGGCCGCGAATTGCGCCTGAAACAGCAGCATTTTTTCGTCAGCGCTTCGCTGCAGGACATTCTGTTTCGTTTTTCCAAACTGCACAAGAACTTCGACGAGCTTCCGGACAAGGTGGCGGTCCAGTTGAACGACACCCATCCCTCGATCGCCATCGCGGAACTGATGCGCATACTGGTGGACGTCCACCATCTGGAATGGAGCAGGGCGTGGGACATCACCACCCGCACCTTCTCCTACACCACCCATACGCTCATGTCGGAAGCGCTCGAAACCTGGCCTGTTGCGATGTTCGAACAGATACTGCCGCGCCATCTGCAGATCATCTACGAAATCAACCACCGCTTCCTCAAGGGGGTGATGCACAGTTTTCCCGGCGACAACGAGCTGCGCCAGCGCATGTCCATCATCGGCGAGGACCAGGGCAGGCGGGTGCGCATGGCGCATCTTGCGGTCGTCGGCAGCCACCGGGTCAACGGCGTGGCGCAGATCCACACCGAGCTCATGAGGCAGACCATCTTCGCCGATTTCGACCGCTATTTCCCGGGCAAGATCGTCAACATGACCAACGGCATCACGCCCCGCCGCTGGCTGAACCAGGCGAACCCGCTGCTCTCCGCCCTGATCACCTCGCGCATCGGCGACGGATGGATCAAGGACCTGGACCAGCTGCGGCGCCTGATCCCGCTGGCGGAGGACGCCCAGTTCCGCCAGGAATTCGCCGCGGTAAAGCGCGCCAACAAGCAACGGTTTGCGGCGGAAATGAAGCATTGCATGGATATCGACATCGACGTCGATTCGCTGTTCGACGTGCAGATCAAGCGCATCCACGAATACAAGCGCCAGTTGCTCAATGTGCTGCACGTGGTGACGCTGTACAAACGGCTTTGCGACAACCCCCACAGCGAGACCGTGCCGCGCACGGTGATTTTCGCCGGCAAGGCGGCGCCGGGCTACGCCATGGCGAAGCTGATCATCAAGCTGATCAACGACGTGGCCGACATCGTGAACAACGACATGCGCATCCAGGGCCGGCTGAAGCTGGTATTCGTGCCCAATTACGGCGTTTCCGTGGCCGAGTACCTGATTCCCGCCGCAGACCTGTCGGAGCAGAGCAACATGAAACTGGCGCTGAACGGTGCGCTGACCATAGGGACCATGGACGGTGCCAACGTCGAGATCAGGAGCGAGGTCGGCGAGAACAATATCTTCATCTTCGGCCTGACCACCGATCAGGTCGGCCGGCTGCGCACCAGCGGTTACCGGCCGACGGATTACTACATGGCGAACGATGAATTGCGCCAGGCCGTCGACATGATCGCGAGGGGCTACTTTTCACCGGAGGAGCCCGACCGGTTCAGGCCCATCGTGGACAATCTTCTCACGCACGGCGACCACTATCTGCTGCTGGCCGATTACGGCTCCTACCTCGCCTGCCAGAAAGAGGTGGAAGCGGCCTACGGCAATCAGGAGCAATGGTTGCGCAAGGTCATCCTGAACGTCGCCAACATGGGGAAATTCTCCAGTGACCGCACCATCCAGCAGTATGCCGCGGAGATCTGGCAGGCGAAAGCCGTGACGCGCTGAGGCGGCCCGAGCCTCGGGACAGCACGCGCGGGAGGTCCTTACCGCCCCGCGCGCATCATGCCCGCCAGCCGCGAGGCGATGATCGCCTCCGCCTCGGCGACGATGCGCGAGACCAGTTGTGCGCAGGTCGGGATGTCGTGGATCAGGCCCTGGACCCTTCCCGCGGCCCAGATACCGAAATCCGGATCGCCTTCCTCGTAGACGGCGCGGCCGCGCTGGCCCGAAACCAGATGTTTGACGTCGTCGATGGTGGCGCCGCCCTTGCGCTCCACCCCGATCACTTCCCGGCTGACGGCGTTCCTGGCGACGCGGGCGGTGTTGTGCAGCGTGCGGAAGATCAGGTCGGTAGAGCGTTCGTCGTTGGCGAGAATCTGCTCCTTTATTTTCTGATGGATGGGCGATTCCACGGTGCACATGAAGCGCGTGCCCATGTTGATGCCCTCGGCGCCCAGTGCAAGCGCCGCGGCGAGGCCGCGGCCGTCGCCGAATCCGCCCGAGGCGATCATCGGGATGGTGACCTTGTCCGCCGCAGCCGGAATCAGGATCAGGCCGGGAATATCGTCTTCGCCCGGATGGCCGGCGCATTCGAAACCGTCGATCGAGATCGCGTCGGCGCCTATCTTTTCCGCCTTGAGCGCATGGCGCACGGCGGTGCACTTGTGTATCACCTTGACGCCGTGTTTTTTCAGTTCCGCGATGTGCTCCTGGGGATTGTAGCCGGCGGTCTCCACGATCTTGACGCCGGATTCGATGATCGCCTGCCGGTACTCGGCGTAGGGCGGCGGCTTGAGCGCCGGGAGTATGGTGAGATTGACGCCGAAGGGCTTGTCCGTCATGTCGCGGCAGCGCTTGATCTCCTTCTCCAGATCTTCCGGCGTCGGCTGGGTCAGCGCGGTGATGAAGCCGAGCGCGCCCGCGTTGGCCACCGCCGATACCAGCGAGGCGCGTCCCACCCACTGCATGCCGCCCTGGACTATCGGGTGTTCGACTCCGAACAACTGTGTGAATCTGGTCTGCAGCATTTGCGCTCTCCTTGCAAATTGTGTCGGATACGACGATTTCGCATCCTTCCGTTACTTCCCGCCGAAGAGGCGCGATCGCGCTTCCGCAGCCGCCTGTTCCATGGTCATGAAGACGGCGCCTTCGCGCGCCAGCCCTGCCAGCAACTCTTCGAGGGCGAGCATGCGGTAGCCGCGGCCGATGACGTAAGGGTGCATGGTGTAGGTGAGAATGCCCCAGTCCACGCTCTTCTTCATGTAGAGAAATTCGTCCATCCAGCCCTGCATGACCGTGCGCGGCGACTGCAATCCGGGCATCACCGTGTTGGGCAGCCGCCAATACTCGAAGTGGGGATGATCGTCCATGGTCCAACTGATCGGCATTTCCATGAGCGACGTCGGCTCGCCGAAATGGTAGGGCTTCCCCAGTTCGACCACGTCGCCGAGCCTGGCGCGATAGGGAATGTAGTCCGCGCCCATCAGGCTGCTGTCGTACTCGAATTCTTGGGCCAGCAGCAGCTCAATGGTGTTGGCGCTCAAGTCCCAGGCCGGCGAGCGGTAGCCCCTGGCCTTGCGCCCAGTCAGGCGCACGATCGCATCGTTGGCGCGCACCATGTCCGCCTCCTCTTCTTCCCGCGTCTGGCTGGCAGGCGGGACGTGAGCCCAGCTGTGGTGGCCGATTTCATGGCCGTCGCTCACCACCGCCTCGCACGCGGCGGGATAGGTTTCGATGGTGAATCCGGGCACGAACCAGGTGCTGGGAAGGGCGTGGAGCTTGAGCAGATCCAGGATGCGGCGCGAACCCGTGATGCCGAACTCGCCGCGCGAAAGCGGTGTCGGCGTGCTCAGACCGCGGGAGATGAAACCGGATTGCGCATCGAAATCGAAGGTCAGGCAGACAATATGACGGGGCATGGCAGTCCTCTATACGCGGTACAATTATCGGTGCGAATCAACGGTGCAGGAAAATGGCGGCGAGAGCATCGGCGGGGGCGGGGGCTGAAGCGTTGACGGGGGTGGCAGTTCTTATTTGGCCAATTCGGAAATTACCGGCATGGCCTCCAATCCAGGTGAGCAGGAGGGGATATGTCCCCTCGTTTTGTAATGGACAATATGCATTTTAATCCGGTTGGCCGATCGTGGCGCTGCAAGGTGCGGGGATGACGATCGCGGGAAAAGAGGCCCCGGTGCCGGCAGCGTCGAGCGCCCGCGGCGCCTGGCGCGCGCTGGAGCGCTGGAGTTCGACCCTGCTCATCGTCGTGCTGGTGGCGTTGTGGGAAGCGATGGTGCTGGCATTCGACATTCCCTCCTTTCTGTTGCCGGCGCCCAGCGAAATCGCCAAACTCGTGGTCAAGGAGTGGTCGCTGATTCAGATGCACTCGCTCGCGACCATCTGGGCCGTCCTGACCGGCTACGTCGCCGCAGTGGTATTCGCCCTTTTCGTTTCGGCGCTGATGATCCGCTTTCCGTTGTTCGAGCGCCTGATCATGCCGATTTTCGTCGGACTGCAAAGCGTTCCCAAGATCGCCATCGCGCCCTTGATCCTGGTCTGGGTCGGCGCCGGAATGGGATCGAAGATCCTGGTGGTCATGTCGATCGCTTTTTTCCCCATCGTCATCAACACCATGGCGGGATTCAAGGAAGTGGACCGCGGCCTCTACGACGTTTTCCATTCGGTTGCCGCGACCGAACGGCAAATGCTGTTCAAGCTGCGCCAACCCTACGCCATACCCTACATATTCGCCGGCCTGCGGATCGCCACGACGCTGGCGGTGCTCGGCGCCATCGTCGCCGAATGGCTGGCGGCCTCGAACGGGCTGGGCTATCTCGTGCTCTCGGGTAGCTTCAATTTCAACACTGCGAGGTCGTTTGCCGCGATCATCGCGCTGGCGATCATCGGCACCGCGTTCTTCAACCTGATGTCGTGGCTGGAGCGGCGCATTTCCTGGCGCACCGGAATCAATGATTCGACCGCGCAGGTATGAACGATCAGCACAGTTCCGGTCGCAGCAACCCGTTTTCTTGTTCATGGTCCAAAAGCGTATTTCAGAATGAAAATTCCATAAATTGTCATTCCGAGTCCCCGTCCGGGGATAAACTTCGCGAGGAATCTGCTTCTGAATCAAACAAAAAGCAGATTCCTCAGCCTTCGGCTTCGGAATGACAGTTAATTTGGAAATGGCCTCTAAGGAGAATATTTTGCATACAACACACTGCGCGGCGATTCGAGTCTTCTCCGCCGCTTTGTTTCTGGCCGCAGCCGCGCTGCTTTGCTCCGGTGCCGCCAGCGCAGCCGACAAGGTGTCGCTGCGCATCAACTTCACGCCCTGGGGCATGCACGGCCCGCTTTTCGGCGGCAAGGCGCAGGGTATGTACACGCAGGAGGGCATCGATCTCGAAATCCGGCCGCCGTCGGCAGGCCAGCAGAACGAGGTCTTTATCGGCACGGGGCGCGAGCAGTTCGGTCTCGCCAATGCGGATTCGTTCGTGAAGGCGCGGGCCAGCGGAATTCCCGTCGTCGCCATCATGGCCGACGAGCCGGACAATCCGTTTTCGGTGATCACCCTGAAAAAGGCCGGCATCGACAGCCCGGAAAAGATGAAAGGCATGAAGCTCGCGTGGTTCCAGTCCAACGTCATCGGCCTGGTCGAGCCGGTCCTGCACAAGGGCGGCCTCACCCGCAAAGACATCGAATTCGTGATGGTGGCACGCGGCGCCGAGGTGCAGATGCTGGCGGCGGGGCAGGTGAACGGACTGTTCGGCTACTCCTTCGGCCAGGCGCTGACGCTGGAGCAGAAGGGATTCCCGGTCAACGTGATGCCGGTGCGCGACTACGGCGTGAAGTTCTACGGCACGGTCTTCTATACCAGCGAGGCGCTCTTGAAGAGCAACCCGGACCTGGTCAAGCGCTTCGTGCGGGCGACCATGAAGAGCATGATCTGGACGCACGACAACACCGAGGCGGCGATGAAAGAGGTGGTCGCAGTGTCCCCCGATCGTGACCTGAAGCTCGAAGCGCGAAAACTGCGGATGATCTACGACCTGTACAAGTCGCCGGATTACGCGCAGCGCTTCGGCCTGATGAACGACGAGAAATGGCAGTCGTCCATCAACATTCTCGCCGAATCGGGCGACCTGCCGAAGAAGCCGAATCCGAAGGAGATGTACACCAACGTGTTCGTCGAGGCTCTGGACGAAGCCAAGACGCTGGCGAACGTCATCAAACAGCCGGCGAAGTGAAGCTGCGTGATGGCGGATAGCGGAACCCGCGCCGGCATTTCCATTTCGGCGGTCGAGGTGACCTATGGCGTCGGCTCGCGCGAGCCGGTCCATGCCCTGGCTCCGATCGACCTGGAGATCGCCGACGGCTCGTTCGTTTCTCTCGTCGGCCCTTCCGGCTGCGGCAAGAGCACGCTGCTGCGCGTGGTCGCCGACCTGATGCCGCCCACGCGCGGCCGGGTCAGGATCAACGATGACGCGCCCGGGACGCTGCGGCGCGCCGGACGCATCGGCTTGGTGTCGCAACAAGCCAACTTGATGCCCTGGCTGGACATCGAAAGCAACGTGCGGCTGCTGGAGGACCTGGTCGCGGCCAAGGACGCGCAGGCGGTGCGCACGCAAAACGTGAGCAGCCTCCTCGAGATCGTCGGCCTCAAGGGTTTCGAAAGAAAACTGCCGCACCAGCTTTCAGGCGGCATGCAGCAGCGCGCTTCGCTGGCGCGCGCACTGGCGCTGGACCCGGCGATATTGCTCATGGACGAGCCGTTCGCGGCATTGGACGAAATCACGCGCGACCGCATGGCCTTCGAGCTGATGCGCATCTGGGAGAGCTACCGGAAAACGGTGATATTCATCACCCACTCTCTGGCCGAAGCGGTGTTGCTGTCCGACCGCGTGGTGCTGATGTCGGCGCGCCCGGGCCGTATCCACAAGGTGTACGACATCGACCTGCCGCGCCCGCGCAACCAGGAGACCCGGCTGTCGGATCAGTTCATCCATACCGTCGGCCAGATCAACCGCGAACTGTACAAGGTGATGCTGTGAGCGCCGGCGCCCGGGAATTCGATCCGTCGTGGCTGCCGCGCAGCGCGCTGCTGCTGGTCGACATGAACCGTTCGCACCTCGACCACTCGATCGGACACCTGCTGGTCGAAGAGAAGGAAGCGGCGCGGATCATCGAGCGTGCGGCGCAGGTGCGCGACGCGTTCTCGGCCGGCGGCCGTCCGGTGATCTTCGTGCGCACGCACCATCGGCAGGACGCGCGCAGCGGCGAAATCGTGGACAACAAGAACCCGTTCTGGATGGCACAGCACAGCCGCGCCATTCCCGGCCTGGGCAAGCAGCGCAAGTCGCTGGCGGTCGAAGGCGCGCCCGTCACGCAGATCGTGGCCGCGCTTGCACCTCGCCCGGGGGATTTCACCGTTTTCAAACACCGTTACAGCCCTTTCGACAACACCGATCTGGAACTGCTGCTGCGAAACCTGCACATCGAAACGCTGGTGATCGCGGGCGTGAACACGAACAATTGCGTGCTTTGCAGTTGCTTCGAGGCCTTCAACCGCGACTACCGCGTGGTGGTGCTGGAGGACGTCTGCGCCAGCATGAACGGCCCGGAATATCACGCCGCGGCAATCAAGTTGATAGCCGCGGCGCTGGGCTGGGTGGTGCACTCGGACGAGGTGATCGCCTGCCTGCTCGAGAGGGCCCCTGCATGACGACGAGAGATCGCATGCCCTGCCTGACCGTCGGCGACGATGCGTTCGAGCGCGGGCTTGCCCACGGCAAGGCGTTCAGCGCGGATGTCGCGGCGAACGTGGAGACCTATTTGCGCCGTTTCGAGGCCTCGGGCCTTGCGCGTGGCGAAGCATTTGACGAAGCGCGCCGCTGGCTGCAGTCGATGGAGGCGCAGAACCCCGAATACGTCGAAGAGATGCGCGGGATCGCCAGGGGCGCGGCGCAGTCGGAAGACGCCGTCGGCCTTCTCAATGCGCGCTATGAAATCGCCTTCATGATCTTCGGCAAGGACGCGCGCAGCCAGGGGCGCGCGGCGGCAGAGACCGACGGCTGCACCACCTTCGGCCTGTTGCCGGAAGTGTGCGCCGACGGCCATACCTGGCTAGGACAGAACTGGGACTGGCTGGAGGGCGTGCACCGGCACACGCTGGTGTTGCGCATCGAGCGTACGTCCAAACCCGCCCTTGTCTGCATGACTGAAGCGGGAATAGTCGGCGGCAAGATGGGCGTGAACGAGTGCGGCATCGGATTGGTGGAGAACGGGCTCGCGTCCAGCCATGACGGAGCCAACCCTTACCAGAAACCCTTTCACATGCGCTGTCGCGAAGTGCTCGACGCCGAGCGCTACGACCAGGCCCTTTCGTCCATCGTGGCAACGCACCGCACCTGTTCCGCCAATTTCGTGATCGGTGCGGCGGGCGGCGAAATCATCGATTTCGAAACCAGTCCCGACCACGTGAGCTATCTGCATCCGGTCGGCGGCATCGTCAGCCATTCGAACCATTTCATCAGCGCCGGACACGGCGAATCGCAGATGGAAAAGATCGCGCCGAACACGCTGTTTCGCGCCGCAAGAATCCGTCGGCTGCTGCAGCAGGGCGGTGGTCGCATCGACATCGAACGCATGCAGGCGGCGATGCGCGACCACTTCAGCGCGCCGCATTCGCTCTGCCGGCACCCGGACCCGCGCCAGCCCGAGTCCAAGCGGACCATGACGGCGGGCGCTGTGCTGATCGACCTCGACGACCGGATCATGCACGTTGCGGACGGGCCGCCGTGCGAGAACCGGTTCTTTCCGTTTCCCGTGCGCGGTCACTGAATAGGGGCCCCGTAGACCCATGACATCAAAGGCAATCCGCATCATTTTCGAAGGCGCGACCGGCCGTCTCGGCAATGCGCAGCACCTGCGCGCCCTGCTTGCGATTCGGGCCCAGGGCGGCATAGCGCTCAAAGGGGGCGAGAGGCTGACGCCGGAACCGGTATTGCTGGGCAGAAATCCCGATAAGCTGAAGACGCTGGCCTCCGCGCACGGTTTGAGCTGGAGCACGGACAGCGCCCCGCTGCTCGCCGACAAAGCCAACGAAATCTATTTCGATGCCAGCGTGACCGCAGGGCGGTTCGAGCGCGCGCAGAAGGCGATTGCAGCGGGCAAGCACGTCTATCTGGAAAAGCCGGTCGCAGATTCGCTGGTGCACGCCCTGGAACTTGCCTCGGCGGCGCAGCGCGCCGGCGTCAGGCACGGCGTGGTGCAGGACAAGCTTTTTTTGCCCGGCCTGCACAAGATGCGCAAGGTGATCGGGTCCGGATTCCTGGGGAAGATCCTTTCGGCGAAGCTGGATTTCGGCTGGTGGGTGTTCGACGGCGAACTCTATCCGGCGCAGCGCTCGAGCTGGAACTATCGCAGGTGCGACGGCGGCGGGCTGGTGCTGGACATGTTTCCGCACTGGCGCTACATCATCGACCGCCTGCTGGGCGACATCCGCGCGGTGTCCTGCCGAGTGGCCACGCTGGTGCCGCAGCGGCGCGACGAGGCCGGCCAGCCCTACGCCGTGGATGTCGAAGACTCGGCGCTCGCGACTTTCGAACTGGCCGGCGGCGCACTGGTGGAGGTCAACTCGTCCTGGGCCACGCGCGTCAAGCGCGACGACATGTTCACCCTGCAGATCGACGGCACGCAGGGCTCGGTCTCGTGCGGCTTGCATCGCTGCAGCGTGCAGCCGCTTGCGGCGACGCCCAGTCCGCAGTGGAACATCGAAGCGGAGCGGAGCGAAAACTTCGACGATCAATGGCAGCTGGTTCCGGACGTGGACGCCTATCAGAATCCATATCGTGCGGGCTGGGAGCTGTTCCTGCGGCATGTTGCAGACGGTGCGCCTTTTCCGTCGCCCCTGATCGAGGGCGCAAAGGGGTTGCAGCTGGTGGACGGGTGTTACCGCAGCCACGCAGAACGGCGCTGGGTCGATCTCCCGGCGCTGTCGATCTGACAGTCCTATTCCCGAGCGAAAGCAGACATGACTTTTGACCTGATCGTACGCAATGCGCGCCTTGCCGACGCGGACGCCGAGGCGCCACCGGTTGATCTAGGCATACGGGACGGGCGTTTTGCCGCGATCCAGCCCGGGCTCGCAGGGTCGGCGCGGGAAACGCTGGACGCCGGCGGACGCCTCGTTTCGCCGGGCTTCGTGGAAACGCACATTCATCTGGACAAGGCCTGCACCATCGACCGCTGCGAATGCGAAACCACTCGCTTTCCGCACGGCGCGATGGCGCGCGTGTCCTCGATCAAGCACACGTTCACGGTCGAGGACGTGCATGAGCGCGCCCGGCGCACCCTGGAAAAATGCATCGCGCACGGCTGCACGCTGATGCGCACCCATGTGGAGGTCGATCCCAAGGTCGGAATGCGCGGCTTCGAGGGCGTAAAGGCGTTGATAAAGGAGTACGCCTGGGCTGTCGACATGGAGATCTGCGTCATGCCGCAGGAGGGGATGCTGAACAATCCGGGCACGGAGGAAATGATGGTCCGCGCGCTGAAGGACGGCGCGCGCGTGATCGGCGCGGCGCCGACCTACGATGCGGACCCTGCAGCCCAGATCAGGCGCGTGTTCGAACTTGCGCGCGAGTTCGACGTGGATATCGACATGCATCTGGATTCCGGTTCGTCGGCATCGCACCTGGACACCCTGCTGGTGTGCGAACTGGCGCAGAAATACGGCTGGGGCGGCCGGGTGGCCATCGGCCATGTCTCGAAAATCTCGACCATGCCCGTTGCGGATTTCGACAAGATCGCGCAACTCCTGCGCGACAGCGGCGTGGCGCTGACCGTGCTGCCGTCCACCGACCTGTATCTGTCCGGGCGTGACCAGGAGTTCAACGTGCGCCGCGGCGTGGTGGACGCAAACCGCCTGGTGCGGCTGGGCGTCAACTGCTCGGTGAGTTCCAACAACATACTCAACGCGTTCACCCCCATGGGCGACGGACAGCTGATCCGGCAGGCCAATCTCTACGCCAACATCGTCCAGCGCGCCATGCCGGACGATCTGCGCGACACGTGGAACATGCTTACCCGGGGATCGGCGAAACTGATGCGCAGGGCCGATTACGGCATTGCAACCGGCAACCCGGCCGATTTCGTGCTGGTCGATGCGCCCACCGTGGTGGATGCGCTGCGCGAGATCGCGCCGACGCTGGCCGGCTACAGGAAGGGCCGGCGTACATTTACCCGCAATCCGGTGGAATTGCACCGTCCCGGCTAGCTCGAGGCACGCCGCGCCTGTTGGCGGCAGGGAATTGGAAATCATGATCGTGAAAGCAAGAGAGTCCGCTGTGCCGGGGTCGGAGGCGCAGTGCCCGGCCATTCTGGGCAATCGCGTCGAACTGCAGCTGCTCACCACGCTGCGCTGCAACCTCAAGTGCACCTATTGCTCCCTCGGCGTGGGCGAGGTGCTCGGCTCGCAGCGCGAGATCACCTATACGCTCGATCAGCTGGATGCCTTCATCGAGGCGCAGCTCGCCGGCAAGGAGATCTACATCACCTTCTACGGCGGCGAGCCGACGCTGAACCTCGACCTGATGATCGCGGTGATGCGGCGCTATCCGGAGTATCGCTTTCAGCTGCAGACCAACGGCACGCTGCTTGACGATCTGCCGGATTGGGTGTTGGCGCGGCTGTCCAATATCCTGGTGTCGATCGACGGCGGCGAGAGCGTTACCGACGGCTATCGCGGGCGCGGCATCTACCGGCAGGTAGTAAAGAACGTCCGCGCAATCCGTTCGCGGCTGGGCGGCACGCTGACGGCGCGCGTCACCTGGAGCAGCGCGGACACCAGCTTCGAGGAACTGGACCAGCTGACGCAGTACTTCGATTACATCTATTTTCAGTTCGTGGCGCAGGAGGGCGCATACGCCGAGGAGGCGCTCGTCAAAAAGCGCGAGGTGATCGCGAAACTGGTGGAGCGGTTCTTCGCCGGCGACACGCTCTATCCCTTCATCCCGATCATGGGTACGGTGCGCAACAAGGTGCTGCCCTCGCGCGCGGAGGAGTTGTGCGCAGGGATGACGCAATGCCGCACGTCCACGCATATCCTGAACGTCATGCCCGACGGCAAGATCTACCCCTGCCCGGACCTGTTATATCTGCCGGAGATGCTGCAGGGCGACGTGGTTGCGAACTGGCTCAGGCGCAGCCCGCTGCAACCGCATCCGGACATGCCCTGCGAGCGCTGCGGCGCGTTCAAGTTCTGCCGCCGCAATTGCATGAAGAACCTGTATCTGGCTTACGTAAAGGGCGAGCAAACCTACCGCGAAAGCGTGGTGGAGCCGATCTGCGATCTGGTGAGATTCCTGGGCGAGGAGGTAGACCGGCACGATCCGCACGCCTGGTACGCGCGCATGCCCCTGGCGGTGCGCGACGTGGTCGCGGGCTGCCCGGTCTACGAGTACGTCGAGGTCATGCCCTGAGCCGCGCGGCGCGGGATGACACGCTTGCACCGGGCCATTTGCTTTCTGGCAAGCGCAAATGCAGAACCTCCGCTTGCGCACGTGGAGAGGTAGGGCGGGGCTCAAAGCCGGAATTCGTCACCCGAGTTCGCGCTTCTCGTCCACGCAAAGCAGTCGCACGCGTCCCTGCGCCACGAGCTGCTCTTTTTCATCGCGAATCCACGCCTCCCATACCTGGCTCGTCCGTCCTCGGGTAACGGGCCTTGCCAATGCGTGCAGCTTTCCGGAGCGCACGGCCCGGATGAAGGACGTGCTGTTCTCCAGGCCGACGATGCGCTGGCCTCGCGGGTGCGCGACGACTGCGGCACCGATGGAGGCGAGCGTCTCGATCACGCCGCAATGCACGCCGCCGTGCACGATGCCGTAGCCCTGGTGGTGTTTTTCGCTCACGACCCACTCGCAGCTGACCTCTTCGGGCGTCGCCGCGAGGATCACGATCCCCATCTCCTTTACCCAACCCGGAAGGGCGTTGACCATGGTGGCGAAGTCAATTGTCATTGATTGCTCCGAATGGCTGCCAAAATTTTCGACGCGACCCGGGCATTCTAGAGGCCCTCGGAGAGCGAATCCAATGCAATATTCGTTGGCTATGATATAAATCGGGCATTTCCCCTCCTATTGCAAGGGTGCAAAAGAATCATGGATACGCAAAAAACCTCCGTCGTTTTCGGCACCGAAGATCTGCTGAGGAGCCTGTGCAACTCGATCACCAACGTCCTGACCGCGGCAACCAACAGCCAGGTCCGCTATTCCGGCATGGTCCAGCGGATCACCAAGACCTGCCTCAAGCCGGATATCGGCTGCTTTGCCTTGTTCGATGGCGCCTTCTCCGGTCTCGTGATCCTCAATTTTTCTTCCCAGGCGGCGATGGAACTGTACGAGAACTACATGCTGAACATGGGCATTCCGAAGGAGGGGCTGGCCGGTTCATTCACCTCGGACGAAGTCAGCAATGTGATGGGCGAACTGATGAACCAGGTCGTAGGGGATTTCTCGGGCAAGGTGGGGCGCGAACTGCAAATCCATATCAGCCAGAACCAGCCCAAGATGCTGGTCCTCAGTAAGCAGGTGATGTTGAGCGTGGACACACATCTCGACAATCCGGAGGCCCGCCGCGTGACCTTCTATACCGGCAGCAACAACATTTTCTACCTGGAACTGGCCATCGACAGGACCGAGTTCATCAAGCTGGTCGACTTCGAACCCGTGGATGCGCCCGATCCGGACAAGCTGTTCGCACAAGCCAGCGAGGCATCGACCGCGGCGTCACCCAAGGCGCAGTCAAGCGAAACCGACGAACTGCTCAAGTCGCTCGATATGTGAATTCCCCGGCGAGCCCGAAACCGGCGGCTGGAAAAATCGCACCGTTGTTTTCAGGGGGCTTGCGCCTGTTCAAGGGGGCGTCCAGCCCCCGCCCAGCACTTTGTACAAAATGACCTGGTTCTGCGCTTGCTGGGCCCGCGCCTGCACCACGGCCTGCTGCGCGGCGAACAGCGAGCGCTGCGCGTCCAGCACGTCGAGGTAGCTCGCCACGCCGTTGCTATAGCGCAGGTCCGCGAGCTTGAATCTCGCGGCTTCGGCATTTGCCTGCGCTTCCTGCGCCCGCACCTGTTCGCCCAGCGTCGCGTGCCCGGCGAGGGAGTCGGCGACTTCGCGAAACGCCGTCTGGATCGCTTTTTCGTACTGCGCTATGGCGATATCGCGGTTGACGTTCGCCAGATCCAGGTTGGCCTGATTGCGTCCGGCGTCGAATATCGGCAGCAGCAGTTGCGGCGAGAACGACCACGCGGCGGATCCGCTCTTGAACAGGCCGGACAGCTGGGTGCTGGCACTGCCCGCGCTGCCGGTCAGGGTGATCCTCGGAAAAAACGCCGCGCGGGCGGCGCCGATGCTGGCGTTGGCCGATATCAACTGCTGTTCGGCCTGACGCACGTCGGGACGACGGGTGAGCACCTCGGATGGGAGGCCGACGGGCAACTCGGTGATCAGCGTTTGACTGGCGATGCCAAGGCCCGGCGGCAGATCCGCCGGCATCGATTCGCCGAGCAGCAGCACCAGTGCGTTCTCGTCGACCGCTCGCTGGCGTGTCAACTGGGCCAGGGCGGCGCGCGCGCCTTCGAGCAGCGATTCGGCCTGCCGGTAGTCGAGTTCGGATGCCGCGCCGGCGTCGAACTTGAGCCTGGTAAGCTTGAGCGACTCTTCGCGCGTGAGCAGCGTGCTGCGCGTGACCGCGAGCAGTTCGCCGTCGGCCAGCAGGCTCAGGTAGGTGTTCGCGACCGCGGAGATCAGCGCGATCTGCACGTTCTTGCGCGCTTCCTCGGTGCCCAGATACTGCGCCAGCGCAGCCGCGCTCAGGCTGCGCACGCGGCCGAAGAACTCAAGCTCGTAGGCGGCGACCGAGAGGCCGGCCGTATAGGTGCTGACGATGCTGCCGCTGCCGCTGGGCTGGCGCGAACCGATGGCGCCGGCGCCGATCGTGGGCAGTTCGTCGGCGCGCCGCACCTGGAACTGGGCGCGCGCCTGCTCGATGTTGAGCACGGCCACGCGCAGGTCGCGGTTGTTCTTCAAGGCGACATCGATCAAGCGCTTCAGGCGCTCGTCGCCGAAGTAGTTCTTCCACTCGACGTCGCTGGCCGAACCGGCCGCTTCCTTTGCCGCCACGGTTCCGGGGTAGGCCGCCGCGACCGGCGCCGCCGGACGCTGGTACTTCGGGATCATCGGCGCGCAGGCGGCGAGGGAGAGAGCCAGAGCGGCGGCCGAGCAGACGCGAAGGCCGTTCATCGCTGCGCTCCTTTGTCCTCTGCCGCGGCAGGCGGATCCGTGGCCGGCGGGGCATCGTCCTCGTGGGCATACTTGCGGCGCTGGCGCTCGCTGCCTTTGAAATATCTGCGCACGACGACGAAGAACACCGGCACGAAAAGCACCGCCAGCGAGACGGCGGTAATCATGCCGCCGATCACGCCGGTGCCGAGTACGTGCCGGCTGGCCGAACCGGCGCCGGAGCCCAGCACCATCGGCAGCGTGCCCAGGATGAATGCGAACGAGGTCATGAGTATCGGCCGGAAACGCAGGTGGGCCGCGGCGAGCGCCGCTTCCACTGCAGTCTTTCCCTGCGCCTGCAGATCCTTGGCGAACTCGATGATCAGGATGGCGTTCTTCGCGGACAGGCCGATGATGGTGATCAGGGCCACCTGGAAGTACACGTCGTTCGAGTAACCGCGCAAAGTGACGCCCAGCAGCACGCCAAGCACGCCCAGGGGCACCACCAGCAGCACCGACATCGGGATCGACCAGCTTTCGTACAGGGCGGCAAGGCACAGAAACACCGCGAGTATGGCGAAGCCGTAGAGAACGAACGCCTGCGCGCCGGCGACCTTTTCCTCCCGCGACAGGCCGGTCCATTCATAGCCGAAGCCCGGCGGCAGCTTGGTTGCGAGCTGCTCCATCTCTGCAAGCGCCGCCCCGGTGCTGAAACCGGGTGCGGCGTTGCCGTTGATGCGCATGGAAGGATAGCCGTTATAGCGCACGGTCTGCATGGCGCCGGTCACCCAGGCGGTCGATGCAAATGCCGACAGCGGCACCACCTTGCCCTCGAAGTTGCTCACGTTCAGGCGCAGCAGGTCTTCGGGCAGCATGCGCGCCGGCGCGTCGGCCTGCACCACGACGCGCTGCAGGCGCCCCTGGTTCAGGAAATCGTTGACATAGGCCGAGCCCAGAGCGGTGGAGATGGTCGCGTTGATCGCATCGAAGCTCACGCCCAGCGCATTGGCGCGGTCGCGGTCGATCTTCAGTTCCAGCTGCGGCGCGTCTTCCAGACCATCGGGGCGCACCTGGGTCAGCACCTTGCTCTGCATGGCCATGCCGAGCATCTGATTGCGCGCGGCGAGCAGGGCGTCGTGCCCGTTGCCGCCGCGGTCTTGCAGGCGGAAGGAGAATCCCGTCGAACTGCCCAGTTCGGGTATCGGCGGCGGACTGAGCGGAAAGATGAACGCGTCGCGTATTCCCATCAGCGCGCCGAAGGCGCGGCCGGCGATGGCCTCGACCGCATGCGCGGGTCCTGCGCGCTCGGCCCAGTCTTTCAGCGTGACGAAGGCCAGCGCCGCGTTCTGTCCCTGGCCGGAGAAGCTGAAGCCGAGCACGCCGACCATGCTCTTCACTTCGGGCTGTTTGAGCACATAAGCTTCTACTTTTTCCATCACCGCGAGTGCGCGCTCCTGCGTGGCGCCAGGGGGAAGCTGGATATTGACCACCATGTAGCCCTGATCCTCTCCCGGCAGGAAGGAGGTCGGCAGCCTTATATAGAGCAGGCCCGCGGCGACGATGATCGCCAGGTAGATGAGCAGGTAGCGCCCGGTGCGCCGGAGTATGCGTGCGACCCAGCCTTCGTAACCCTTGGCGGTACGCGCGAAGCCGCGGTTGAACCAGCCGAAAAACCCGCCCTTCGCGTGATGGTGCCCGGCTTCTACGGGCTTGAGCAGCGTGGCGCACAGGGCGGGCGTAAGCGACAGGGCCATGAATGCCGAAAAGCCGATGGAGGCCACCATGACGACCGAAAACTGGCGGTAGATGTTGCCGATGGATCCGGAGAAAAAGGCGAGCGGCACGAATACCGAAATCAAGGCGACCGTGATACCGATGATGGCGCCCGAAATTTGCCCCATCGCCTTGCGTGTCGCCTGCAATGGCGGCAGGCCTTCCTCGCTCATGATGCGCTCGACGTTCTCGACCACCACGATGGCATCGTCCACCACGATGCCGATCACCAGCACCATGCCGAACATGGTCAGCACGTTGATCGAGAACCCCAGCGCCAGGAGCACGGCGAAGGTGCCGAGCAGGGCGACCGGCACCACGATGGTCGGGATGAGGGTGTAGCGGATGTTCTGCAGAAACAGGTACATCACCAGGAACACGAGAAACACCGCCTCCAGCAGCGTTACCGCCACTTCCGTGATGGAAATCTTGACGAAACGCGAACTGTCGAACGGTATTTCGAACTTGACGCCCTGCGGGAACAGCCTCGACAGTTCGTCCATGCGCTTGTATATGGCGGCCGCGGTGGCAAGCGCGTTGCCGGTGGGCGTGAGTTGCACGCCGATGCCGGTGGAGGGTTTGCCGTTCAGGCGGGCCGAGGTCGCATAGGTCTGTGCGCCCAGTTCGATGCGCGCGACGTCGCGCAAGCGCACGGTGGAGCCGTCGGTATTGGCGCGCAGCACCGCGGCGCCGAACTCTTCGACGGAGGTGAACTGGCCCTTGACCACGACCGTGGCCGAGGTGCCCTGGCCGGCGACGTTGGGCAGCTCGCCGATGGCGCCGGAGGATACCTGCGCATTCTGCGCGCGGATGGCCGCCACCACGTCCGTCGCCGAAAGGTTGTAGCCCTGCAGCCTGGCCGGATCGATCCAGATGCGCATCGCGCGTTCGGTGCCGAACAACTGCGCCTGGCCCACGCCCGCAATGCGCTGGATCTCGGGCAGCACATTGCGCGAGGCGTAATCGCCCAGCGCGATCGGGTCGTACTGCGGGCTGTCGGAGGAGAGGATGACGACCATCAGGAAGTTGGTGCGCGATTTTTCCACGCGCACGCCTTGCTGATTCACGACTGCGGGCAGGCGCGGCGTCGCGCGCGACAGGCGGTTCTGTACGTCTACCTGGGCGAGATCGGGGCTGGTGCCGGGGTCGAAGCTCAGTGTGATCGTGCCCACGCCGTTGGCCTGGCTCACCGATTCCATGTAGATCAGCCCGGGGGATCCGTTCATCTCGCGCTCGATGACGCTGATCACGCTGTCCTCCAGCGTCTGCGCCGAAGCGCCGGGATAGATGGCGGTAACGACGATGGAAGGCGGCGCGACCGTCGGGTATTGCGCGATGGGCAACTGCGTGATGGCGACGCCGCCCATCACCAGGATGAACAGCGCGATCACCCACGCGAAAACCGGACGGTCGATGAAGAACTGGGCCATGAACGCGGCCCCCTTACTTGCCGGCTGCGGCTGGCGGCGCCGCTTTGGGCGCAGCGGCGGCGGGTGCGCCTTCGCTTTTACCCGACGCGCCCGGCGCGGCGGGCTGCCACGGCACCGCTTTGACCGGTGCGTCTCCACGCAGCTTCTGGAAACCGTCGACCATGACCTGTTCGCCGGGCTTCAGGCCGTCGAGCACGATCCACTGCCCGTCCTGCGCCGAGCCGACCTTGACGCTGCGCGGCGCCACCTTGCCGTCCGCGCCGACCACCATCACGCTGTCGCCGGTTCCCGATCGCGTCACCGCCTGCTGCGGCAGTTCGATGACCTCGTTCGCCTGTGCCTGCTGCAGACGCACCCGCACGTACATGCCGGGCAGCAGCACGCCCTCCGGATTGGGGAGTTCGGCACGCAGCATGATCTGGCCGGAGGTCGGGTCCACCGTGAGGTCGGCGAACAGCAGCTTGCCGGTGCGGGCGTATTCGGTGCCGTCTTCGAGGACGACACGCACGCCGGCTGCATCGGCGGCGGAGCGCTTCAACTTGCCGCTTTCGATGGCCTTGCGCAGGCGCAGCACTTCGGCGGTCGATTGCGTGAAGTTCACGTACAACGGATTGATCTGCTGCACCAGGGCGAGCTGCGTCGCCTCGCCCTGACCGACCAACGCGCCTTCGGTCACCAGCGTGCGCCCGATGCGCCCGGCGATGGGCGAGGTCACGCTGGCATAGCCGAGATTGATCTGCGCCGTCTGCACGGCGGCATTGGCCGCCGCCACGTCGGCTTCGGCCTGTTTCTGCGCCGCGACGGCGTTGACGAAATCCTGCTTGCTGATGGCGTTGGCCTCGACCAGCGGTTTGAAGCGCTCGGCCTGGGTGGCGGCCTGGGTCAGATTGGCCTGCGCGCGGGCGAGCGACGCCTCGGCGCTGGCCAGCGATGCCCGGTAGGGCGCGCTGTCGATTTCAAACAGGAGTTGTCCGGCCGCGACGTCGCTGCCTTCGCGGAACAGACGCTTTTGCAGAATGCCCGCGACCCGCGCGCGCACCTGCGCCACACGCGAGGCTTCCAGGCGGCCGGGCAATTCGGTGGTGAGGCCCACCGATCGCGGTGCGACGGTGATGACCCCGACTTCGGCCGGAGGCATTCCGCCGCCGGGCGGGCCTTTGGGCGCCTCGCCGGTCTTTGCGCCGCATGCGGCGAACAAGACGGCGATGGGCACGGCCACGCAGGCGGCGCGGCATGCGCGCAAAAGGAAGGATGCGGAGGTGATGCTTTTCGTCAAGGCCATGAAATACCTTCGGGGAACAGTGGTGCGCCGGGGGCGCCAATCTCCGCCGCGCTTGGTCGCGCGAGACGGAAAACCGTATGGAAAAGCCGTGGAATTGCCAAGTGCGGTAGTGTACCATGCTTACATACACCGATGTATGTAAGACCCCAATGCAGGTCGGGTGTTGCAACGGGCAATCGCAGGGGCGCAGGAGGGGCGGTATCCCCTCGTTTTGCAGCGTCGAAGAAAATTGAGTCCGCCTCCCGGATTCGTCGCACGGGATTCGCCTTTCATCCATGGTTCGCCGCACCAAGCAAGACGCGCTCGCCACGCGCGACCTGATCCTGGACACCGCGGAAGTCGTGTTCCAGCGGCGCGGCGTGTCGCGCACCTCTTTGAACGAGATTGCACGGGCCGCGGGACTGACGCGCGGTGCCATTTATTGGCATTTCAAGGACAAGGCGGACCTTTTCAACGCGATGATGCAACGCGTGACGCTGCCCATGGAGGAGGCCGTGACGCGCAGCGACGGCCTCGAACCCGCCGATCCGGTGGAGCACGTGCGCCAGGCATTTGTCGACGCATTGCGCAAAACGGTGAACGATCCGCAGGTGCGCCGGGTGTTCGAGATCGCCACGCACAAGGTGGAGTATGTAGACGAACTCGAGGCGGTGCGCGACCGGCATCTGGCCGTGCGCAACAACTGCATGGCCCACGTGGCGAGCAGGCTCACGCTGGCCATGCGCCGTGGAGCCCCCGGCCGGCGCGTGCCCGCGCGCGCGGCCGCTCTTGGACTTCACGCGCTGATCGACGGCCTGATCCAGAACTGGATGCTGGACCCCGAAGCGTTCGACCTCGTGCGCGTTGGCATGCAGGCGATCGACACTTACCTGGCGGGGCTTGCGCTGGCACGCAGGTAAAGTGAAAACGCCGCCGCCCGACCGTCCATGGCACTGCCTCGCGCGCGAGGACGTGGCGCGCGTGCTGGCGAGCTCGCTGTCGCAGGGCCTGTCTGCGGACGAGGCGGCGCGCCGGCTTGCCGCCGATGGCGCGAACCAGCTGCAGGAGGCGCCGCCGCGGCCGGCCTGGCGCATGCTCCTCGATCAGTTCCGTGACTTCATGATCCTGATGCTGCTCGCGGCGGCGCTGGTTTCCGCCGCGATCGGCGAAGGCGTGGACAGCATTGCGATCGTGGCCATACTGGTGGTCAACGCTTGTATAGGCTTCGTGCAGGAATATCGCGCGGCGCAGGCGATGCAGGCCCTGAAAAAGCTGGCGGCGGCGCGCGCGCGCGTGCTGCGCGGCGGCGCGCCGGCGGAGATCGACGCGGCGGAACTGGTCGTCGGCGATTTGGTCATTCTGGAGGCGGGCGACCAGATTCCGGCCGACGTCAGAATCGTCGAGGCGGCGGCGTTCGGCGTGGACGAATCCGTGCTGACCGGAGAATCCGTTCCGGTGGAAAAGCAGGTGGACGCGCTCGCGGATCCGGCGCTGGGCGTGGCCGACCGGATCAATCTCGCGTTCAAGGGCACCGTGGCCACGCGCGGCCGCGCGCGCGCCCTGGTCGTCACCACCGGCATGGCGACCGAACTCGGACGCATCGCCACGCTGCTGCGGCAGGACGAAGGATCGCGCACGCCGCTGCAGGAACGCCTGTCGGTGCTGGGCACCCGGCTCGCCTATGCGGCGCTGGCGATTTGCGCGCTGGTGTTCGTGTTCGGGGCGCTGCGCGGCGAGTCTTTGCTGCTGATGTTCATGACCGCGGTGAGCCTTGCCGTGGCCGCAGTGCCCGAGGCGCTGCCCGCGGTGGTGACGGTGGCGCTGGCCATGGGTGCGGCGAAAATGGTGCGCAACCAGGCCCTGATCCGCCGCCTTCCGGCAGTCGAGACGCTGGGGTCGGTCTCGTTCATCTGCTCGGACAAGACCGGCACGCTGACTCAGAATCGCATGCGGGTCGAATCGTATTGCCTGCCCGGTGCCGCGGGAGCCGTTGCGGTCGCGAGCGGTGCCGCTGCAACTGACGGCAGCCCGCCTTCCGAGGCTGCACAGTGGCTGTTCCGCGCGGCGGCGCTCAACAACGATGCACGCGGCGACTCACCCGAAACCTGGAGCGGGGATCCGACGGAAATCGCCCTGCTCGCCGCCGCGCACGCCGCCGGGTATCCGAAAGGCGCGCTCGAGCGCGATTTTCCGCGCGTGGCCGAACTCCCCTTCGACTCCGGGCGCAAGATGATGACCACGGTGCATCGGCACGGGGCGGAACTGACAGGATTGGTGAAAGGCGCGCCGGAGCGGGTGATTGCGCGCTGCGTCAGCGCGTACGCCACTGACCGGCCGTTCTCGGCTGAAGAAGCGCTGCGCCTGGCCACGGCCATGGCCGCCGACGGTCTGCGGGTGATCGCGTTCGCCCGCCGCCGCGTCGATGTTGCAGATCAACTTCATCTCACCGAAAAGATAGAGAGCGAACTCGAGTTCCTGGGCCTGCTCGGACTGATCGATCCGGCGCGGCCCGAAGCGAAGGAAGCGGTGGGCTTGTGCCAGGGCGCAGGCATCGCGGTGGTGATGATCACCGGAGACCATCCGGCGACCGCTGCGCACATCGCACGCCAGCTCGGCATCGCGACAGAGGGAGGCAGGGTCATCGCCGGAGCCGAACTCGCCGCGATGGCGGAGCCCGAACTGCACGCCTGCGTGCGCGAGGTGCGCGTCTACGCGCGCGTCGATCCGGAACAGAAGATACGCATCGTCACGGCGTTGCAGCAGCACGGCGAATGCGTCGCCATGACCGGCGACGGCGTCAACGACGCGCCTGCACTCAAGCGCGCCGACATCGGCGTCGCCATGGGGCGCGTGGGCACCGACGTGGCGCGCGAGGCCTCGGACATGGTCCTGCTCGACGACAATTTCGCCACGATCGTGCGCGCGGTGCACGAAGGCCGCCGTATCTACGACAACATCAGGCGCTTCGTGCTGTTCGTGCTGGCCGGCAATACCGGCGAGATCGTCGCGATCGCCGCGGCGCCGATGTTCGGCCTGCCGATCCCGTTGCTGCCGATACATCTTCTGTGGGTGAACCTGGTCACCGACGGCCTGCCCGGACTCGCGCTGGCGGCGGAACGCGCCGATGCCGACGTGATGCGCCAGGCGCCGAGGCCGCGCGGCGAGAGCGTGTTCGCGCGCGGCTTGTGGCAGCGCATCCTGTGGATAGGCATGATGATCGGCGCGATGACCCTGGCGATTCAATACTGGGCCTTTCACGGCGGGGCGCCGCACTGGCAGACCATGGCGTTTTGCGTGCTGACGTTCGCGCAAATGGGTCTGGCTCTGGCCGTGCGCTCGGAAGGACGTTCGCTCTGGAGTTTGGGTCTGTTCACCAACCTGCCGTTGCTGGGCGCGGCAACGCTGACCATCGCGCTGCAAGTCGCCGTGGTCTATCTGCCGGCCGCCAACGCGATCTTCAAGACCGAGCCGTTGACTGCGTGGGAGATGCTGCTCTGCGGCGGGGCCGGGCTGGCGGTGCTGGCAGCGGTGGAATTGCAGAAATGGCTGATCCGCCTGCGCGGACGGAACAAGAACAGAACCTGAAACTGTCAGGCCGTTTGCGCGAGGAAGCGGGCCAGATCCTTGTCCGAAAACAGGATGTGAAACGATAGCCAGACTTCGGGGAAATCAATCAGCGCGATATCGGGTTCCGATGCGTTCGCGTCGAATTCAGCCTGGTAAATAAGCGCCTGATCGAGCAGCATCGCGTGCTCGGCGCTGTGCTGGGCGATCTTCGGATAGCGGTGCTCCGCCATCAACTGCTGTTCCCGTTCAAAATGCGCCCGGGCGTGCGCTATGATCTGCCCGAGCACCTTGCCGCACAGTTCCTTTCCCCGGGGCATGCCGGCGGTCTCGGGCAGCAGATTGAACAGCCGCGCCAGTTCCTGGTGATCGGAATCGATCAGCGCATGCCCGGTGTCCAGCGTGTTGTCCCACACGATCCAGTTCATGGCATTCACAGGTCCGATAGTCGCAGAGCGGTTCAGTCGATGGTGTTTCGGCGCAATTATTCTACCCATCGGCCGCGGCGGCGTCAGTTTTTTTCTCTTGCCAAGAGGCTACAATTGAGTCTGCGATCCCCGATCCCGGTGCCGGCATGAATCTGATTACC
The DNA here is from genome assembly GCA_026399375.1 of Pseudomonadota bacterium. GTDB lineage: Bacteria > Pseudomonadota > Gammaproteobacteria > Burkholderiales > SG8-39 > 2-12-FULL-64-23. The sequence continues at coordinate 29,478 of JAPLRD010000170.1, forward strand.
TGGAACATCCAGTGGTGCCGCGGCTGCGACGGCAGCGTGGACCCGAAGCGCATCATCGATATCTGCCGCGAAATGGCGGATTTCGACGTGCTCTGCCTGCAGGAAGTCGCGCGCAACTATCCGGGCCTGCCCGGTTCGTCCGGCGAGGACCAGTTCGCGCTGCTCGCCGGCCTGCTGCCCGGTTTCGGCGCGGTGGAGGGGATCGCCGTGGACGTGTTGGGCGGAAACGGCAAACGGCGCCAGTTCGGCAACCTGATACTCACGCGCTATCCGGTGACCCGGGTGTTTTCGCACCTGCTGCCCTGGCCGGCCGACCCCGCCGTGCCCAGCATGCAGCGCATAGCGCTGGAGGCCGTGCTCGCCGCGCCCTTCGGGCCGGTTCGGGTGACGACGACGCACCTGGAATACTATTCGGAGATGCAGCGCCGACAGCAGGTGAACGCGCTGCGCGAGTTGCATGCTGAAGCATGCGCCCACAGCGAAGATCGCATGCACGCGCAAAAGGCGGGCGGACCGTTTGAGACTGCGACGCGGCCGGCGTCGGCCATACTCACTGCGGATTTCAATTTCCGCGCCGACGACCCGATGCATGCGCGCATCGTTTCGCCGTATGCGGACGGCACGCCCGCGTATCGCGATTCCTGGCAGGTGCGCCACGGCGAGCGCCCGCACGATCACACCCTGGGTGTGTTCGATCACGAGCAGTGGCCGGAACCCTTTGCCTGCGACTTTATTTTCGTCACCGAGGATATCGCCGGCCGCATCGAGGACGTGAAAGTGAATCTGACCACCGATGCGTCGGACCATCAGCCGGTGCTGCTGCGGCTGAAAGATTAGCTGCCCGTGACGGCACTCTCGTGAACGACGGGCGCTGGATCGCGCTGTTCTGCCTGGCGCGCTGCGGTTTCGCGCTGATCTTCGTCGCCTACTCGGCGGCGCTCGGTTTGCTCAAGCAGGAATGGGGGCTTAGTTCGGCGCAGGCCGGGTTGATCCAGTCGGCCTGGCATGTGGGCTATCTCGTTTCGCTTTTTGTCATCGGCTTTCTCGCCGACCGCTACGGCGCCAAACGCACCTATCTTGCAACCAGCGTCGCCGCCTGCGCGAGCGGCCTGGCGTTCGCGCTGTTCGCCGACGGCTTTACCTCGGCACTGCTGCTGCACGGCCTGGCCGGGCTGTGCTCAGGCGGCTCCTACACACCGGGCATGACCCTGGTGGCGGAGCGTTTTCCGGCGGTGCGTCGCGGTCGCGTCATGGGCTTCTACCTCGCCGCGGCGTCCTTCGGCTACGCGCTGTCGTTGTGGCTGTCCAGCGCGTTGATCGTTACTTCGGGCTGGCGCAGCGCGCTTCTGGCCTGCGCGCTTGGGCCGGTCGCTGCGAGCCTGCTGTCGGCCTGGGTGCTGCGCCACACGCGCAACGTGGTGCATGCGGGAGGCTACAAGAATCCGCTGCACGCGTTGGTGGAGGTGTGGCGCAATAAACCTGCCATGCTCGCGGTGTGGGCCTACGTGTTTCATTCCTGGGAGCTGCTCGGCATGTGGGCCTGGATGCCGACCTATCTCGGCGCGGTGATCGCCCATGGTGGCGGTGGCGGGGCCGGCGTCGCGGGGCTGGGCATTGCGTTCGCCGCGTTGACCTATCTCCTGAGCACGGCAGGCAGCATAGGCGGCGGCGTGCTCTCCGATCGCTGGGGGCGCACCGCCGTGATCCTGCTGATGTCGCTCGCGAGCCTCGTCTGCTCGTTCAGTTTCGGCTGGATGATCGCGGCGCCGATCTGGCTGGTCGTCGCCATGGGCGTCGCCTACAATCTTACGGCGATCGGCGATTCGTCCATCTATTCCACTGCGATGACCGAGCTGGTCCCGGCGCATTGCATGGGCGCAGCCTGGGCGCTGCGCTCGGTGCTGGGTTTCGGCTTCGGCGCGATCGCCCCGTGGGTTTTCGGGCTGGTGCTCGACTTCGGCCAGGGGGCGGGCGGTGCACGCGCCGACGCGGCCTGGGGCTGGGCCTGGACCGCCCTGGGCATCGGCGCCATGTTCGGGCCGATCGCCACGCTGCGCCTGCGTGCGCGGCGAGAAAGCGCGCAGATGGCGGGCGGAAAGCGCTGACAGCACCCGCCGCACGTCTACGCCCCCCGAAATGCTTGGTATGGGAAGAATTCGGCGCTATTCTACGAAATCCATTCTTCTCATCTTTTCCGAAACCGCCAGGAGATTCACCCCATGGCCAAGCAACGGCTAGTCACGCGCAGTGATTTTGATGGTCTGGTCTGCGCCGTTCTGCTGAAAGAACTCAACATGATCGACGAGATCGTGTTCGTTCACCCCAAGGACATGCAGGACGGCAAGGTCGCGGTCACGGAGCGCGACATCACGACCAACCTGCCGTATGTGCCCGGCGTGGGCATGGCGTTCGATCATCATTCATCGGAGATGCTGCGCAACCCCGGCGAACGGCCGAATCTCATCGTCAATCCCGACGCGCCCTCCGCGGCGCGCGTCGTGTTCGAGCACTTCGGCGGCGGACGGACATTCCCGGAAAGCTTCCATTTCATGATGGAGGCCGTGGACAAGGCGGACTCGGCGCAGTTTTCCCGCGACGAAATCCTGCATCCGAACCGCTGGGTGCTTCTAAACTACCTGATGGATTCGCGCACGGGGCTGGGCCGCTTCCGCGATTTCCGCATCGGCAATTACGAGCTGATGATGGGGCTGATCGATTTTGTCCGCGGCCATTCCATCGAGGAGATCCTCAGCCTGCCCGACGTCAGGGAGCGGATCGACCTCTACGTCGAGCACGCACCCAAGGCGACGGAGCAGATCGAACGCTGCGCCACGGTGTACCGCAACCTGGTGGTCCTGGATCTGCGCCAGGAAGAGACGATCTGGGCCTGCAACCGGTTCATGATTTACGCCCTGTTTCCGCAGGTCAACATTTCGATCCATGCCATGTGGGGCGTGAAAAAGCAGAACACGGTGTTTGCCACCGGCAAGTCCATCCTCAAGCGCACGTCGAAGACCAACATCGGCGCGCTGATGCTCGAATACGGCGGCGGCGGCCATGAGGCGGCCGGTACCTGCCAGGTGGGCAACGACGTGGCCGACGCCACTCTGGCAGAGTTGGTGCAGCGGATCAATCAGGACGGCTGAAATAAGCCTTCCTCTGCGAATCGCCGATCCCGGGTGCCGGACGCTATTTCAGGAATGCGAGCAGCGAATCCAGCACGTCGTCCGGCTTCTCTCCCATCATGTTGTGGCCGCTGCCTTCGATGATGACCGTACGCGAACCCTGGATCGATTTCGCGAAATCCTGCGCCGCGCGCACGGGCGTCATGGAATCGCGGCGCGCGAGCAGGAACAAAGCGGGACAGCGCACCCTGGCCGCGGCCTCGGCGCCGCCGGCGTAGGCGTTGCAGGCGGTGAAATCGACATGCATGACGCCGGGCTTCTGCCGCTGCATCAGGCGCAGGTTTTCGCCGATGACCCAGAATCCAGGTCCCGGGTTGTTCGGGTACTGCGCGTAGGCGAGGTGCGACCAGATGTTGACCATGTCCTGCGCCACGGGCTCGTTGGATTTCGTCGCCTCCAGCAGTTCGGCCGAAACTTTCATCGGATAGGCGGTGGCGAGGAGCGCGATCTGCGCGACGCGGTCCGGATGGCGCGCCGCGCATTCCAGCGCGATCAGCGAACCCATGCTGTGGCCCGCGATGCGCGCCTGCGTGACGCCGGCGGCGTCCAGTAGCGCGACCACCCAGTCGGCGATGTCTTCGACGCGCGCCAGCGCCGGCCCTTCGGAGCGGCCGTGCCCGGGCAGGTCGAGCGCAAGCACGCCGTAGCCATGGTGCGCGAGATAGCGGCTCTGCAGGATCCAGACGCTGTGATCGCACTGCGCGCCGTGGGAGAACACCACCGTGGGCAGAGCCGGGTCGAAGGCCTTGCCCCCGGTGTAGGCGTAAGCCTGTTTGCCATTCACTTTGAGTAGCATTGCCGCCTCCTATTTGCCGGTCTTCTGCGATGCGCGCAGGCCGTTGGCGAGATCATCTATCAGGTCGGTCGAATCTTCGAGTCCGATGGAGAGTCGCATGGTGCCTTCGGTGATGCCGGCCGATTTGAGCGCCGCGTCGTCCATGCGGAAATGGGTGGTGCTCGCGGGGTGGATCACCAGCGACTTGGCGTCACCGACGTTGGCGAGGTGGGAAAATATTTTCAGCGTCTCGACGAAGCGCCGGCCGGCGGCGCGGTCGCCGCGGATGGAGAAGCTGAAGACGGCGCCGCAGCCGCGTGGCAGGAGCTTCTTTGCCAGCTCGTAATCGGGATGTTCCGGCAGTTCCGGATAAGACACGGACTCGACCGCCGGATGCTTCACCAGGAACTCCACCACCTTGCGCGTGTTCTCCACATGGCGCTGCATCCTGAGCGGCAGGGTCTCCACGCCCTGCAGGATCTGGAACGCGGTGGCCGGGCTCATGCAGGCGCCGAAGTCGCGCAATCCCTCGCGCCGCGCACGCAGCGAGAACGGGGCGACGGTCGATTCCTCGGAAAAATTCATGCCGTGGAAGCCCTCGTATTCGCCCGTCAGCTCGGGGAATTTCCCCGAGGCGACCCAGTCGAAATTGCCGCCGTCGACGAGCACTCCGCCGATCGCCACGCCATGCCCGCCGAGGAATTTCGTCGCCGAGTGGTACAGCAGATTGGCGCCGTGGTCGAAAGGCTTGAGCAGGTACGGCGTGGTAAAGGTCGAGTCGACCATCAGCGGCAGGCCGTGCTCGTGCGCGATCGCCGCCACCGACGGGATGTCGAGCACGTCCAGACCCGGATTGCCCAGGGTCTCGGCGAACAAGGCCCTGGTGTTGGGCCGGATCGCGGCGCGCCAGGCGTCGAGATCGCGCGGTTTGACGAAGGTCGTTTCGACGCCGAAGCGCGGCAGCGTGTAATGCAAGAGATTGTGCGAGCCGCCGTAGAGCGCGCGGGAGGAAACCATGTGCGAGCCAGCGCCGGCGATGGTGGCGAGCCCGAGGTGCAGCGCCGCCTGTCCGCTCGCCACGGCGATACCGGCGACGCCGCCTTCCAGCGCAGCGATCCTTTCTTCCAGCACGGCGTTGGTCGGGTTGGAGATGCGCGAATACACGTGGCCGGCGCGCTCCATGTTGAACAGCGCCGCGGCATGGTCCGAGTCCTTGAAAACGAAGGAGGTGGTGAAATAGATCGGTGTCGCGCGCGCGCCGGTATGCGGATCGGGCGCCTGTCCGGCGTGCAGGCTGAGCGTGTCGAAGCCTAGATACTTGGGTTGGGCCATGAGTCCTCCGCTATTGAGGAGGACATTTTATCAGGATGCCCGCGCGCACTCGTTCGCGTATCATCATCGGTTCCGATGACAGACCATGATCTCGCGGCGCAGGTTTCCCCGCCGTTCGAACTCCTGCTGAAGGTCTTCCTTCCTTTTGCCGGCGGCTTTTTTCTTTCTTATCTTTACCGCACGGTCAACGCAATCATTTCGCCGGACCTGGTGCGCGAGTTCTCCCTTGGGCCGAACGAACTCGGCCTTTTGACCAGCGCCTATTTCCTGACTTTCGCGATTTTTCAGCTGCCCCTGGGAATTTTGCTGGACCGCTACGGCCCGCGCCGCGTGAACGCTGGGCTGCTGATGCTCGCCGGCACCGGCGCCGCCATGTTCGGGCTGAGCCAAAGCCTGGGGGGGCTGATCGCCGCGCGCGCCCTGATCGGACTCGGCGTCTCCGGCTGTCTCATGTCGAGCATCAAGGCGTTCACGCTGTGGTTTCCGCTGAACCGGCTGGCGACCCTCAACGGCTGGCTTATGTCCGTCGGCGGCCTGGGCGCCCTCTGTGCGTCGATGCCGGCGGAGGCGCTGCTGCGCGTCACCGATTGGCACAACGTATTTCTATTGCTGTCCGCGCTCACTTTCGCCGCGAGCGGCGCGATTTTCCTGATAGTGCCCGAGCGTACCGTGGAAGGTTCGCCGCAAACGCTGATGGCGTCGTTGCGCAGCGTGCCGCCGATTCTGCGCAACGCCAGTTTCTGGAAGTGGGGGTTGCTGTTGATCGCCGGGCAGAGCGTGTTCATGTCCCTGCACGGACTGTGGATCGTCCCCTGGCTCAAGGATAGGGCCGGGCTCGGGCGGGATGAAATCGGCGTTCACCTGCTGGTGATCGCAGTGGGTATGATTGTGGGCGCGACCATCTGGGGCAGCGCGGCCGACTGGCTGGTGCGGTTCCGCATCGATGCGGTAAAGGTGCTGCTCGCCGGAACCGGCGCTTTCCTGATCACGCTCGCATTGCTTGCCCTGGGCGTGACCTCGGGCACGCTCCTGCTGCTGTTTGCGCTGACCGTGTTCGCGCAGGTCCTGCCGCTGGTCTATTCGATGGTCGCCAAGGAGTTTCCGCTGGAGATGTCCGGCCGCGTGACCAGTACGCTCAACTGCATTCTTTTTCTGGGCGCGTTCGCCGTGCAATGGGGCACGGGCTTGATCATCGGTCTGTGGCAGGCGGAAGCGGGGCGATACGCCGCGTCCGGCTACAGCACCGCGTTCGGCGCCTGTTTCGCACTGACGCTGGCGCCCTTTCTATATCTTCTGTTTTCGGCGCGAACTTCCAAGCCCTGAGGACAGTCCGGTACTTCCACGCGGCATTTCAGAATTGCCGAAACTGCACGTGACCAAGGGGAGCGCGAGGGGAGGGGCCGTTCGCGTCGCAGTGAGTCCTATTTGTTGCCGGACTTGGCCGCCTCTTCCTGGGCCAACTGCTCCTGGCGCGCTTTCTTCAGCACATCGGCAGCTTCGCTATGGCCCATCTTCAACGCCAGTTCCACCGCGCTTTCGCCTTCCTTGCTGAGCATGGTGACGTTGCCGCCGTTCCTGATGATCAGTTCGACCATCTGCGCGTTGCCGCGCATGGCCGCATACTGCAACGGCGAGTAGCCGTTTTCGCTGAGCAGGTTGGGATCGAAATTCATGGTCAGGACTTTCTGCGCATAGACCAGGTTGTCTTTCTCGATGGCGTAGAACATCGCCTTCACGCCTTCGGGGCTCTTCTCGCGCGGCTTGGGTTCCAACCCGGTGGGCAGGATGCTCACCACATAGTTGATGAGCGAGATGCCGACCATGGCGATCAGGGCGATGATCAGGGGAACTTTCGATATCCCCAGCGTCTCGGACCAGCCGTCGGTGACGTTGGCGCCGATCACCAGCAGCGCCACCATGATGAAGAAGGCGAACTTGAGGTAGAGAAACAGGGCGATCACCAGCAGGATGCCGAGAATGGCCGCAATGTATGCGCGGTTGATGCTCAGTTCGTCGGCGATGTTGGGCGGGAGCAGGGCGAAGATGGTTGCGACGCTGACCAATCCGACCAGCGCCCACTCCTTGTATTTCCTGGCCTTTAGAAAGTCCATGATTTCTCCGCTGTCCGATTATTCGAATATTGTCGCGAGGGCGAACTGTTTTGGAATAGGAGTAGACATGCCCCCTCATGTTCTCCCGATGCTGCTATTGTGGGCAAGCGCGCCACGATTGGCAAGGGCAACGCTTGGACGATGTCGCGAGTTCATGATCTGTCCGGTTCTATAGCACGACATCTGTCCGGTTGTCATAGTGCCCCGAAGGGGGTGGGAAATGACGCCGACGCAAGTGCTGCAGGAGATACGGAAGATGAGATTCGAGGAAGCGTATGAG
>JAPLRD010000246.1 GCA_026399375.1 Pseudomonadota bacterium
TACACCTCATGGGGACCGACCATTCCGGTCATCATGATGCGCACCACCTCGGGCCACTATCGCGTGCCGGTGGTCGATTTCAAGGCGCAGGCGATTTACACCAACAACCCCTACGCCGGCTCCTTCCGCGGATACGGCAACGTCCAGACCACCTACGCCACCGCACAGCAGATGGACATGCTGGCCGACATGGTGGACATGGATGCGCTCGAGTTTCATCTCAAGAACGCGCAGAAGTCCGGCGAAGTCACGCCGCAGAAGTCCTTCCTGCGCGAGTGCGCCCTGGCGGAGTGCCTGGAAACCGCCGCCAAGGCGAGCGAATACAGCCGCAAGCGCAAGGAGTATGCAGCGTTGCGGGACGCGCCCGGCCGCTACAAGAAAGGCATCGGCCTCGCCTCCTCCATCCACAACGCCGGCGGCGCCAAGATTCACAAGTCGGACGGCATCGGCACCATTATCAAGGTGGACGATTACGCACGGGTTACCGTCATCACCGGCGCCTCTGAAATCGGCCAGGGCATCGACGCGGTCATCACCCTGATCGTCGCCGAGGAACTGGGCGTGCCGCTGGAACATGTGACCATCGTCAACAACGATTCCGACATCGCGCCGTGGGACGTGGGTGTGCACGCCTCGACGGGGCGGATTCGTCGTGCGCGACAGGTGCGGCACGCCGCTGATCGACCTGGAACGCTTGTTGCGACGGATGCACTTTCAGACCGAGCCTGAATTGGTGATGGTTACCGATTACTACGAGCCGAAAAGCGAACCGGAAGGAGCAAAGCACATCTCCGACCACTCCGCCGCCTATTCCCATGCCGTGCATGTCGCCGAAATCACGGTGGATACGCTGACCGGCGAGATCAAGGTGGACAAGGTCACGGTGGCACAGGATGTCGGCCGCGTCATCAGCCGCATGGGACTCGAAGGCCAGATCGAGGGCGGCATCGCCATCGGCCTTGGCTACGCCCTGAGTGAAAACATGCGGATCGAAAAAGGCATGCTGAGGAATGCCTGCTTCCGAGACTACAAGCTCATCACGGCGCCGGAGATGCCGCCCCTCGATATGCACTTCATCGAGAGCAATTGCGCCGAAGGGCCCTACGGCGCCAAGGGCATTTCCGAGTTGCCTACGATCGTCATTGCGCCGGCCGTCGCCAATGCGCTTTACAACGCGACCGGGGTCCGCATCTTCAATCCGCCGATGTCTCCGGAAACGGTCGCCCGCGCGATCTACGCACGGCGCTCGAGCGCGACTGGCCCGGCCTCGATGGCGTCTGAACGCAAATGATGCTGCGCTACCACGCGTGGCTGCGGGACAAGATGGGATGCGGCGCGGAGCACATCGTCCTGCCGGACAAGGTCAAGAACGTGGGCATGCTGCTCGACTGGCTGCCCGGCCAGGACGAGCGCTTCAAGCGTGCGTTCAAATATATCGATGTCGTGCTGGTCTCGGTCAATCTCCACCACGCGGATCGCAACCATCCTGTGCGTGACGAGGACGAAATCACTCTGTCACCACCGATCGCGGGCGGATGAGCGGTGCGGCGCACATCCGCCCGATGTGTGGGTGGCGACGGCGACAGGCCTGGCACAGGCACCGCCGGGATGCGCGCTATGGCGGCTGTCATGGATTTTCGACGCACCATTTTTAATCGCGAGGAAACAAAATGAAGAAACTGGAAGGAAAGACTGCCATCGTCACCGGCTCCGGCCGCGGCATCGGGCAGGCGATCGCGCTGAAGCTCGCGCGCGAAGGCGCAAAGGTCATGGTGAACGATCTCGACGCCGGCCCGGCGGAAGAGACCATCGCCAAGATCCGCGCCCTGGGCAGCGAGGCCAGGAGTTGCCTCGGCGACGTGACGGCGGCGGATTTCGGTACGCGCATCGTCAAGGATACGCTGGACGCGTTCGGCGGCATCGACATCATCGTCAACAACGCCGGCTACGCCTGGGACGGCGTGATCCAGAAAATGACCGACGAGCAGTGGTACGCGATGCTCGACGTGCACGCCACCGCCCCGTTCCGCATCCTGCGCGCCGCGTCGGACTTCATCCGCACCGCGGCGAAGAAGGAGAAGGAAGAAGGCCGCAGCTTCAACCGCAAGGTCGTCAACATTTCCTCCATCGCCGGAATGTTCGGCAACGCCGGCCAGATGGGCTATTCCGCGGGCAAGGCCGCAATCGTCGGCATGACCAAGACCATGTCCAAGGAATGGGGCCGCTATCAGGTGAACGTCAACTGCGTCGCCTTCGGCCTGATCCAGACGCGCATGACCCAGCCGGTCGGCTCCGGCGCCGCAGTGGCGAAAATCGGGGAGCGCGAAGTGAAAATGGGCATTCAGCCGGAGTTCATCGAGTTCATGAACAAGATGATCCCGCTGGGACGCGGCGGCACGCCGGAGGAGGCGGCCGGCGCCGTCTACCTGCTGTGCATCCCCGAATCGGATTACATCAGCGGCGAACTACTGCTGGCCAGCGGCGGATTCGTCATGTAGATTGAAGCAACGCGATTGAAGAGACAAGACAGCATTTCATCCACCAAGGAGGAGAAAAATTTTTCCGTGCAGGCGCAGGTGAAAATCGGCGTCATCGCCTCGGCCACCGGCGGGGCCGCCTTCGTCGGCATTCCGCAGAAGAACAGCGTCGCGCTGTTGCCGAAGACAATCGGCGACACCGCCGTCGAATACATCGTGTTCGACGACGCCAGCGACTCGACCCAGAGCGTGACCCTGGCGAAAAAGCTGCTCACGGAAAACAAGATCGACGCCCTGATCGGCCCCTCCGGCTCCCCCAATGCGATGGGCGTGCTGCAGGTCATGGCCGAGGCGCAGACTCCGATGCTCGCACCGGTCGGCACCTCGGCCGTGGTGCTGCCCATGGACGACAAGAAGCGCTGGGTATACAAGACCCACCCCAACGACGACGTGATCAGCGACATCCTTGTCACGGCCATGGCGAAGCGCGGGGTCAAGACCATCGGCTTCATGGGACGCAACGATCCCTACGGCGAAAACTGGTACAAGACCTTCGCGCCGATGGCGCAGAAAGCCGGGATACAGATCACGGCCTACGAGCGCTATAACCGGCAGGACACCAGCGTCACGGGACAGGTGCTGAAACTGATTGCGGCGAAGCCGGACGCGATCCTCGTCGCCGGTGTCGCCGCCGACGCCGCGCTGCCGCATATCCAGCTCGTCGATGCCGGGTTCAAGAACGCGATCTATCATACCCACGGCTCCGCCTCCGGCGCCTTCATCCAGATCGGCGGCAAGCAGGTGGAAGGCGCGCTGGTGGCCGGCCCCCTGCTCCTCATTCCGGAGCAGATATCCGACAGCGTGCCGACAAAAAAGGTGGCGCTCGAGTACGTCACGAGTTACGAGCGCATGTACAACGCCAGGCCGCCCATCTTCGGTGCGGGCATCTGGGACGCCGGCCTGCTGCTGCAGCATGCGATCCCCGAAGCCATCAAGAAGGGCAAACCCGGCACGCAGGAGTTCCGCACCGCGCTGCGCGACGCCATCGAAGGAACCAAAGACCTGGCCATGTCCCAGGGCGTCGGCACCATGACGGCGCAGAACCACTCCGGCTTCGACCACCGCGGCCAAATCATGCTTACCATCAAGGACGGCAAGTGGCTGCTGGTCAAGGACTGACGCCCATCTAGCGGATCGCGCGGGTGGCCGCCCGCGCGATCGTCGTTTCCGACAATACTGCGCCGTCACGCTCATCTGCTGAACGTAACGAAGCCCGAGGAGGACGGCAGCATGCTTGCGAACGTATCCCTCGAAGACAAGTATCGCCTGGAGCGCGGCCGCGTCTTCCTCACCGGCGTGCAGGCTCTCGCGCGCCTGCCCATGCTGCAACACCAGCGCGACTTGGCCTCTGGCCTCAACACCGCGGGATACGTCTCGGGCTATCGCGGCTCCCCCCTCGCCGGCCTCGATTCCGCGCTTCGCGACGCCGGTCGATACTTGCGCGAGCACAACATCACTTCGCACCCGGGCATCAACGAAGACCTCGCGGCCACGGCCATCTGGGGCACGCAACAGCTGCACCTGTTTCCCGGACCGAAGCGAGACGGCATCTTCGCCATGTGGTACGGCAAGGGCCCGGGCGTGGACCGCTGCGGCGACGTGTTCAAGCACGCCAATTACGCCGGGACCTCGAAACACGGCGGCGTGCTGCTGATCGCGGGCGACGACCATGGCGCCCGCTCTTCCGCAGTGGCGCATCAAAGCGAGCATATTTTCTCCGCCTGCGGCATTCCGGTGCTGACGCCGGCCGGAGTGCAGGAATACCTGGACCTCGGGCTGCACGGCTGGGCCATGTCGCGCTACTCGGGCTGCTGGGTGGCGATGAAGACCACCTCCGACACCGTCGAGAGTTCGGCCACGATAGAGTTGGATCCGCAGCGTGTAAGCATTTCGATCCCCGGCGATTTCCTGCTGCCCCCGGACGGCGTGCATCTGCGCTGGCCCGATCCCGCGCTGGCGCAGGAACAGCGCATGCAGGAATTCAAGATCTACGCGGCGCTCGCCTATGCCCGGGCCAATCGGCTCAATTATCTCGTGTACGATTCGCCGCGGCCGCGCCTGGGCATCATCGCCTGCGGCAAAGCCTGGCTCGACGTGCTGCAGGCGCTGCACGATCTGGGCATAGACGAACGGCAGGCCGCTGACATAGGCATCCGCCTGTACAAGGTCGGCATGGCCTGGCCGCTGGAGGCGAGCGGCGTGCGCCGGTTCGCCGAGGGGCTGGAAGAAATACTCGTGGTCGAGGAAAAGCGCCAGATCATCGAATACCAGTTGAAGGAGCAGCTCTACAACTGGACCGACGTCAACGGCAGGGACGTACGCCCGCGCATCGTCGGCAAATTCGACGACAGCGGCGAATGGCCGGCACCGAACAAGCCGTGGCTGCTTCCGCCGACGGCGGAACTCACACCGTCCATCGTCGCGCGCGCGATCGCCTCGCGCA
>JAPLRD010000277.1 GCA_026399375.1 Pseudomonadota bacterium
CTCTACGCCTGCGTGTCGGTCGCAATTGCCGCCGCGTCCTTTTACGCCTACGAGCGCCACTTCAACCGGCTGAAGGATCGCCTGGGCGCGGGCGCCGCAGCGCCGGCCCGGCAAGGTCCCGATCAGGCCGGCGCTGCCGCCTACGCCAAGCCCTAGCCGGAGCGGGTCGACGGCGCCAAAGGCGCCGGAGACAAGCGACGGACGGCACCCGAGCCGGCTAGTCGATGCCTGGGGCAATTTGCGCAGAATTCACGATCACGACACAAGCGGCGGCTGCGCTCTGGTGAAATACACCCTGTTCGCTTTCAGCCCATTTACTTGTAGCCAACCCAGGGAGTTCGCATGATTCTCGTGACCGGCGGCGCCGGCTTCATCGGCAGCAATTTCGTACTCGACTGGCTCGCGCAGTCGGACGAATTCGTGATCAACCTCGACAAGCTCACCTACGCCGGCAACCTGGAAAACCTCGCGTCCATCGAGGACGGCCTGGGACATCATTTCGTCCAGGGCGACATCGCCGATGCCGACCTGGTATCGCGCCTGCTCGCAGGCAATCAGCCGCGCGCGGTGATCAATTTCGCCGCCGAATCGCACGTGGACCGCAGCATCCACGGCCCGGAGGATTTCATCCAGACCAACATCGTCGGCACGTTCCGGCTGCTGGAAGCCGTGCGCGCTTACTGGAACGGGCTCGACGGGAAAGACAGGGCGGCGTTCCGCTTCGTGCACGTTTCCACCGACGAAGTCTACGGCTCGCTCGGCAAGGACGACCCGGCTTTCAGCGAATCCAGGCGTTACGAGCCGAACAGCCCGTACTCGGCGAGCAAGGCCGCCAGCGACCACTTGGTACGGGCCTGGTACCACACCTACGGCCTGCCGGTGCTGACCACCAACTGCTCCAACAACTACGGCCCCTATCACTTTCCGGAAAAGCTCATCCCGCTGGTCATTCACCACGCCCTGGCCGGCAAACCTCTTCCCATCTACGGCGACGGCCAGCAGATTCGAGACTGGCTCTATGTCAAAGACCACTGTTCGGCCATACGCCGCGTGCTCGACGCGGGCAAGGTGGGCGAGACCTACAACATCGGCGGCTGGAACGAGAAGCCGAACCTCGAGGTGGTGCACACGCTGTGCGCCATTCTCGACGAACTGCAGCCGCGCGCCGACGCCAGGCCGTACCGGGAACAGATCACCTACGTCAAGGACCGCCCCGGCCACGACCGCCGCTACGCCATCGACGCCGGAAAGATCGAACGCGAACTCGGCTGGAAACCGGCCGAGACCTTCGAGACGGGCATACGCAAGACGGTGCGCTGGTATCTGGACAATCAGGCGTGGGTGCGCAATGTCACCAGCGGGGCCTACCGGGAATGGGTGGGCAAGCAGTACGGCAATTGATGCAACGCGCCGCTTCGGCGATCAAACACTCACCGCATTCTTAAGGAAAGTCTTCGACAACCATGAGCTCACGCAAAGGCATCATCCTCGCCGGCGGTTCCGGCACGCGCCTGTACCCGGTCACGCTCGCCGTTTCCAAGCAGCTGCTGCCGATTCACGACAAGCCGATGATCTACTACCCGCTCAGCACCCTGATGCTGGCCGGGATACGCGACGTGCTCGTCATTTCCACGCCGCAGGACACGCCGCGCTTCGAGCAACTGCTGGGGGACGGCAGCCAGTGGGGCATGAACCTGAGCTATGCCGTGCAGCCCAGTCCCGACGGTTTGGCGCAGGCCTTCGTCATCGGCCGCGGCTTTGTCGGCGACTGCGACAGCGCGCTGGTGCTAGGCGACAACATTTTCTACGGTCACGAATTCGCCAACGACCTGGACAGCGCCGGCCGCCAGATCGACGGGGCAACGGTTTTCGCCTATCACGTGCACGACCCCGAGCGCTACGGTGTGGTGGAGTTCGACCCCGCCGGCAAGGCGGTCAGCCTGGAAGAAAAGCCAAAGCAGCCCAAGTCCAGTTACGCAGTCACCGGCCTCTACTTCTACGATAACCAGGTGCTCGACATCGCGCGGGAACTGAAGCCATCGGCACGCGGCGAACTGGAGATCACCGACGTCAACCGCACCTATCTGGAGCGCCAGGCGCTGAACGTGGTGGTCCTGGGGCGCGGCCACGCGTGGCTCGATACCGGCACGCACGACAGCCTGCTCGATGCGAGCCACTTCATCGCGACGATAGAGCGGCGCCAGGGTCTCAAGGTGGCATGCCTGGAAGAAATCGCTTTTCGCAAGCGCTGGATCGGCCCCGAACATTTGGAAAAGCTGGCCAAGCCGATGCTGAAGAATCCCTACGGCCAGTACCTGATCGGTTTGCTCAAAGAAAGGATATTCTGATGCTAGTCACCAAGACGGCGATTGCCGACGTGCTCATGCTCGAACCGAAGGTCTATGGCGACGAGCGCGGCCATTTCTTCGAGAGCTACAACGAAAATGCATTCCGCGAAGCTACCGGACTCGATGTGGGTTTCGTGCAGGACAACCATTCGAGGAGTTCGAAAAACGTGCTGCGCGGTCTGCATTACCAGCTTGCCCCCAGGGCTCAGGGAAAACTGATACGCGTGGTGTCCGGCGCGGTGTTCGACGTGGCGGTCGACATACGCAAGGACTCCCCGACCTACGGCAAATGGGTCGGGCAGTTGCTGAGCGCCGAGAACCGGCGGCAGTTGTGGCTGCCCCCGGGCATGGCCCACGGGTTCCTCACGCTCAGCGGCACGGCGGAGTTTCTGTACAAGACCACCGACTACTACTCGCCCGAGCACGAGCGTTGCATCGCCTGGAACGATGCGGAGATCGCGATCGAGTGGCCGTTCCGGGGCAGGCCGATACTGTCGGCCAAGGACAGCGCCGGGCTGCGCCTGCAGGCGGACCGCCGTGCATCCAGCTGGCGCGCGATTCTCGCGCCGTCACCGGCGAGCGCGCTCTCCGGTTGAGCGGGCCGCGCCGGCGCGACGCCTGCCGGTCGAAGGTTCGCCAAAGTTTTTCAGTCACGACACAAACGGGGGGCGCATCGGGGTTCCAATAGCGCCATTACTGTCGCGACGAGAACCAATGAAAACTGCTCCTTCGGTTGAACCCCCACTCCCCGCCGCTGCCCTCGTCTCCGTGGTCGTCATCGGCCGCAACGAAGGCAAGCGCCTCACCGCCTGCCTGAAATCCATCCATGCGATGAACGCCGACTTGTTCGCGACGGAAATCATCTACGTCGATTCCGATTCGTCCGACGGCAGTCCGCAAGCGGCCGCGTCCATGGGCGCGCGCGTCATCCGGGTGAAGCCGGAGCGGCCTTCGGCCGCGCTCGGGCGCAACGCCGGCTGGCGCGCGGCCAGGGGACAGTACATCCTGTTTCTCGACGGCGACACGCTGCTGCACCCCGAATTCGTCAGGCGCGCCCTGGCGCAGTTCCGCGATCCCGAAGCGGCGATCGTCTGGGGGCACCGGCGCGAACTCGCCCCCGCGCAGTCGATCTACGTGCGCGTGCTGGACCTCGACTGGGTCTATCCCGCCGGAGACAGCGAATTCTGCGGCGGCGACGCGCTCGTGCGCCGCGACGTGCTGGAACGGGTGGACGGCTTCGACCAAAGCCTGATCGCGGGCGAGGAGCCGGAAATGTGCCGGCGCATACGCGCCCACGGCTATCGCATCGTGCACATCGACGCGCCGATGACGCGGCACGACCTGGCGGTGAATACGTTCCGCGCCTACTGGCGCCGCGCGTTTCGCGCCGGCCACGCCTACGCCGAAATCGCCTCGCGCTTTCGTGCAGGTCCGGACCCCCTGTGGCAGGCGGAAGCAAGGCGCAATCTGATCCACGGCGGCCTGCTGCTGTCGGCACCGTTCCTGCTGCTGCTCGGCGCAGTGATCCTGCGTCCCGCGGCGCTGCTCCTTGCCTGCGCCCTGCTGTCGGGCCTGGGGCTGTCCCTGCTTGCGCGCAGCGCCAGGCGCTGCGCCTGGAAGTCCGACGACGCGATCACACGCTGGTTCTATGCCGCGCACAGCCACCTGCAGCAGGTGCCGATCCTGTTCGGGCAACTCGCCCAGCGCCTTGACGCTCGCAACGGCCGGCAGCGCCGGTTGATCGAGTACAAGCCTTCTTCCGGGAGCCTCTGATGGCGAATTCCGAAAGAGTTGTCAGTCTGGACACAATACCGGGTGCGCGATCGGCTCTAATTCCCCTCACCGAAAACGTCAGGAAGCTTGCACCGATGGCCCACACCGCGTTATCAAAAGACCTGCTCGCCGGATTCCTCTGGCCGATCGCCGCGCTGAGCGACAAGCTCGGCGCACGCTGGAGCACGCTCCGTGCTCGGCATGCCCGAATTGCACGGCTCGAAGCGCGTGCGCATGGGGCGCAACCTCTACCTGTACCGCGATCTGCATCTCGAGACCCAGGCAGGCGGCGAAATCGACCTGGGCGACGACGTGGTCCTTTCCCGCGGCGTGCACATCGTGGCGTTCGGCAGCATGCGCATCGGCGCGGGCAGCATGATCGGCGAATACACGAGCATCCGCGATGCCAACCACCGCTTCGGCGCCGGCATCGGGTTGCGCGACTCGGGCCACGATGCCGCGCCCATCGACATCGGCCGCAACGTCTGGATCGGGCGCGGGGTGACCATACTGCCCGGGGTCGTCATCGGCGACGGCGCGGTGATCGGCGCGAACGCGGTGGTGACGCGCCCGGTCGCCGCCGGCGCCGTGGTGGCGGGTGTCCCCGCGCGGCACCTGCGCCGGGCCGGGGCATGAGCGCGCGCCGTATCCTGCTGGTCGCCTACCAGTGCGGCCCGGGCACGGGCTCGGTGTCGCAGATCGGCTGGGAGTGGTACCCGCGGCGTTGCCTGAAGCACGAAGTGACGCTGGTCACCCACGTGCGCAATCGCGCGGCGCTGACGGCCGCCGGTGCGCCGGCTGCCGGCAGCGAGATCGTCTACGTCGACACCGAATGGTTCGCCGGTCCGCTCTACCGCCTGGCGAAACGCCTGTTCCCATACAGCGAGCACAGCGTGTTCCTGGTCTCCTCGCTCGACTATTTCGTCTTCGACTGGTCGGCGTTCCGACAGCTGCGCGAACAACTCAAGGGCGGACCGCTCTGGGAAGTGATACACCGCGTGACCCCGGTGACGCTGGCGGCGCCGACCTGGCTCGGGCGCCTCGGATTGCCGATGGTGCTCGGCCCGCTGAACAGCGGCCTGAAGGACCCGCGCGGATTCGGCAGGATCATGCGCCGCGAATCCACCTGGCTGGTGCGTCTGCGCGAATTCAGCCACCTGTTCGATTACCTGATCGGATCGTCGCGGCGCGCCGCGCGCATACTGACCGCCACCCGGGCCACGCTCGCCGGCGTTCCCGCGCGCTATCGCGGCCGCTGTCGCTCGATGATCGAGAACGGGGTCGAGCTTGCGCGGAAAGGCCGCTCAAAATCCTCTTCGTCGGACGCCTGATCCCGGTCAAGGCGCTCGACCTGCTGCTCGACGCCGTGGCCCGATTGTCCGCCGAGGGCGCGGCGCTGCAGTTGACCGTGGCCGGCGACGGACCGATGCGCTCGGAGTGGGAAAAGCGCACGGCCGCCCTCGGGCTGCAGGCGCAGGTCCGGTTCATGGGCAATCTGCCGCCGGCGGAAGTGTCGTCGCAGATGCAGCGCTGCCACGTCTTTTGCCTGCCCTCGGTGCGCGAATCCGGCGGCGCGGTCCTGCTCGAAGCCATGGCATCGGCGCGCCCGGTGATCGCGATGGATTTTGGCGGGCCCGGCGAACTCGTCGACCGCGAAGTCGGCGCGCTGGTCGACCTGGACACGCCCGCACAGGCAAGCGCGGACATCGCGGCGCTGTTGCGCGACGTCATGGCGCAGCCGGAAGACTGGCGCCGCCGCGGCCTCGCCGGGCGCCGCCGCGTCGAATCACTTTACAGCTGGTCGGCCAAGGTCGATTCGGCCGACGCGATCTATTCCGAAATTTTGCAGGAAGGATGAAGCATGAACATTAGTCTGGCACCTGATCAGGGCAACCTTGCGCTCGGCATGCCGCGCAATGCGGATGCGGCCGCGGGTCGCGCCGCCGCCGGCGCTTCGGGCGCGACGATGCGCCTGGGATACCTCACCAGCCGCTACCCGGCGGTGTCGCACACCTTCATCCTGCGCGAAATCCACCAGCTGCGCGAGGCGGGATTCGAGATCCACAGCGCGTCGGTGAACGACCCCGATCGCGCCTGCGCCGACATGACCGCGGACGAGGTCGAGGAGGCGCGCACCACCTATTACCTGAAGGCGCACGGGGTGCGCGGCGCGCTGCTCGCGCACCTGTGGGGGCTCGCGCGCCCGGCGGGCTATCTGCGCGGCCTCGTCTACGGCATGCGTTTCGGCGGCTGGAATCTGAAGCGCGGCCTGTTCGGCTTTTTCTATTTCACCGAGGCGCTGATGCTTGCGCGCTGGATGGCGGCACTGCGGCTCACGCACCTGCACGTGCACTTCGCCTCGGCGGCGGCCAACATCGCGCTGGTGCTGAAGCAGGCGTTTCCGGTGAGCGTCTCCATGACCATCCACGGGCCGGACGAGTTCTACGACGTTCCCGGGCAGAAACTGGCGGAGAAGATCGACGCCGCCGATTTCTTCGTCTGCATCGGCCGCTTTGCCCGCAGCCAGATGATGAAGCTCTCGTCGTCGGAACAGTGGGGCAAGTTCGAAATCTGCCCGCTCGGCGTCGATGTCGCGAACTACAACCCGGAGCGCGCCGAGCGCGGCGGCAAGCCATTCACCATCCCGTGCGTCGGCCG
>JAPLRD010000260.1 GCA_026399375.1 Pseudomonadota bacterium
AGTCTGAGTACGGCACTCATGCTGCTCTCCGCTTGGACCGTTCGAGCGTTTTTATGACACGCTCGTACTCAGTTGCCGGGATTTGCGCGAGAGCATCCACTCGAAAGAATGCGAGGACACGGGATAGGGCAGTGTCCGTTTCCGTGAGCAGGGCTTCGATTTGCTTGACCTGCGTGGCCGTGATGCTGGCTGCTGCAGGCTGCGCCGGCTGCTGGGTGTCGGTCGCACCTTCCGGCAAGTCCTCTCCGGCGTAGATGTAGAGCCCGAGACCGTGGAGGGCGATTGCCTTGACCAGCGCCCTTTGCATCGCGGTATTCACCTGGAAGGCGTCCGGGTTCATGATGGCCCGGTTCTTGTGGTCCATTACCGGGAGCTGCGCAGTTCTCTCTCGGCCGAAAGAACTTACGGTGCAGAACACCATCAGGGTGTCTGCGTAATGCTTCGGCTCGCCATAAGTCCACGAGGCGCCTGGATCCAGGCGGAGAAGTTGGTCGAGCGCCCAGGCCCAGGATAGGTAGGACAGGCCATTTTTCTTCTCGATGTGTTCATTCACGTTCAAGCTTGATAGACGTTCGTAGGTCGTTTCCATGTGAAGCCTCCAAAAGTGATGAAAAAAGGCCCTGAAATCAGAGCCTTATGATTGCCATAATGATGCGTTAAATCAAACGGTTAGCATATATTTGATAGCGTGCGCCGCGGGCTAAAGACCCCCCGTTTGAGCTTTGCTGTTTACAAACAGATGGTTACAACAGACCTCTCTCGGCAAACGATAGGGCGCCTGCGCCGGCCACGACGAAGTGATCCAGGATCTTGATGTCCACCAGCGCCAGCGCTTGCTTCAGCGATTGCGTGAGCAACTCGTCGGCCCGGCTGGGCTCAGCTACACCGCTTGGATGATTGTGAGCGAGGATGACGCTGGCAGCATTGCGCTGCAGCGCTGCCTTCACGACTTCCCTTGGATAGACCGAGGTCTGGGTGAGGGTTCCACGGAATAGCTCTTCGCAAGCTATGACGCGGTTCTGGGCGTCGAGATACACGCACATGAAAACCTCGTGTTCTCGCTCCGCGATGGCCAGGCGCAGGTAGTCCCGTACAGCACCCGGTGAGGTGAGGGCATCGCCATGCGGGCGTCGAGCAGCTTCAGTGCCCGTTGAATAACGCGGTCGCCTGTCATGCTGCCTCCTGCGCTTTGTAGTCGCGGGTCCATTCAGCGGTCAGCAGGTAGTCTGCGGCACGCTGGGCCTGTGCTGAAGCCGTGAAGATGGCCCGCTTGTCTGCACGTAGCACGTCAAGCCAGTTGGCTACGTACGACGCATGCTGAAGCCGGCCGTCGATGCGTAGGTGCGCGCAGACGAAGGCACTGGCCATCTCGGCGACCAGCTCCTCCATGGCATACGCGGCCTGGCCGAAGCGACCAGTAAGTTGCCGATTGCATCGTGATGGCGCGCCAGTCCAGTGCGAGAGCTCGTGTGTCGCCGTGGCGTAATAGTCCTCGGCAGTCGCGAAGCACCCGCGGTCAGGCAACTGGATCAAGTCCTCCGCAGGGCTGAAGAACGCACTGAAGCCGCCGTGCCTGATGTCAGCCCCAGTACCCACGAGCAGGCGCTCAGCTTCCTCCAGCGAGTCCCATGTTGGGGGTGCCGCCGGCTGCGCTACGTTCTCAGGTAGGCCATCGACCTGCGCCAGGTTGAAGACCGTGAAGCAGCGGAGCAGGGGAGCAACCCGCTTGCTGGTGTCGTCTGCGGTGTCGGCAAGTGCCGGCCGTTTGTAGAACACAATTGTGGTGCCATGCTCGCCGCCACGCACCTGGCCGCCGAGTTCGGCAGCTTGACGGTAGGTCAGCCAAGCATTGCGGCTAAAGCCGTGCGCCTGGCCCTCCAGAGTCAGGAGGAGCCTGTTGATGCCGTTGTACGCGCGGCGCGAGCCGGCATTGACGGGAACAGGTTCGAGCTGACCAGACCATGGGCGTACCCACGGCGGAGTGCCAGCTTCCAGCGCAGAAATAATGCGCTCGGTGACAACTTCGTAGATGCTCTGCATAAGACCTCCAGAAATGAAAGAGCCCCGACAGGGCGGGGCAGGGGTTACTTGATGAGTAGCCGCAGGCCGAGTCGCACGAGATGCCGAGCGAGCTCTGCCGCTGCGGCACCAAGGGCGATGTCTAGCGGCGCGAGACCGAGTTGACGTCGAGGTGGAATAGGCCCGGGTAGTACACGGATCCCCGGATCTGGCCGAACAGGCGCTTCGCTCCGGCTGTCGCCAGGCTGGCCAAAAGTCCCGCTACGGTGGCTGCCATGACTCCGGAGAACGTCCCCCAGTGGATGATCAGCACTAGCGCTGACACCATCAGGTCGATCGCCAGGTCGTGGCCCAACGCCCGAAGCATCAGGCGTCGTGGTAGCTTCGCAAGGATCAGTGCTAGGCCGAGGAAGATCATGAATCCCGTCGCGATCATGTTCTTCCCCTACACGTTTGGGTGTGCGACGCCCGGAGCGGGCGCATTGGTCTTGCGGCCGAAGAACCCGGCCGCATAGTCGAGCACGTTACCGAGTGCTTCGACGCCGATCTTCGCGCCGATCGCCGCGGTCAGTGCGACGCGGTTGGCAACGACGCCGGCTGCATCGAGGATGACATCCGCGTGCTTCGCACCGAGCTTCTTAGTATTGATAGACATGGTGAGTCCTTTCCTGGTTGAGTAGCGGATCGCTACAAAACCGAAAGGACTGACGCGAGGAACGAGCGCAAGCGCTGCCGGGGAACTAAGCATTCTTTTTCGGGTTCTGGACGAACTCGAATCGAAGTGGGGGTGGCTAGAAACCAGGTACCGGGTAGGGACCCATCGCCCTCGCAGTTTCCAAAAAAATTATAGAAAGATTTCTGCAGGGAAAGTGCCTGAGAGCGCGCTAAAGAAAAGCTAGGACTTGCCGTTGAATAGATAACTTCGGCAGATTCTGGTTCAAGGCCGTGCCGCGAACTAAGGATTAGATGCCAGGTCGCCGACTGAACGATCCGTTGTGCGAGCGCCCCAAGATTTGGGTGAACCTAATGCGGATGGGAAGGCGACCGCCGTAGCCTCGATGTTCGAGGCGACTCAAGACCGGATGCTGCCGAAGTCGAATAACAAGGGCGTGGCTCACAAGTCGAGGCGACTCAAGACCGGATGCTGCCGAAGTCGAATAACAAGGGCGTGGCTCACAAGGTCGCGCCCTTTCCGTTCATAGTCCGTGGCAAAATCTCAAACATGACCAAGTCCCAACTTATTGCCAAACTCGCCACACGGTACCCCCAGCTCCTCGCAAAGGACATCGAGGTCGCAGTCAATTCGATCTTCGAAGCTCTCACCACGAGCATGGTAGAAGGCGGACGTACCGTGATTCGTGGCTTCGGCAGCTTCGGCCTGAATTATCGGCCACCTCGAACAGGGCGAAATCCTAAGACTGGGGAGAAGGTGTCAGTCCCCGAGAAATTCGTTCCTCACTTC
>JAPLRD010000421.1 GCA_026399375.1 Pseudomonadota bacterium
CCGCCCAGGCCCGCGAGGAAGGAGCCGAGCGCAAACACGCTGGTGAACAGCCACGCCTGGTTCACGCCCAGGGCGCCGGCCATTTCCCTGTCCTCGGTCGCGGCGCGCACCAGCGTGCCCCAGCGTGTGCGCGTGAGCAGCAGCCACAAGAGGCCCAGTACCACCGGGCCGAGCAGGATCAGGAACAGGTCGTATTGCGGGAACTGGCGGCCTGCAATTTCGAGCGCACCGCCCAGGCCCGGCGCTCGCGGGCCGAGCAGGTCTTCGGCGCCCCAATACCAAAGCGCGAAGTCGCGCACGATCAGCACCAGGGCGAAGGTCGCGAGCAGTTGCAGCAATTCCGGTGCGTGATACAGGCGCCGCAGCAACAGCCGTTCCACGACCGCGCCGAACAGTCCCACCGCGATCCCGGCGCAGAGCACACCGCCCCAGAAGCCCAGCGGACCGGCGCCCAAGGTCTTGACCAGGCTGTAGGCGATATAGGTGCCCAGCATGTAGAGCGAACCGTGGGCGAAATTGACGATGCGGGTGACGCCGAAAATGATGGACAGTCCGGCGGCGACCAGGAACAGCGAAGACGCGGAGGCGAGGCCGTTCAGAAGTTGTATGACGATAGTGCTGAAGCTCAAGTGCTGCTCTATGCAATTTTCATGCGGTGCTTGAAATTACAGCTTCCCCGACCACGGCGCGGGCTGGACAGGGTGCGCGCTGAAGCAAATGCCTCCCCCAGCGCAGGGCAGGAGGAGGCGAGCGGTGTGGCTCAGTCGGCAGGCCGCATTTTCCTGACCTCTTCATCCGAAGGCAGGAATTTGGCGCCGTCGGCAAAAGTGAAGGAACTCATCACGCCTTTGCCGTCCTTGATGCCGAGGCGGCCGACGTAGGCGCCCATGGTGGCCTGATGATCGATCGCGCGATAGGTGATTTTGCCTATGGGCGTATCCATGGTGAGACCTTTCATCGCCGCCACCAGCTTTTCCTGATCCAGGCTGGTCGCTTTCTTGATCGCTTCAGCCGCAGTCATCAGCGTCGCATAGCCGACGATGGAACCGAGGCGCGGATAGTCGTTGAAGTTCTTCTGGTAGGCCGCGAGGAAGTTCTTGTGCGCCGGGGTGTCGATAGCCTGCCACGGGTAGCCGGTCACATACTACTCGGGTTCGCCGCCGAGCAGATTGAATACGACCTTGTCCTTGAACAGACCGCGGGTCTGGCCTTCGCGCACGAACTTGGTCAGGTCGGGGCCGAAAAGTGCCGAGAAAATCGCATCGGGTTTGGCGTCGGCCAAAGCCTGCGCCACCGCGCCGGCTTCGATTTTGCCCAGTGCCGGCGCTTGCTCGGCGACGAATTCTACGTCCGGCTGGGCTTTCTTCAGCAGATCCTTGAATGCCGCCGTGGCCGACTGTCCGTACTCGTAGTTGGGATAGACGATGGCCCAGCGTTTTTTCTTCAGCTTGACCGCCTCCGGAATCAGCATCGCCGTCTGCATGTAGGTCGAAGGCCGCAGGCGGAAAGTGTACTTGTTGCCGTTTTGCCAGACGATCTTGTCGGTCAGTG
>JAPLRD010000028.1:0-78308 GCA_026399375.1 Pseudomonadota bacterium
AAAGAAACGACAACTACGGGAGGACGTCAAAACCAGCGAATACGCTACACTTATCCACAGGCCGGCCCATGATGGGCGGGCAAAAGCCCCTGGTCAAAATTCAACGCGCAGAGCTGGTCAAATTTAAACGCGCGCCGACACCTCACGCACACCCTCGCACTTCCTTCGGAACAATGGCGGGTGCTGGATCAGGCTCACCGCAAGCGCAACCTCGCGGAGTACGAAGGCAATCTGGAGGTTGATGAGGCATTGCTGACGGCGCTGATTCGAGTCGCTCACGAAGTTGCGAGGCGTGCGGACAATCTCGGTACACTACCTGGGTAAATCGGTCTGAAAACCGCATGGATAGGGCTTCTGCGGCATTCAACTTACTCGCGAACCCGAACCTTCAGGCAACGAAACTTCGATACTCCAAGCGCAATGCTTCCAAAGCCGTTGGCCGCCATTCCTGATTGAGCATCTAGTGACCACCATCCTCGGCCTCAACGCCTACCACGGCGACTCCTCCGCCTGCCTGATCAAGGACGGCGTGTTGGTCGCCGCCGCCGAAGAAGAGCGCTTTCGCCGCATCAAGCACTGGGCGGGCTTCCCTACGGAGTCGGTGCGCTATTGCCTGGCCGAGGCGGGCATCAAGCTCGCCGACGTGCAGCATGTCGCGGTCAACCAGGACGCCAGGGCGAATCTCTGGCGCAAGATCGGCTTTACGCTCGCCCACCGACCGGATCTGCGCTTCGTGCTGCGCAAGATCAGAAACAAGCGCGAGCGGGCCGGGTTGGCGGAGGTGCTGGCGCAGTCGCTGGGGGAGCCGTTTCACGGTCGGCTGCATTTCGTCGAGCATCACCTCGCGCATCTCGCCTCGGCGTTTTGCGTAGGGCCGTTTGCCGAAGCGACGGTGGTATCGGTCGACGCGTTCGGCGATTTCGCCAGCGCGGCGTGGGGCGTGGGACGAGGCTCCAACATCGAAGTCGAAGGCAAGGTCTATTTTCCGCATTCGCTGGGCGCGTTCTATCAGGCGCTGACGCAGTACCTCGGTTTTCCCCACTACGGCGACGAGTACAAGGTGATGGGGCTCGCGCCTTACGGCGAGCCGCGCCATCTGGGCGCCATGCGCGATATCGTCCGGCTCGAGGCGAACGGACGCTTCAAACTGAACCTGCGCTACTTTCTGCATCACCTGGGCAAGGACGAGTACTTCTGGGAGAGCGGCGAGCCGGTGGTCGGCAGGCTCTATTCGCCGGCACTGGAGGAACTGCTCGGCCCGGCGCGCGCCGAGGGGGCGGAAATCACGCAGCGGCACAAGGATATCGCGCGCTCGGTGCAGGGCATGTACGAGGAGGCGTTCTTTCATCTGCTCAATCGCCTGCACGAGCGCCATGGTCTGGATGAGCTGGCGCTGGCCGGTGGCTGCGCGATGAATTCGGTGGCCAATGGGAAGGTATATCGGAACACGCCGTTCAAGCGGATGTACGTGCAGTCGGCGGCGGGGGATGCGGGTGGTGCGATTGGGGCGGCGTTTGTGGTGTGGAATGAGTTGAAGGGAGGTCGGCCCGAGGGCGGGCCTCCCACAACCACTCACCAAATTGCGCGCGAGGTTCTTGTAGGAGGGGCGCCCTCGCCCCGATCGGTTCCGGAATCAACCACTGGTCGGCCCGGGGGCGGGCCTCCTACAACCATCCGCCGGCTCGTGATGGACCACGCGTATTGGGGGCCGCAGTTTTCCGATGAGGAGATCGGGGGTCTGCTCGGCGCGAAAGCGGCCGAGATCGCGGCGCAGGGTTGTATGGTCAATCGGCTGGAGAACGAGGCTGCGCTTTGTTCTCAGACCGCCAAGGCGATCGCCGACGGCAAGGTGGTGGGCTGGTTTCAGGGGCGCATGGAGTGGGGGCCGCGCGCGCTGGGCAATCGCTCCATCCTCGCCGACCCGCGCCGCGCCGACATGAAGGACATCCTCAACCTCAAGATCAAGCGGCGCGAGTCGTTCCGGCCGTTCGCGCCGTCGATTCTGCGCGAGCACGTCGCCGAATGGTTCGAGACCGACGACGATGTGCCGTTCATGATGCAGGTGTATCCGATTCGCGAGGAGAAGCGCGCGCTCATTCCGGCGGTCACCCATGTGGACGGCTCCGGGCGGCTGCAGACCGTCACGCGCGACACCAACCCGCTCTACTACGCGCTGATCGAGGCGTTTCGCGATTTGACTGGAGTGCCGATGCTGCTGAACACTTCGTTCAACGAAAACGAACCGGTGGTGTGCAAACCGCAGGAGGCGCTGGATTGCTTCTTGCGCACGAAGATGGATGTGCTGGTGCTGGGGGAGTGGGTGGTGGAGCGAGCTTAGTCGCGGCGAGGGCGCCGCTCCCACAAGGTGCCGGTCCCGCAAGGCGTCGCTCTCACAGCCCGCGCGTCTGCCATAATCGCGAGGATACGATGATCTCTCGATGAAAATCATTTTCGTAAACCGCTACTTTTGCCCCGACCACTCGGCCACCAGCCAGATGCTTTCCGATCTGGCTTTTTTTTTGGCCGGCGCCGGGCATGAAGTCTGCGTCGTCACCAGCCGCCAACGCTACGACGATGCCGGCGCGAATCTGCTGCCACAGCAGCAGGTCGACGGCGTGGAAGTGCATCGCGTGCGCACCACGCGCTTCGGCCGCGACAAGCTCGCCGGGCGGGCGCTGGACTACGCCACGTTCTACCTTGCCGCAGGCTGGCGGCTGTGGCGCATCGCCCGCGCGGGCGACGTAGTCGTCGCGAAGACCGACCCGCCGCTGATCTCGGTGGTGGCGGCCATGGTCGCCCGCTGGCGCGGCGCAAAGCTCGTCAACTGGGTGCAGGACGTGTTTCCCGAGGTGGCCGAGGCGCTGGGCGTGCGCGCGATCGCCGGACCGCAGGCAGGGCTGCTGCGCCGCTTGCGCAACGCGGCCTTCCGGTCAGCCGCGGCGAACGTGGTGCTGGGCAAGCGCATGGCTGGGGTGGTGGCACGCGCCGGCGCGCCAAACTATCGCGAGCAAGCTCGCTCCCACAAGAGCCGCATCCATGTAATCCCCAACTGGGCGGACATGGAGGCGATCCGCCCGGTCGCTGCAGCGGACAATCCGTTGCGTGGAGAATGGGGCCTCACGGACAAGTTCGTCGCCTGCTATTCGGGCAACATGGGGCGCGCGCATGAATTCGACACCATCCTCGATGCGGCCGGTCGCCTTGCTGCAAGCGCCGATTCGATCCGGTTTCTGTTCATCGGCGGCGGCGCGCAGCGGCAGACGGTCGAAGACGAAGTCCGCCGCAGGGGACTGTCCAACGTGCAGTTCCGACCCTACCAGGATAGGGCCGGATTGTCGTTCAGCCTCTGCGTCGGCGACGTGCATCTGGTGTCGCAGCGGCCGGAAGTGGAAGGCTACGTGTTCCCGAGCAAACTCTACGGCATCCTCGCCGCCGGACGGCCGGTAGTGTTCATCGGCGATCCGCAGGGCGAGATCAGCCTGCTGGTGGAGGGGCAGAAAATCGGCGTGGCGGTACGGCAAGGCGATGCGGCAGAACTGGCGGATCAGCTAATACGAATTGCCAGTAACGCTTTGCTGCGCGAGGGCATGGGCGAACGGGCGCGAAGACTGTTGTGCGAGCGATTCGACAAGGCAGTCGCGTTTAAAGCATGGCTCGGTTTGCTAAGCAAACTGTAATTCTGAACTGCAGGGCTTGTGACGCGTGCCTTAGCCAGTACGTCCTAAGCATTACCGTCACTCCAGCCTAACGTACAAATTTCGCTCGAATCCGCTGTCCAGTCGTGCGAGAATGTATACATCCAGAGACAAAGGGGCATCATGTCCGAATCCACCACAATTTCCATCCGCCTCGAATCAGCCGTAAAAGCGCGCCTGGATCACTTGGCCGATGCCACGCACCGCAGCAAGTCTTTCCTCGCCGCAGAAGCGATTCGCACTTTCGTCGAACTCAACGAATGGCAGATTCACGAAATACAATCTGCACTGGGGGAAGCGGACGCGGGAGACTTTGCGAAACAATCCGAAGTAAATAAAGTCCTGAAAAAATGGCGCAAGCCGGCGTAAAACCACTGGAAACCGTATGGCTGCGCAAGGCGTTACTAAATCTGGACGAAGAAGCAGCATATGTAGCGCTGGACAATCCGCAGGCCGCGCAACAAATCGTCACGCGAATTGTTCACGCAGTTGAATTGCTAAGACTTCAACCCGGGCTGGGGCGGCCTGGCCGCGTGCCAGGAACCCGCGAATTGCTTGTGGCCAACACCCGATATCTGATCCCGTATCGCGTGCGCGGCAAGCGTATCGAAATACTGCGCATTTTCCACACCTCGCGCAAACCGCCATCGCAGTGGTAATGGCCTACTTGCATTTTTCAGAGCGTGCCGCCAAAGGTCGCGATGAGGGCATCGCCCCTACGAAATCATTGTCGACAGATCCCACCTCGGTTTGACGCCAAAAGCGTAACCAGCCTCAGCTGAATTTGTTGCCAGCCCCGCGCCCAAGCGCAAAGCCCCCGCAAACGCAATCATCGCCCCGTTGTCCGTACAGAACTCGAACTCCGGATAGAAAACAGAGAAACCGCGCTCTTTGGCCTCGCGGTCCAGCCGCTCGCGCAAGCGCCGGTTGGCACCGACGCCGCCGGCGACCACGAGCTGTTTGAGGTCGGTCTGCTCCAGCGCATAGAGCGACTTGGCGACCAGCACGTCGACGATCGCTTTCTGAAACGACGCTGCGATATCCGCCCTGGCAGCTGCAGTCAGTTGCGTTTCCGGCGCCTGCCGTTTCTGGCCCTGCAGTTCCTTCCCCTGGCTCTGCCGCACCAGCAGCAGCACCGCGGTCTTCAGGCCGCTGAAGGAAAAATCCAGATTGCCCGTCTTGTGCATTTGCTCGAGCATGGGCCGCGGTAGCTTGTGCCTGTCCGCCCTGCCCTGCCCGGCCAGTTGCGCCAGCGCCGGCTCGCCCGGGTAGCCAAGTCCGAGCAGGTGGGCTGTCTTGTCGAAGGCCTCGCCCGCGGCGTCGTCCAGGGTTTCTCCCAGCAATTCGTATTCGCCCACGGCGCCGACACGCATCAATTGGGTATGCCCGCCGGAGACCAGCAGCGCGACGAACGGAAACGCCGGCGGATTGCTGGCGAGCAGCGGCGACAGCAGATGCCCTTCGAGATGATGTATGCCGATAGCCGGAATGCCGAGCGTGAAGGCGAGCGCATTGGCGACGCTGGTGCCGACCAGCAGCGCGCCCGCCAGGCCCGGCCCCTGGGTGTAGGCGACGGCGTCTATATCCTGCATACCGGCCCCGACCCGTTGCATGACCTCGCGAACAAGCGGCAACACACGCCGGATGTGGTCGCGCGAGGCGAGTTCGGGCACAACGCCGCCGTATTCCTCGTGCATCGCCATCTGCGTATGCAGGGCGTGCGCGAGCAGGCCGCGCCCGCTGTCGTATAGCGCGATGCCGGTTTCGTCGCAGGAGGTTTCTATGCCCAGGATCAGCATGGGGCGTGCTTGGAGGCGTTCAGGGTTATCCCTAATCAGGGGTAATTGGGTGTCGCAGGATATAATACTCGACTTTGATCGACGGGCAGAATGCCTGTCTCTCCGCTCTGGGAAACGATTTGCGCGTATCGATATTTCTGCTGTTCATGTTCGGCTTGCTGGCGCAGGCGCAAGCCCAAGCGCCTGATCTGGCCCGCTTGAGCCTGCGCGAAGCCGATGCGCTGCTGGTGCAAAAGAACCGCGAGCTGCAGGCGGCACGGCGCGCGGGTGAAGCGGCGCAGGCCGCGACGCTGACCGCGGGTGCGCGCCCGAATCCGAATCTCAGCCTCGGCGTCGGATCCGTCAATCCGCAGGTCGGGATCGGTTCCGGCGGTCTGCGCGACAAAATCATCGACAGTTCGATCCGCATCGATCAGTTGGTCGAGCGCGGCAATAAGCGCGAACTGCGCGTATCGACGGCGAAGAAGCTGGAGGCGGCAAGCGGCGAAGACCTCTCCGACGTCCTGCGGCAGCAGCGCCTCGCCCTGCGCGCCGGCTACTACGACCTGATGCTGGCGCAGGACAAAGTCGCGATCAGCGCCGACACCGCCGAACTGTACCAGCGCAGCCTGCAGGCGGCGGACCTGCGTCTGAAGGCGGGCGACATCTCCGGCTCGGACGTGGCGCGCATCCGCGTCGATGCTCTGCGCGCGCAGAACGACGCGCGCGCCACCGAGGCCGAACGCAAGCGCGCCCAGATCACTCTCTCGTATCTGATCGGCGCGGAGCAGCGGGCCGACGAGATCAAGGCCACCGACCCCTGGCCCGCCATGCAGAAGACTGCTGCGACGGACCTGGACGCACTGATCGAGCGCCGGCCGGACGTGCGCGCAGCGCAGGCACGCATCGAGGCGGCGGGCGTCGCCCGCGACCTGGCGAAGAGCCTGCGGACGCGCGACCTCACGCTGGGCGCGCAGTTCGACCACTATCCGGTAAATCCCGGGTACGCAGCGACCAGCGGCGCCGGCACGGGCAACACCTGGGGCGTTTTCGTGAGTGTGCCGCTATTCACCCAGTACTACTTCGAGGGCGAAATCGCGCAGGCCGAAAGCGCCTATAACTCGGCCACTGACAATCTCGAGCGCACGCGTGCCGTAGCGCGCGCGGAGATTGCCCGAGCCCTGTCGGATGTGATCGCTGCCGCCGAACGCCTGGCGCGCTTCCAGGACAGCATGCTGGCCGAGGCGAGGAAATCCGCCGACTCGGCCGAATTCGCCTACGAGAACGGTGCCATCGGCGTGATGGACCTGCTCGATGCGCGGCGCACGCTGCGCGCCATACAACTGGACGCCGCCGCCGCACAGGCGGATCATGCGAAAGCGCTCGCCGCCTGGCAGTCGGGTTTGGGCGGGACACAGTAGACGCCGCATACAACAGAGCGTCAGAACCGGGGATCGGAGGAGCGGTGCGAATTTCGTTTTGGATAGCTTTGCTTGCCGTGGTGTTCGCGGCCGGCTGCGACAAGGTCGAAAAGAAGACCGAGCCCGCGCACGCCAAGCTCGACGGCAACAAGGTAGTGTTTCCGGCGGGGGCGGCGCAGCTGCAGACGATCAAGTCTGAAGCGGCGCAACCGGGCAAACCCGCCACGCCGGACAGTCGCTGGCCATGCTCGCCTCGCCCGAATTCGGCCAGACTCAGGCGGACGCCCGCCGCGCCGCCAGCGACTTCGCGCTGGCGGAGAAGAATCTCGCCCGGCTGCGCGAGCTGCACGCCAACGGCGTCGCGCCGCGCAAGGACATGCAGACGGCGGAGGCCGACCACGCGCGCGCCGAATCCGAGCTGCAGCGCGCGCAAAAGAAAATCAGCCTCTACGGCGGCAACGAGACCGCGGTCGACCAGAGTTTCACCTTGAAGAGCCCCATCGCCGGCACCGTGGTCGAACGCAACATCAACCCGGGCCAGGAGCTGCGCTCCGATCTGGTGCTCGCTAACGCCCCGGCCATGTTCGTGATCACCGACCCGGCCCGCCTGTGGGTGCAGCTCGACGCGAACGAGCGCGACCTGCCCAACCTGAAACGCGGCCAGACGCTGCGGCTGCGGTCCTCTTCCTACGCCGACGAATCGTTCGGCGCCACGGTGGACATGATCTCCGATTTCATCGATCCGGTGACGCGGGTGATCAAAGTACGCGGTTCGGTCGACAACCGCGGGCGCAAGCTCAAGGGCGAGATGTACGTCACCGCCGAGATCGACATCGGCACCCGGCCCGGGGTACAGGTTCCGGCCAAGGCAGTATTCCTGGTCGGCGACAAGTACTACGCCTTCACCGAAGACGCCCCCGGTACCTTTACCCGGGTGGAGGTCAAGACCGGCGGCGATGCCAACGGCACCATCGGCGTCATCGCCGGCCTCGCGCCGGGGCAAAAAGTGGTGGTCGAGGGCAGCCTGCTGCTGCAGCGCCTGTCGCGACAGCTTGCCGGTGATTAAGGCTTTGGGCGCAGGGAACCTGACAACGAGCGGGCGGCGCCGAACCATGGTTTGTCATTCCGAGCGTAGCGAGGAATCTGCTGTTGAAGTGCGAGAAGCAGATTCCTCGGGCGTACGCCCTCGGAATGACAATTTCAAACACAGTGCGAAGAGCGCAGAATGATCAAGCGCGTCGTCTCCTTCGCCCTGCACCAGCCGCTGTTCGTCGTGCTGGGGATGATCCTGTTCATCGGCGGCGGCATCGCCGCGTTCAAGTCGCTGCCGGTCGAGGCCTTCCCCGACGTCACCGACACCCAGGTGACGGTGATTACCCTCTACCCGGGGCGCGCCGCCGAGGAAACGGAAAAGCAGGTCACCATTCCGCTCGAAGTGGTGCTGGCCGGCCTGCCCAACGCCGTGCGCATGTTCTCGCACACCCAGTTCGGGCTGTCGTTCATCATCCTTACCTTCGATGACCGTGCCAACGGCTATTTCGCCCGCACCCAGGTGACCGAGCGGCTGCGCGAGGCGCAGTTGCCCGCCGGGGTCACGCCCCAGCTCGCGCCGATGTCGACGCCGATCGGCGAGGTCTACCGCTACCGGATCAAGGCCGAAGCCTACGATTCGCGCGAGCTGCGCACGCTGCAGGACTGGGTGGTGATGCGCCAGCTGAAGCTGGTTCCGGGCGTCGCCGAAGTGGTCACGCTCGGCGGGCTGATCAAGCAGTACGAGGTGAATCCGGACCTGGCCAAGCTGCGCGATTACAAGGTGACCTTGCAGCAGGTGTTCACGGCGCTGGAGCGCGGCAACGCCAATGCCGGCGGCAGCTATCTGGAGCAGGGGCGGCAGCAGTACCTGATCCGCGGCATCGGCCTGTTGCGCAGCGCCGACGACATCGGCAACATCGTCGTCGCCGAACGCAACGGCGTGCCGGTGCTGGTGAAACACATCGCCGAAGTGAACGTAGGCTCGGTGCCGCGCCAGGGCATCGTCGGCCAGGATAATGACGACGACGTGGTCACCGGCATCGTGCTGATGCGCAAGGGCGAGAACCCGTCGCAGGTGCTCGCGGGGGTGAAGCAGAAAATCGACATGATCAATACCGCCATGCTGCCCAAGGGCGTGGAGGTGGTGGCGTTCTACGACCGCACCTGGCTCATCGACCGGACGCTGAAGACGGTGTTCACCAACCTCACCGAGGGCGCGCTGCTGGTGACCCTGGTGCTGGTGCTGTTCCTGGGCAACGTGCGCGCGGCGGCGATCGTGGCGGTGGTGATCCCGCTGTCCCTGCTCGCGACCTTCATCGGCCTCACCTTC
Organism: Pseudomonadota bacterium; assembly: GCA_026399375.1. Classification (GTDB taxonomy): domain Bacteria; phylum Pseudomonadota; class Gammaproteobacteria; order Burkholderiales; family SG8-39; genus 2-12-FULL-64-23. The sequence continues at coordinate 9,257 of JAPLRD010000028.1, forward strand.
GTCGGCATACCCGCGAACCTGCTGTCCTTGGGTGCGATGGACTTCGGCATCATCGTCGACGGCGCGGTGATCGTGGTGGAGAACGTGTTCCGCAAGCTCTCGGAGACGGTGCAGGACCGCACGCCGCGGCTGCAGAAAATCCTGGATGCCGCGGTCGAGGTCGGCCGGCCGACGCTGTTTTCGATGCTGATCATCATCGCGGCGCACATCCCCATCTTCACCCTGCAGCGCCACGAAGGCCGCATTTTCGCGCCCATGGCCTGGTCGGTGACGTCCGCGCTGGTGGGCTCGCTGATACTGTCGCTCACGCTGGTGCCGCTCCTGTGCTATGTGCTGTTGCGCAAGAACCTGCCGGAGAAGGAAAACTGGCTGGTGCACTGGTGCAAGAGCGCATACAAACCGGTGCTGGAATGGGCCATCGGGCATCGCGCGCTGGTCATCGGCTCCGCGCTGGTCGCGCTCGCGGCAAGCCTGGCGGTGGTGCCGCGGCTGGGCACCGAATTCCTGCCCGAACTCAACGAAGGCACGATCTGGATCAACGTGCCGCTCCCGTCGAGCGTCTCGGTCAGCGAAGCGCAGGCCGATAACGCACGCTTTCGCGCCGCGATCGCCAAGACGCCCGAGGTAAAGGGCGTCATGTCCAAGGCGGGCAGGCCCGAAGACGGGACCGATCCCAAGCTGGTGAACATGGCCGAGTTCCTGGTCGATCTGAAGCCGGAATCGGAATGGCGCGCCGGCCTCTCCCGCTTCGACCTGATGGACGAGATGGAGAGAAGCCTGCTCGCCTATCCCGGCATCGAACCCAGTTTTTCCATGCCCATACGCGACAACGTGCTCGAATCGATTTCGCAGATCGACGGCCAAATCGTGATCAAGGTATTCGGCCCGGATCTGGACGTGCTGCGCGAGGAGTCGAGGAAAATCCTGTCCACGGTGCGCCACGTCGGCGGCGTGAAACGCGCCTTCATCGACCGTCTGGGCGAACTGCCGCAGTTCCTGATCGACATCGATCGCGAAGCCGCCGCGCGCTACGGGCTGAACGTCGCCGACATCCAGGACGTGATCGAAACCGCGCTCGGCGGCCAGGCCGCGACCCAGTTGTGGGAGGGCGAACGCCGCTTCCCCGTGGCCGTGCGCTTGAAGGAGCCGGAGCGCTCGATCGAGCGCATGCGCGCCATCCTGGTGTCCGCGCCCTCCGGGCAGTATGTGCCGCTGGCACAGGTGGCGCGGTTCAAGACCGTGAGCGGCGCGCAAAACATCAGCCGCGAAAACAGCCAGCGGGTGCAGTCGATCGGCATATTCATCCGCGACCGCGACATGGGCAGCGTGGTGGCCGACATGAAAGAACGCGTGGCCAAGCTGGAAGCGTTGCCGCCGGGCTACACCATCACTTGGTCGGGCGAGTTCGAGAACCAGGAGCGCGCGATGGCGCGGCTTGCCATCATCGTGCCGATTTCGGTGCTGCTGATTTTCATCCTGCTGTTCGACGCCTTCGGCTCGTTCAAAAGCGCGGCGTTGATCGTGCTCAACATTCCCTTCGCCATGGTCGGCGGGATATTCGCGTTGTTGTTTACAGGCATACACCTGTCGGTGTCGGCCGCGATCGGCTTCATCGCGCTATTCGGCCAGGCGGTGCTGAACGGCGTGGTGATGGTGGCCTATTTCAACCAGCTGCGAAATGCCGGCGCCACACCCAGAGAAGCGGTGGTGGAAGGCTCGCTGGTGCGCCTGCGCACGGTGCTGATGACGGGCCTGCTGGCCATGCTGGGCTTGCTGCCCATGGCCCTGTCCCAAGGCATAGGCGCCGAAACGCAGAAGCCGCTGGCCGTGGTCGTCATCGGCGGCTTGATCTCCGCCACGCTGCTGACTTTGCTCGTGCTGCCGACGCTGTATCTCGTGTTCCACCACGAACGCGCACCCAAGGAAAAGCGGCACCGGCACGAACAATAGCCCCCGCGCCTCAATTCGCGGGGCGTACGGGTTTTCCCCATTCGGGTTTGCTCGCATTTGCGCCTGGCGCAGTGGCAACTATCATGGCGCGCCGCAACAGTTGACGTTTGCCGAGCGTGTTCCATGAAAATTCTCCAGCTCACCGGCCTGCTTCTGGCAGCCGGCTCCTTCACCGCCGCAACCCTGGTCGCCGTGAAGTCCAGTCGCGCCGCCAGCGAGCCGTCGCCGGCCGCCGCGCCGCACGAGGCCGGCATCCTGCGCTACGCGACGGACGCGCCTCAACTCGCCGCCCTGAAGATCAAGACCGCGGAAGAACTGCCCGTGCCGCTGGCCGAACCACTGAACGGGCGCATCACCTATAACGAGAATTTCACCGCGCGCGTGTCCTCGCCCATCGCCGGGCGCATCGTGTCTCTCAGGCTGCAGCCGGGCGATGCGGTCAGGGCGGGTGATGCTCTGCTCGCGCTCGACTCGCCGGAACTGGCGCAAGCGGTGGCCGATCAAAGCAAAGCCCAGGCGGACGAAACCCGCAAGCGGCTCGCCTTAGAGCGGGCGCAGAAACTGCACGACGGCGAAGTGCTGCCGCGCAAGGACCTGGAATCAGCCGAGGCGGACCTGGCACAGGCGCGCGCCGAGGCCGAGCGCGCCCGCCTGCGCTTGCGCAATCTGGCGCCGGCCGGCGGCGCACGCGAGAACTACGTGCTGCACTCGCCCATCAGCGGCGTCGTCACTGAACGCAGAGCCAATCCGGGCCTGGAAGTGCGCCCGGATCTGGCTGAACCGCTCTACGTCATCACCGATCCGGCACGTTTGTGGGTCATGATCGATCTGCCCGAACGCAACCTGTCCAAAGTCGAACCCGGCCACCCCGTTGCGGTGGAAGTCGACGCGTGGCCGGGCGAGCGCTTTCCCGGCACCATCGAAAAAGTGGGTGAGACAGTGGACGCTGCCACCCGGCGCATCCAGGTGCGCTGCAGCCTGCCCAATCCTGCGCGCAGGCTCAAGCCCGAAATGTACGCCCGCGTGACCCTGCTCGCCGACGAGCAGCAACGCGCGCTGCGCGTGCCCAACGGGGCTCTCATCACCGAAGGGCTGTACAGCCATCTGTTCGTGGAGAGGAGCGCCGGCGTGTTCGAGAAACGCCGCGTTTCGCTGCGCCTGCAGGACCGGGATTTCAGTTACGTCGCCTCCGGCTTGAATCGTGGCGAGCGCGTCGTCGCCAGCGGTGCGCTGCTGTTGAATTCGGAGTTGGGCGACGCGAAATAGGAAGCGCATTACGCGCACTCCCCTCACCCTGGCCCTCTCCCCGCAAGCGGGGCGAGGGGAAGAAACCCATCCCTGAACCCGTCGCGCATCACCTCTATCCACATGATCGACCGCCTCGTCACCTTTGCCCTGCGCCAGCGCGTCTTTGTCCTGATTGCGACGGCGGCGCTGGCCACCTTCGGCTGGAAGGCGCTCGCCAACCTGCCGATCGAAGCTTTCCCCGACGTGCAGGACACTCAGGTGCAGGTGGTGACGCAGTATCCAGGCCAGGCGCCGGAAGAAGTCGAGCGTTCGGTGACCCTGCCGATCGAGCGCGAAATGGCGGGCGTGCCGCGCATGACCCAGCTGCGTTCGGTTTCGATCACCGGACTGTCGGTGGTGACGCTCACCTTCTCGGACAATACCGACGACTACTTCGTGCGCCAGCAGGTGCTGGAAAAGCTGCAGAACGTGACCCTGCCGGCGAGCGTGCAGCCGCAGCTGGCGCCGCTGTCGACCGCCGTGGGCGAAATCTACCGCTACATGATAGAACCGCCGGAGGACATGCCGGACTACGAAGTGCGCGCGCTGCAGGACTGGGTGATCCGGCCGGCGCTGCGCATCGTGCCCGGCATTGCCGACGTGGTCAGCTTCGGCGGCTCGATCAAGGAATACCAGGTCCGCCTCAATCCCTACGCGCTGAAAAAATTCGGCGTCACCATCGACCAGGCGAGCGCCGCGCTTTCGTCCAACAGCGCCAATTCCGGCGGCGGCCTGCTGCGCCGCGGCGAGGAGACGCTGGTAATCCGCGGCATCGGCCTGTTCCGGAGCGTTGACGACATCGGCCAGGTCATCGTCGCCTCGCGCAACGGCCGGACCATCCTGGTAAGCGATCTCGCCGAAAGCGTCGCCGTCGGGCGCCGGCCGCTGTCGGGCGTGGTCGGCTTCAACGAGCGCGACAGCATCGTAGAGGGCATCGTGCTCATGACCAAGGGCCAGAACGCGGCCAAGGTGGTGGAGGAACTCGAAGCGCGCGTGCTGGAAGTGCAGGCGAAACTGCCCAAGGGGGTGCGCCTCGTGCCCTTTTACAAGCGTACCGACTTGATCCACCACACCGTGCATACGGTGGTGGAGAACCTGGTTCTGGGCGCGCTGCTGGTGATCGCCATTCTGATCGTGTTCCTGCGCAACTGGCGCGCGGCGCTGATCGTCGCCTCTGTCATACCGCTGTCCTTGCTCGCCGCGTTCATCATGATGGATGCGCGCGGGGTATCGGCCAATCTGATATCGCTGGGCGCAGTGGATTTCGGCATCATCATCGACAGCGCCGTGGTGCTGGTCGAAGCACTGATGGTGCGCCTCGCCGTGGCCCAGACCGAACACAATCCGGTGCACGCCGGCTATGGCTGGCGCATGCAGGCCCTGAAGCACACCGTGGTCGACCTCGGCCACCCCATCCTGTTTTCCAAGGCCATCATCATTACGGCGTTCCTGCCGATTTTCACGTTTCAGCGCGTCGAAGGGAAGATCTTCTCACCGGTCGCGTTCACGCTGTCGTTCGCGCTGCTCGGGGCCATCGTACTCACCATGACGTTGGTGCCGACGCTGCTGTCCTACACCATGAAGCGTGAAGACATGGCCGAAGCGCACAGCGAATGGATGCACCGCCTGCAGCAGCGCTACCGCAGGCTGCTCGCCTGGGGCGGCAATCGCAGCGCGCTGATCTTCGGCCTGTCGACGACTGCGCTTGTCGCATCGCTCGCGCTGGCGCCGTTCCTTGGCAGCGAATTTCTGCCGAAGCTGGACGAAGGCAACATCTGGCTCACCATCACGCTGCCGCCATCGGCCTCGCTGGACCGCACCAAGGACATCGAGCGCCAGGCGCGCGCCATCCTGCGCGCCTACCCCGAAGTGAACAATATCGTCACCCAGGTCGGACGCCCCGACGATGGCACCGACCCCAAGGGCACCAACAACCTGGAGATCCTGGCCGATCTGAAGCCGCGCGGCACCTGGCGCTTTTCCAGCAAGGAAGACCTCGTCGCCGACATGTCGAAGAAGATTCACGTGCTTCCGGGGGTGCCCACCAACTTTTCCCAGGTGATCCAGGACAACGTTGAGGAGTCGCTCTCGGGCACCAAAGGCGAGATCAACGTCAAAGTGTTCGGCCCGGACCTCGAAATTCTCGAAACCAAAGCGCGACAGATCGCAACGATACTCTCCTCGATCCGCGGTTCGGCCGACGTTGCCGCCGTGCCCATCGGCGGCCAAACCGAGCTCGACATCAGCGTCGACCGCGCACGCATCGCCCGCTACGGTGTCAGCGTCGCCGACGTCAACAGCGTGATCCAGACCGCACTCGCGGGCAGCGCAGTCAACGCCTTCTACGAGGGCGACCGGCGCTTCGACGTGACATTGCGCATGGCAGACAACTATCGCGACGCGGTCGACGACATCGCGCATCTGCAGGTGAGCCTGCCCGGCGGCGCCGGTACCGTGGCCTTGGGCGACCTGGCGACGGTGGAGGTGCGCCAGGGCGCCTCACGCATCAGCCGCCAGGGCGGCGGGCGCATCGCCCTGATCAAGAGCAACCTGCGCGGCCGCGACATGGGGAGTTTCATCGAAGAGGCGCAGAAGCAGGTGCGCCAGCAGGTGCACCTGCCGCCGGGCTACAACCTTACCTGGGGCGGGCAGTTCGAGAACCAGCAGCGCGCCAACCAACGCTTGATGGTAATCGTGCCATTGTGCGTACTGCTGATTTTTTCGCTGTTGTTCTGGGCATTCCGCTCGGTGAGAAAAGCCCTGCTGGTGCTTGCCATGGTGCCTTTCACCCTGATCGGCGGCATCGCCGGCCTAGCGCTGGCCGGCCTGCACCTGTCGGTCTCCGCGGCGGTCGGATTCATCGCCGTCGCCGGCATTTCGGTGCAGAACGGGGTCATCATGGTGGAGCAGATTGTCGAATACCTGGAGCGCGGCGCATCCTTCGCCGACGCGGTCGCGAACGGCGCGGTGATGCGACTGCGGCCCATCCTGATGACCGCGCTGATGGCGGGGTTGGGCCTCTTGCCCGCGGCGCTGTCGCACGGCATCGGTTCGGAGACCCAGCGCCCGTTCGCGATCGTGATCGTCGGCGGCATCGTCTCGGCCACCTTGTTCACGCTGCTGTTGCTGCCGCTGCTGTTTTCGCGCTTTGCGGGAGAGGGCGAAGCCCCGTCGGTGTAATGGGCGCATTCTGCGCCGCCACCAGACAAGGCGCGAATACTCGCGCCTTTTTCAGGCCTGAAAGAGCCGTTCAGGCCTTGGAGTAGATCTGTGCACCCTTCTTCACGAACTCCACCGCTTTCTGCTCCATACCCTTGGTTGCCACCTCGGCCAGCGCCGCCTGCTCGTCCACGCCCTGAGCTGCAGCGTAGTCGCGCACGTCCTGGGTGATCTTCATGGAGCAGAAGTGCGGCCCGCACATGGAGCAGAAGTGCGCCACCTTGGCGCTGTCGCGCGGCAGGGTCTCATCGTGGAATTCGCGCGCCTTGTCCGGATCGAGGCCGATGTTGAACTGGTCCTCCCAGCGGAACTCGAAGCGCGCCTTGGACAGCGCGTTGTCGCGGATCTGCGCGCCGGGATGGCCCTTGGCGAGGTCGGCCGCGTGCGCCGCGATCTTGTAGGTGATGATGCCGTCCTTGACGTCGGCCTTGTTCGGCAGGCCCAGATGTTCCTTGGGCGTAACGTAGCAGAGCATGGCGGTGCCATACCAGCCGATCATGGCCGCGCCTATCCCGGAGGTGATGTGGTCGTAGCCGGGCGCGATATCGGTGACCAGCGGTCCCAGGGTGTAGAACGGCGCTTCCTTGCAGTCGCGCAGCTGCAGCTCCATGTTCTCCTTGATCATGTGCATGGGCACGTGGCCCGGGCCTTCGATCATGACCTGCACGTCGTGCTTCCAGGCGACATCGGTCAGTTCACCCAGGGTCTTGAGTTCGCCCAGTTGGGCCTCGTCGTTGGCGTCGAAATTGGAGCCGGGACGCAGGCCGTCACCCAGAGAAAAGGCGACGTCGTAGCTCTTCATGATGTCGCAGATGTCCTCGAAGTGGGTGTAGAGAAAGCTTTCCTTATGGTGCGCCAGGCACCATTTGGCCATGATGGAACCGCCGCGGCTGACGATGCCGGTCATGCGCTTGGCCGTCATCGGCACGTAGCGCAGCAGCACCCCGGCGTGGATGGTGAAGTAATCCACGCCTTGCTCCGCCTGCTCGATCAGGGTGTCGCGGAAGATGTCCCATGTGAGTTCCTCCGCCTTGCCCTCCACCTTCTCCAGCGCCTGGTAGATGGGCACGGTGCCGATGGGCACGGGCGCGTTGCGGATGATCCATTCACGCGTTTCATGGATGTGCTTGCCGGTGGAAAGATCCATCACCGTGTCGCCGCCCCAGCGGATTGACCAGGTCATCTTCTCGACTTCCTCGCCGATGGAGGATCCGAGCGCCGAATTACCGATGTTGGCGTTGATTTTGACCAGGAAGTTGCGGCCGATGATCATCGGCTCGGCTTCGGGGTGGTTGATATTGGCCGGGATGATGGCGCGGCCGCGCGCGACTTCGTCGCGCACGAATTCCGGCGTGATCTCCTCCGGAATGGCAGCGCCGAAATTCTGGCCCGGATGCTGGCGTCCCATGAGCTCAGCCAGTTTCAAGCCCATCGGCCCGGAAGTTCGCAGATGTTCCAGGTATTGCCGGCGCTGCAGGTTCTCGCGGATGGCGATGTATTCCATTTCCGGCGTCACTATCCCGCGGCGCGCATAGTGCATCTGCGACACGTTCATGCCGGGCTTGGCGCGGCGCGGCTTGCGCTGCAGGTTGAAACGCAATTCGGTGAGCTTGGGATCGAGCAGTCGTTCGACGCCGAACTTCGACGTCGGGCCGGCAAGCGCCTCGGTATCGCCGCGCTCCTCGATCCACTTCGCGCGCAGCGGCGCGAGGCCGTTGCGAATGTCTATCTTGGCCGCCGGATCGGTGTAGGGACCCGAAGTGTCGTAGACGAAGATCGGCGGGTTCTTCTCGGCGCCGAAGGAAGCCGGCGTGTCGGCCTGGCTGATCTCGCGCATCGGCACCTGGATGTCGGGCCGGCTACCCTGTACGTACACTTTGCGCGAATTGGGCAGCGGCTGGACCGCTGCGTCGTCCACGTGCGCGGTCGCGGCGATGAATTGGGGGTTCGCGTTCATGCTTCACTCCTTGAAAAATCCGCCGGCGCGCCTGGGCGTGCCGGGCTTTCGTACTGGCAATTGGGCCGAAGGGGGGCGGAGACAGGAGGAAAACTGTTCACGCTTCCCTGCGGCGGCATTATCCGCATCAGGTTCAAAGGGACTCTCTCACCCGCGCCGCGTCTTTCCGACTCTGCTCGCAGGACCCCTAACGTCAGGCGGACAAGGTACCGCAATCGCTGAGGCTTTGCAATCCGCTTCCGCGACGCGCGCGAGGCCGTACCTTTCCCGCCGACAGCCTGCCGGGGGACGAATCCCGCTATGTGACAAGGGTCACAAGGACCCCGAGCAAACAATGCTAAAATCTGCTTCGTTCTTTCCGATAGACATTCCCCTCAATCAATCCGCGAGCCTATCCGCCATGAACATCGAACAAGCCCGTTTCAACATGGTCGAAAACCAGATCCGTCCCTGGGAGGTGCTGGACCAGCAGGTGCTGGATCTGCTCTACGTGGTCAAGCGCGAAGATTTCGTACCGGCAGCGTACCGCTCGCTCGCCTTCTCCGATCTGGAAATTCCCATCGGCCAGGGCGAGCACATGTGGGCACCGAAAATCGAAGCGCGCGCGCTGCAGGAACTGGCGGTCAAACCTACCGATCAGGTGCTGGAGATCGGCACCGGGACCGGCTATTTCGCCGCCCTGCTCGCCCATCGCGCCCAGCACGTCTACACCGTCGAGATCAACCCCGAACTGAAAGCGTCGGCCGAGGCCAACTTGCGCCGCGCCGGCGTCGCCAATGTCACCGTGGAACTGGGCGACGGCGCGAACGGCTGGTCCAAACACTCGCCTTGCGATGTCATCGTGCTCAGCGGCTCGACGCCGGTACTGCCGCCGCAGTTCCTGCAGCAGATGAAGGCCGGCTCGCGCCTGTTCGCGGTCGTAGGCACCCTGCCGGTCATGACGGCCCGGCTGGTGACATGCACCAGCGACGGCGTTTTCGACTCCGTCGAGCTGTTCGAAACCAGTATCGCGCCTCTCGTGAACGCGCCCTCAGGTGAAACCTTCAACTTTTGACCATCATGACCGACCTTACGCCGCCGATGCTGCAGCAATGGCTCGCCGACAACGGACGCAAACCGCCGTTCCTGCTGGATGTGCGCGAGCCCTGGGAGTACCAGACCTGCCACATCGAGGGCTCGACGCTGCTTCCGATGAATGCCATCCCGGCGCGGGCGCAGGAACTGGACCCGGAAACCGAAACCGTCGTGATCTGCCATCACGGAGCGCGCAGCTTCCAGGTCGCGATGTTTCTGGAGCGCAGCGGCTTTTCCAAGCTCTATAACTTGCAGGGCGGCGTGAATGCCTGGGCTGACCAGGTCGATCCCGGCATGCCCAGATACTGACCCCAGATGAAACGACACGCGATTTTTCTAGGCCTTCTCGCTTTCAGCCAGCCTCTGCTCGCCGCGGACCTGCTGCAAACCTATCGCGACGCGCGCAGCAATGACGCCGTGTATGCATCGGCGCGCGCTGCGCTGGAGGCTGGAAAAGAGAAGCTTCCCCAGGGGCTGTCGCTGCTGCTGCCGACAGTGAACGGAACGGCAAACACTACCTACAACGACAACCAGATACTGTTCCGCAACGCCACCCCCGGCCCGTTCGTGCGCAAGTTCAACAGCAACGGCTGGACCGTGACGCTGAGCCAGCCCTTGGTGCGCATGCAGAACTGGGAGCAGTACAAGCAGGCGGAATTCCAGGTTGCCCAGGCCGAAGCGAGCTTCGGCCAGACCAGCCAGGACCTGATCGTGCGCGTGGCGCAGTCGTATTTCGACGTGCTCGCCTCGCAGGACTCGCTGGCATTCATCCAGGCGCAAAAGAGCGCCATCTCCGAGCAGCTGGCGCAGGCCAAGCGCAATTTCGAGGTCGGCACGGCTACCATCACCGACACGCATGAAGCGCAAGCGCGCTTCGACCTCGCTACCAGCCAGGAAATCGCCGCGCAGAACGATCTTGAACTCAAGAAGCGCGTAGTGCAGCAGTTGATCGGCAAGTTTCCAGAAGCATTTGCCCCGCTCAAGACCAGTGCCCAGCTGAATCCGCCGCAGCCCAATGCGATGGAACCCTGGGTGGAGAGTGCGGAGAGGCAGAATTTCACCGTGCGCATCCAGGAAGCGGGATTTGAAATCGCGTCACGAGAAGTGCGGCGCAACCGCGCCGGCCATCTGCCGACACTCGATCTGGTGGGAAGCTACGGCGAAACCGGTGCCTCGAGCAACATCCTGAACGGCACCGGCAGCGATACCCGCGGTGCCACCGTGGGCCTGCAGCTGACCGTGCCGCTTTACGCCGGCGGCGGGACAACATCCCGGGTGCGCGAGTCCGTTGCACTGCTGGAGAAGTCGCGCCAGGACCTGGAAAATGCCCGCCGCAGCGCCGCCCTGTCGTCGCGCCAGTCCTATCTGGGCGTCACCAACGGCATGGCACAGGTGCGCGCCCTGGAACAAGCCCTTATTTCCAGCCAGAGCGCGCTAGACTCGAACAAGCTAGGCTACGAAGTGGGCGTGCGCATCAACATCGACGTGCTGAACGCGCAGCAGCAGTTATTTTCCACCAAGCGCGATCTGTCACGGGCACGTTACGACACGCTGCTGAACGGTCTCAAACTCAAGGCCGCGTCGGGCACCCTCAGCGAAGAGGACCTGGCAGCAGTCAACAATATGCTCGGAACCGAGTAGCGCTCAAGGCGGCGGCAGCAGCCGCTCGCAGATTTCCAGATTGCGCGCCGTCGCGCCCTGATGTGCGCGGCTGAACACCAGCGCCGCCTGCGACATTCGCGCGAGGGCCGCCGGGTCCGCCAGCAACTCCCCCGCCCTCTCCGCCAGCATGGCCGCGTCGGCGATCTGGATCGCCGCCCCCGCTTCAACCGCCAGGCGCGAAGCTTCGGCGAAGTTGTACATGTGGCGGCCGAACAACAATGGGCGTCCCACTGCGCAGGCCTCGATCAGGTTCTGCCCGCCGTAAGGCAGCAGGCTGCCGCCGATAAAGGCGAGATCGCAGGCGGCGTAGTAGGCCGGCATTTCGCCCATGCTGTCGCCGAGCAGCACCTGGCAATCGGGCGGCAGCGCGCCCGGGTCGCTGCGGCGCGCATAGCTCAGATTGCGCCGGGCCAGGAGAGCGGCCACCTCGTCGAACCGCTGCGGATGGCGCGGCACCAGCACGAGCAGCAGATCTTTTGTCCGAATCTGCGGCAGCGCGTCCAGCACGAGTTCTTCCTCGCCCTCGCGTGTGCTCGCCGCCAGAAACACCGGGCGCTGACCGATCCGCTGCTTGAACACTGTGCCCAGAGCGAGCATTTCGGGCGCCAGGGCGACATCGAACTTCAGATTGCCGGTCACCTCTACATCGCGCGCACCCAGGTGCACGAGCCGTTCGGCGTCCTCGCGCGTCTGCGCACTGACCGCGGTCAGGGCAGCGAGCGCGGCGCGGGTGAGCGGCGCCACCAGATCGTAGCCGCGCGCCGACTTTTCCGACAGGCGGGCGTTGGCGAGGAGCAGCGGAATCCCTGAACGCCTGCAGGCAGTAACCATGTTGAACCAGATCTCGGTTTCCATGAGTATGCCCAGGCTCGGCATGAAATGCGCCAGAAACCGCGCCACCGCGTCAGGGTAGTCATAGGGCAGATAGACGATGGTAGCCGAGCCGCCGAAGAGTTGTTGCGCCGCCTCCCGCCCGGTGGGCGTCATCTGCGTCAGCAGCAGTTCATACCCGGGGTAGCGCGCCGCGAGCGAGCGCACCAGCGGCTCGGCCGCCCGCGTCTCGCCCACGGATACCGCGTGCAGCCATATCACCGGATGCGCCGGCTTCGACCGGTACCAGCCGAAGCGCTCGCCGATGTGTTCGCGATAAGCGGGTTGGCGCCGGCCGCGCCACCACAGGTGCATGAACACCCAGGGAAGGAGCAGCCACAGCAACAGGCGATAAGCCAGGCGCCAGGTCATGCCGTGCCTTTGCCCGTGGCCTCATGCAAGGCGCTCAATACCTCGGACACCTCGGGCACCGCGCCGGTGTCACCCAGATTGCGCACCGGTGCTCCCTGGCCGGCGACCACCCCGGTCAGCCGCGGGTGGGTGCCGCAATAGATCGCGACCACCGGGCAACCCAGGGCCGCCGCCAGATGGCTGAGGCCCGTATCGACGCCGATCACCGCCTTGGCCCCCGCCAACAAACTGGATATGCCGAGGATGCCCTGCGCCGGCGGCACCATAGCCTGTGGCAGAGAGCGCGCGATGCGCTCGCTGCGGGCACGCTCCGCGGCATTGCCCCAGGGCAGAATCGCGGCCTGGCCCTGTCGCTCGAGTTCATGTCCCAGCCGCTCCCAGGACGATTCCGGCCAGAGTTTCCCGGTGCTGCTGGTCGCGTGCAGCAGCACGCAATAGGGCTTATCCGTGATCGGCGCTCCGCCCGGGGGCAATTCGATGCCGTAATCGAGCGCTGCCGGCGGCTCGTAACCCAGCGCCAGCGCGGCCAGGCGCCGGTTGCGCACGACCGCATGCAGATCGCGCGGCACCGCATGAACGACGTCATAGAACTTCGCCGCCAGCGGCTCGCGCGCACTCGCCGCGCCATAGCCGTGGCGCGGGCCCGAGGCGAACCGAGACAGAAGCGCGCTCTTGATCAGCCCCTGGGTATCGATCACGCAATCGTAGTGCACGCCCGAAAGTGTTTGGCGAAACCGGCCGAATTCGTGCCAGTGGGCCGGATTGAGCAGGTTGCTTCGCCAGCGCCGCACCGCCACCGGAATCGCCAGGCGCACCCCCGGATGCATGCCGGCGATGTCGCGATAGGCCTCCTCCACCACCCAATCGATCTTCGCGTCGGGAAACCGCGCGCGGATGTCGCTCACCACCGGCAGGTTGTGCACGACGTCGCCCAGGGAAGACGTCTTGATGAGCAGAATATTGGGCATGGCAGAGGGAAAGAGGGGCTGGCCTTGTTAGAATAGCTGCAACGAATTATAAGGCGTGTGCAGCGACGAAAACTCCGGACTCGAGATGCACACCGTCCCTTCCAACAATTGGTGGCCTAATCACACCATATGTGCGGCATTATAGGCGTCGCTTCCCGAACCGCCGTTTCCGACCGTGGCTGGCTGGCCGCGGGCCGTGATGCTATGCGCCACCGGGGCCCGGACGACGCGGGCGAGTGGTGGTCGGCGGACGCCTGTGCCGGCCTGGGCCACCGGCGATTATCTATCATCGATCTTTCCCCTGGCGGGCATCAGCCTATGCAGGACGCCGGCGGCGGCACGTGCATCGTCTTCAACGGCGAGATTTACAACTTTGCCGACCTGCGCGGCGAGTTGATGGCCGAGGGCCACGCCTTTTCCACGCAGAGCGATACCGAAGTAATACTGGCCGCCTATCGCGAGTGGGGTACCGAATGCCTGTCGCGCCTGAACGGTATGTTTGCCTTTGCACTCTACGACAGCCGTCGCCGGCTGATTTTTCTGGCGCGCGACCGGGCAGGAGAGAAGCCGCTGTTCTACTCCCTGACCAATAGCGCACTGCGTTTTGCATCCGAACTCAAGGGACTAATGGCAGACCCGGGGCTGCCGCGCCGCATCGACCCCGAAACGCTCGACTGCTACCTCGCCATGGGATATGTGCCGGGTGGGCGCTCGATACTGCAGGGGGTGAATAAGCTGCCGCCGGCACATGCGCTGGTGTTCGAATTGAATTCCGGCCAGTCGCGCCTCTGGCGCTACTGGCAGTTGCCGGAGCAGAGCGCCTCCGCCGCAAGCGGCGAAATCGATGAAACCGCACTACTGGATGAGCTTGAAACTTTGCTGGAAGACGCGGTGCGCCGGCAACTGGTCGCCGATGTGCCGGTGGGTGTACTGCTCAGTGGCGGGGTCGATTCGAGCCTGGTGACGGCCATGGCGGTGCGGACAGCTACCAAGGTCAAGACTTTCACTATCCGCTTTCCCGGTTTTGGCCAGTACGACGAAACCGAGCATGCGCGCCTGATCGCCCGGCACTTCGGCACCGAGCACGTGGAACTCGATGCCGCCGAATCCACTGTCGACCTGCTGCCCCTGCTCGCGCGGCAGTTCGACGAGCCGATGGTGGACTCCTCGATGATTCCCACCTGTCTCGTCAGTCGGCTGGTGCGCGAGCACTGCACTGTGGCGCTGGGTGGCGATGGCGGCGATGAATTGTTCGGCGGCTATGCCCAATACAATCGCCTGCTCTGGCTGCAGCAGAAACTGGGCGGAATTCCATTGCAGCTGCGACGTACCGTAGCCAACGCAGCCGGAGCCCTGCTTCCCACGGGTTTCAAGGGTAGCAACTGGTTGCAGGCCTTGAGCGTCGACTTGAAATCGGGCCTGCCGCTGATCCTTTCCCTGTTCGACAGGGGCACCCGGCAGCGCCTTATGGCGGGACAAAGCGGCTGGGAACCGGTTGCCGAACGCATTCGCGAACAGCGCGTCCCGAAATCAGCCGACCTGCTGCAGCGCGCCACGCGCATGGATTTTGGGAACTACCTGGCCGAAGACATCCTGGTGAAAGTGGACCGCGCCAGCATGCTCAATTCGCTGGAGGTGCGCGCGCCCCTCCTGGACTATCGTCTGATCGAATTCGCTTTCGGCCAAGTGCCCTCGCAGCTGAAGGCGACCGACAGCAGTCGCAAGATTCTGCTGAAAAAATTGGCCCAGCGCATCCTGCCGCGGCAATTCGACCTGAGACGCAAGCAGGGATTTTCGATTCCCCTGGCATCTTGGCTGCAGTCCGGTCCGTGGAAAGAGTTCTTCCACAGCGTGCTGCTGGATTCGGAAAGCACCCTGTTCGACCGGAAAGAAACCGGCAGGTTGCTGGCCGGACAGGCAAGGGGCAGGGTGAACAGCGAACGCCTGTTCGCACTGGTGCTGTTCGAACTCTGGCGGCGGGAATATCGCATCTCAATGTAATATTGATAGCATGCACACGGAATCCCCCGAAACGCCGCACGACGCCGACCGCTCCCCGTCCCGCACACCGCTTTCTGTAGTCATCATCACCAGGAACGCCGCCACGCAGCTTGCCGTCTGCCTGGAGAGCGCTTCGTTCGCCGATGAGATGCTGGTGGTCGATTCGGGATCGAGCGACGGCACCGCCGAACTCGCCGAAAAGCACGGGGCCCGCGTGCTGCAAAAGGTCGAATGGCTGGGCTTCGGACCGCAGAAGCAGTTCGCGGTCGAGGCCGCGCGCCATGACTGGGTACTATGCCTGGATGCGGACGAACGTGTGAGCGAACGCTTACGTTCGAACATCCTTTCCGCGCTTTCGGCGCCGTCCGCGCAGGCCTACGCCATGGCGCGCTGCAATCGTTTCATGGGGAGTTGGCTGAAACACGGTGAGGGTTACCCAGACTGGAGCCTGCGCCTGTTCGACCGCCGCCATGCGCGCTGGAGCCACGACCCGGTGCACGAGAAGGTGCTCACCGACGCACCGGCTGCGCGGATCGAAGGCGATCTCTTACACGACTCGGCCGAAACCCTGGCCGGCTATCTGGACAAACAGAACCGCTATACCAGCATGCAGGCCGAAGTTCTGTTCCATGCCGGCAAACGCGCCGGCGTGGCGCAACTGCTGCTGTCGCCGGCGCTGCGCTTCGTCAAATTCTATTTCCTGCGCCTGGGATTCCTCGACGGCGGGGCCGGACTGGTTCATATCGTCATCGGCTGCTGCAATAGCTTCCATAAATACGCTAAGCTGATGGCGCTGCAGCAAAATAAAGACCGATTGTGAAAATCACGCATACCGACCTGCAGGGCGTAGTCGTGGTCGAAACGTCGCCCTACATCGATCATCGCGGGGCGTTCGCCTGCTTATACGACAAGCGCGACCTGGAGGCCGCAATCGGCGGACGACGCATCGTGCAAATCAACCATTCGCGCACCAGCGCGGTCGGAACGGTACGCGGCATGCACTTTCAATATCCGCCGCACGCCGAGATAAAAATGGTGCGCTGCCTGCGCGGACGGGTATGGGATGTTGCAGTCGATCTGCGCGCCGGATCGTCCACCTTTTTGCGCTGGCATGCGCTGGAACTCGCGCCGGACAATGCGCGCATGCTGGTCGTGCCGGAGGGTTGCGCCCACGGCTTCCAGGTGCTGGAGCCCGAGAGTGAGCTGCTGTATCTTCACACCGCCCTCTATGCACCGGAGGCCGAAAGCGGCGTTTCCTGCAATGATTCGCGCCTGGGCATCGCATGGCCCCTTCCGGTCGAAGGCCTGTCGCTTCGCGATCTCGGCTTTCCGCCGCTCGATGTCAATTTTTCGGGAATTGCAGCATGAATTGCCGCCATTGTTACACCCCGCTGGACCAGACTTTCCTGGACCTCGGCTTCGCGCCGCCGTCCAACGCCTACCTGAGCGCTGCCGATCTGCGGGCGCCGGAACGCTACTACCCGCTCAAACTCTACGTCTGCACCCATTGCTGGCTGGTGCAGACCGAAGACTACGCACAGGCGAACGAACTCTTCAGTCAGGACTACGCCTACTTTTCCTCCGTATCTCAGACTTGGGTGGATCACGCCGCGCATTACGCGAACATGATCAGCGCGCGCCTCGGCCTGGGAAAGAAAAGCTTCGTCATCGAGGTCGCGGCCAACGACGGCTACCTGCTGAAGAATTTCGTTGCAGCCGGCATTCCCTGCCTCGGCATCGAGCCTACCGCCAGCACCGCTGCCGCTGCGGAAAAACTGGGCATACCCATCGTGCGCGAGTTCTTCGGCCAGGCGCTGGCGGAGCGACTCGCCGCCGTCGGGAAGAAAGCCGACCTCATCGCCGGCAACAACGTCTACGCGCACGTGCCCGACATCAACGACTTCACCGCCGGGCTCAGGGCCGCGTTGAAACCCGGCGGCACCATCACCCTCGAATTCACCCACCTCATGCGCCTGATCGAACACACGCTGTTCGATACCGTGTATCACGAGCATTTCTCCTATTTCTCGTTGCATGCAGTCGACCAGATCTTTACCAGCGCCGGCCTGCGCGTGTTCGACGTGGAGGAACTGCCCACCCAAGGCGGAAGCTTGCGCATCTATGGTTGCCACGCGGGCGACGCACGTGCCACGACCCCGGCGGTCGCCGCCGTGCTGGCGGAGGAAATACGCCGCGGCCTAGATCAGGTTGCGCTCTACCGCGAGTTTCAGCCGCGCGCCGACCGGGTGAAAAATACATTACTCGCCTTTCTGCTCGAGCAAAAGCGCGCCGGCAAGCGCGTCGCCGCCTATGGTGCCGCAGCCAAGGGCAATACGCTGCTCAATTACGCCGGGGTCAAGCCCGACCTGCTTCCCTTTGTCTGCGACGCCGCGCCGTCCAAGCAGGGTAAATTCCTGCCGGGCGCGCATATCCCGATCCTCCCACCCGCCGCGCTGAGGGAGCACCGGCCGGACGTGGTGCTGATCCTGCCCTGGAACATTGCCGAGGAGGTGGTGTCGCAGCACGGCTATGTGCGAGACTGGGGCGGACGCTTCGTCGTCGCCGTGCCGGAACTGCGGGACGTCGCATGAAAGTGCTGGTGACAGGCGCCACCGGCTTCGTCGGCCGCCACGTCGTCGCGCGCCTGCTGGCGCGCGGGCACGAAGTGATCGCTGTTTCCCGCGACGAGGCCAAAGCGCGCAAATTCGCCTGGTTCGAGCGCGTGCGCTTCGTCGCCTGCGACATCCACGCCCAAGCCGGCAACCCGGTCGAACGTTTCGGACATCCGCAGGCGGTCATGCACCTCGCCTGGCCCGGGTTGCCGAACTACGGCGCTCTGTTTCATCACGAAACGACCCTGCCCGCGGATTACCGTTTTCTCAAATCACTGGTGCTGGGCGGGGTTGGCCATCTGCTGGTGACCGGAACCTGCTTCGAATACGGCAAGCCAAGCGGCGCCCTGAGCGAAGACCTACCGACCGCCCCGGCCAATCCCTACGCTCTCGCCAAGGACACGCTGCGAAAGCAGTTGCAATCACTGGGGCGACAGCATGCGTTCACCCTGCAATGGGCGCGACTGTTCTACATGTACGGCGAAGGACAAAGTTCCAACAGTCTGCTGGCACAACTCGATCGGGCCATCGACAGTCGGGAAGCCGTGTTCAATATGTCAGGCGGCGAACAGTTGCGCGACTACCTCCCGGTGGACGAGGTCGCCGCGCGCTGCGTGACCCTGCTCGAGCATCCAAGCTGCGACGGCGTGGTCAATATTTGCAGCGGCGAACCGATTTCGGTGCGCCGCCTGGCCGAACGACACCTGGCGAATCGCGGTGCCAAGATCCGCTTGAATCTTGGTCACTACCCCTACTCCAGCGAAGAGCCGATGGCGTTCTGGGGCGATGCCAGCCGTCTGGCGGCGATTTTGCCGAAGTTATGACACAGCGCGAACTATTCAGAGCGGAACGGCTCCCAGTACTGCAAAACCGGGTGTTCGCCACCGCCGCCGAAGCGCGCACTAGCGCGACCGGAGATGTCGACCTTGTCCAGGACATGGATACCGGACTGATATTCAATTCGACCTTCGACCCGGGAAAGCTCGCGTACGACCGGAACTATCAGAACGAACAGGCGTGTTCCAGCGTGTTCCAGAAACACCTAGATTCCGTGACCGAGATCATCCATCGTCATTTTCATGCCCAGTCCCTGATCGAGGTGGGCTGCGGCAAGGGTTATTTTCTCGACCACCTGCAGGCGCGCGGATACGAGGTCACGGGCATAGACCCGGCCTACGAAGGCAGCAACCCCGGCGTGGTGAAGGCGCACTTCGAACGCGGCCTGGGACTCTCAGCCGACGCAATCATATTGCGCCACGTGCTGGAGCACGTGCCCGATCCGATGTCGTTTCTGTCGAGCATCGCCGAGGCCAACGCGGGGAAGGGCAAGATCTATATCGAGGTGCCGTGTTTCGACTGGATCTGCCGCCGCCGCGCCTGGTTCGACGTGTTCTACGAGCACGTCAATTATTTCCGCATGAGGGATTTCGAGCACATGTTCGGTGACATCGCGGAAAGCGGGCATGTTTTCGGCGAACAGTATCTCTACGTTGTCGCCGACTTGTCGAGTTTGCGCAGCCCCCGCTGCGACCAATCCCGCGGGCTGGACTTTCCCGATGATTTCCTCGGCGGCATAGCACGGCTTGCCGCCGTCGCGCACAATGGCAGCCGCAATGCAATTTGGGGAGCAGCGTCGAAAGGCGTCATTTTCGCCGTCTACATGCAGCGCGCCGGCGCCGCATTCGAGTTCGTGATCGACATCAATCCGGTAAAACACGGCAAATACCTGCCCGGGAGCGGGCTGTGCGTGATGCCGCCGGCGAAGGCGATGCAGCTGTTGCCGCCGGGAAACAATATTTTCGTGATGAATTCGAATTATCTGGATGAAATCATCGCCCAGTCGGGCAATCAATATCGATACTGCGAAGTGGACCATGAATAATTTCGAGCACGAAATCGAAACCCGCGTCGAAGCCAACGCCGGCAATGGGCAGTTGCAAGCCGACGCCCGCGCGCTGCTGCTGTCCTCGATCGCGGCGAAATATTCCTACAACTTCACCTGGCTGTCGCGGCCGGTGATCCAGTATCCGCAGGACATGGTGGCGATGCAGGAACTCATCTGGCGGGTGAAGCCCGACCTGATCGTCGAGACCGGCATCGCCCACGGCGGCTCGCTCGTTCTCTCCGCCTCCATGCTGGCCCTGCTGGATTATTGCGAAGCGGTCGAATCCGGGAAACCGCTGGACCCGCGCGCGACGCGGCGGCGCGTGCTCGGAATAGACATCGACATCCGCCCGCACAATCGCGCCGCCATCGAACAGCATCCCCTGGCGCACCGCATCGACATGATCCAGGGCTCCTCGATCGCCGCTGAAATCATCGCGCAGGTGCATGCCTACGCCAGAGGCTACCAGCGCATCCTGGTCTGCCTCGATTCCAACCACACGCACGAACATGTGCTGGCCGAACTCGAAGCCTATGCGCCCCTCGTCAGCCCGGACAGCTACTGCGTTGCGTTCGACACCGTGGTCGAGGACCTGCCCGACGCCATGTTTCCGGATCGGCCCTGGGGCCAGGGCGACAACCCGAAGACCGCGGTGCGGGAATATTTGCGCCGCATCCGGGCGGAAGGGCGCAGGGCCGCCGACGGTTCGCCGCTTGAATTCGAAATCGACAAGACGATGGACAACAAGCTGTTGATCACCGTGGCGCCGGATGGGTATCTCAAGCGCACACATTGAGGCGAACGCAATTCTTTCTTGCATGGCGATCCGACCGTTGAGCCGGGGCAGGAAATCCGCGTGCCTTCGGTAAGACTGAACACGGCGGCGAACCTGTCCGCACGCGTGTGGACCGCTCTGGTGCATCTCGCGTTCGTGCCGCTGTACGTGCGCTATCTCGGCATCGAGGCCTACGGGCTGATCGGCGTGTTCACTTCGCTGCTGGCGCTGTTCGCCCTGCTCGACCTGGGACTGAGCACCACGCTCAACCGCGAACTGGCGCGGATTTCGGCCGATACCGGGGCCGCGACCAGGGCACGCGACCTGCTGCGCACACTGGAGGTGATCTACTGGCCGGTGGCCCTGCTGATCGGCATCGGCGTCGCGCTGGCAGCGCCCTTCGTCGCCCACGACTGGGTAAGAGTCGACAAGCTCGAGCTTGCGACGGTACAAACCGCCGTCATCCTGATGGGCCTGACCATAGGGCTGCAATGGCCCGCATCGCTCTACTCAGGCGGGCTCATGGGGCTGCAGCGCCAGGTGCTGCTGGGCGGCATCAACGCCGGGGTGGCGACGCTGCGCGCGGTCGGTGCCGTCCTCGTGCTGGCATATTATGACGCGACCATAGAAGCCTTCTTCTACTGGCAGGCGGCGGCAAGCGCAGTGCAGACCATCGCCACCGGCGCCGCCCTGTGGCTGAGATTGCCGCCAAGCGGCGTGGCATCGCGTTTCCGCCGCAACATACTGACCGAGATATGGCGTCTCGCCGCCGGCATGGCCGCCATTTCGGCGCTGGGCGTGGTTCTCACCCAGCTGGACAAGGTGATTCTGGTCAAGCTGCTGCCCCTGGCGGAATTCGGCTACTACAGCCTGGCCTGGACCGTCGCCACCGGCCTGTATTTTCTGATCGCCCCCCTGTTCACGGCGCTGTTTCCGCGTTTGACCCAACTGGCGGCGCAGCAGGACGACGCGGGCCTGCGCCGGCTGTATCACGAGGGCTGTCAATGGATGTCGGTGATCCTGCTGCCGGTCGCGGTGGTGATCGCCCTGTTCTCGACCGAATTGATGCGGCTGTGGACCGGCGATGCGGTGCTGGCGGAGCGCAGCCACGTATTGCTGAGTTTGCTCATCGTCGGCACCGCTTTGAACGGGCTGATGAGCCTGCCCTCGGCGCTACAACTCGCCTACGGCTGGACAAGCCTGGGTATCGCCTCTAACCTTGTCGCAGTGGCGACGCTGGTACCCCTGATATTCGTTCTGACTTCCCGTTTCGGCGCGACCGGAGGCGCGGCCGCATGGGTGATACTCAACGGCGCTTACGTGTTGATCACGCTGCCGCTGATGCATCGCAGGATTCTGCGCGGCGAGCAATGGCGCTGGTACGGTATCGACGTCGCCTTGCCGCTGGTTGCGGCGCTGGGCGCAGCGGGAGCCTGCAAGATGCTGTTCGAGCTTCTACGGTTGCAAACCCTGCAGCGGCCCGGCTTGCTGGTCTTTCTGGCGGCGACAGGCTTGTTCACCGCCATGGCTGCCTCTGCCGCCGCGCCCATAGTGCGCGCGCGCCTGGCCGGGACCCTGTTCGGCAACGTGAAGCAGGGCGGTTAAGCTCATTCTGGAATTGCATTGGATAAACTGAAGAAACTGTCGCAGGCCCTGGGTGACAAGGAATCCGGCTGGCCCCGGATCGCCAACTATCTGCGACTTCAGGCGGGCATCTACTATCGCAAATCGTGGTCGCAGTGCGGCGAGGACCTGATCCTGCGTTACCTGTTCGATCTGCTGCACATCGCCCGGCCCACCTATATCGACATCGGCGCGCACCATCCCTGGTATTACAACAATACCTACCTGTTCTATCGCCAAGGTGCACGCGGGGTCAACATCGAACCGGACCCGTCGCTGCATGCCGGACTGGTCCGGGGGAGGCGACACGACATCAATCTCAACATCGGCATCGGCCCGGGCGAGGCGGAGCTGGATTTCTACGTCATGTCCACGCGCACCCTCAACACCTTCTCCGCCAGCGAAGCGAAGAAATGCGTCGAACAGCATGGCCTGCGCATCGTCGATACCCGGCGCATCAAGGTGCAGACCTTCGCCCAGGTGGTAGGCGCCCACATGGGACGCGCGCCCGACCTGGTGTCGCTCGACGTCGAGGGGCTGGACCTGGACATCCTGCGCTCCATCGACTTCTCCGTGTATCGCCCGCACGTGTTCTGCGTCGAAACCATCAGCTACGCCGCAGGGGACGGCAGCGGCATCAAGAGCCCGGAGATCCATGCGCTGATGCTCGCCAACGGCTACAAACTGTACGCGGACACCTACATCAATTCCGTCTATGTCGCGGAGAGCAGCTGGCGCGCTTTGGGAACAAGGTCAGAGTGAACACGCCACAAGCACTGGTCAGTGTCGGCATTCCCACCTACAACCGACCGGAAGGACTGCGCCGGACGCTGGAATGCATCACGGCACAGACTTATTCCAAGCTGGAGATCATCGTTTCGGACAATGGTTCGCCAAGAACTGAGACCGAGCTGGTGGCGCGGGAGTTCATGGCGCGGGATGCGCGCATCCGTTTTTTCCGCCAGCAACCGGCGCTCAGCATCAGCGCGAATTTCCAGTTCGTGCTGAAACAGGCCCGTGGCGAGTTCTTCATGTGGGCCGCGGACGACGACGAATGGGACCCCGACTTCGTGCGTCTATGCGTTGCCGGATTCGACGCTGGCAATACCGTGTCGGTGATGTCCCATATGCGCACGCTCTACCGCGTCCAGGGCACCCAGCGCGCGGTCGACATGCCACAATTGGCGGCGGCCCGGTCGACGGCTCAGCGCATGGCGGCCTTCCTGCGCTGCCTTACGCCCGGCCTGTTCTATGGCTTGCACCGGCGCGAGCAGATACTTTTTTTTGCCACCGATCCAAACTGGTTCGATTTCTACGATTGCTATTTCGTGTTGCGCCTGCTGAGCAAGGGTGACATCGTGATCCTCGATCCGGTTCTGTATACGGCAGGGGTCGATGCCCCGACCTATCAGGTGAAAGCGGCCCGGCGATATCGGGTTCTGGGCCTGGACTATCTCAATTTTTTTCGCTCGGTATCCGGCCTGATCACGCGCGCCGGCATGAGCCTGCAGGAACGGCTGTGGCTGCGTGCCCGGCTGGCGTTGACGGTCCTGCGGCTGCTGCTGTGGCACGAGCCACGCTTTCTCTGGCAAAGGGTACCCCGGTGGCACTGAAATCCTGGTTCAAGGCCAGCCCCTTGTTCAGTTTCAACCTGGTCAACCGCGACCGCTGGGTGGCGGCGCAGGCCGCGAGCCTGCCCGCGGGCGCGAAAGTGCTCGACATGGGTGCCGGCTCCTGCCCCTACCGTCCGCTGTTCGCGCATTGCCGCTACCAGACCCAGGATTTCGCGGGGTTGGAGGGTGAACAGCTGCGACACGGAAACTACGGTGAAATCGACTACCGCTGCGATATCGCAAGCGTGCCAGTGGCGGACGGGGAGTTCGACGCCATCCTCTGCACCGAAGTGCTGGAGCACGTGCGCGAACCGATCAAGGTGGTGCAGGAAATGGCGCGCATCCTCAAGCCCGGCGGGCGCCTGATGCTGACCGCGCCGCTGGGTTCCGGGATCCATCAGGAGCCGTACCACTACTACGGCGGTTACACGCGTTACTGGTATCAGGACTTCCTCGCTGCGGCTGGGTTCGCGCAGATCAGGGTGGAAGCGAATGCCGGTTCGTTCAGGTTCTTCGCTCAGGAAGCCATCCGCTTTGTGCAGACCACGCGACCGTTCAAGCTGGGCATGCCGCTGCTGGCGGAGCTGCTGTGGCTGCCGCTGTGGCTGCTGCTCGCCCCGGTGCTGGGGCTGGCGCTGCCCGTCGTCTGCCGCCTGCTGGATCGATTCGACCGGGAACAGCGCTTCACCGTCGGCTATCACGTCACCGCTGTCAGGAATTGAGCGCAAGCGCGATGTCCGGACAATTTTATTTCAGCGAGCGAAATTGATGGTCATCGTTCGCCTGACCGGCGGACTGGGCAACCAGATGTTCCAGTATGCCGCCGGCAGAGCCCTGGCCGACCGGCTGGCAGCGAATTTGTTGTTCGACACGCGCGCGCTGGAGCATGCGTTCGCGCGCAATGCCTACACCCGCCGTCCCTATGCCCTCGCGCCGTTCAAGCTGCGCGCTAGGCCGGCGACCCCGAAGGAGCTGAACCGCTGGCCGGGATGGGTGGCGGAAATCGGGATGCGCCTGCGCCTGGCGCGCCCCCTGTTTCGCCACTGGCATTTCGAGTCCGGGATCAGCTACGACCCGAGCGTGCGCACGCTGCAAGCGCCGGTCTGTCTGGTGGGCTACTGGCAATCCGAACGCTATTTCACCGACATCGCCGACAGCATACGTGCAGACTTCACGCTGGCGCAGCCCTTGCACGGCGACAACGCCGGGACGCTCGAACTGGCGCACAACGGCAACAGCGTCGGACTGCATGTGCGCAGGGGGGATTTCGTCAGCCTCAGCGACGCGGCGGAGGTACACGGCGTATGTTCCATCGACTATTACCGGCGCGCGATCGACGTCCTCAAGAACCGCTGCGCGGACTGCCATTTTCTGGTGTTCTCCGACGATCCGGAATGGGCCCGCGCTGAGCTGCCGCTGGATCCGTCTGCAGTGTTCGTGACCGGAAACGCCGAAGCGCCCGAGCGGGATCTCGCATTGATGAGCGCGTGCAGACATCACATCATCGCCAACAGCAGCTTCAGCTGGTGGGCGGGATGGCTGGGATACCATCCGGAGCAGGTCGTGATCGCGCCCGCCCCCTGGTACGCGAACCCGAAACTGGACGCACGCGATCTCACGGTCGCGCGCTGGCAGTACATCAGCCGCGTCTGACACCTCACCATCCTGGATCATTTTTCGACAAACCGGCATGCCTGAAATCTCCGTCCTGCTTCCCGTGCGCGATGG
The DNA here is from genome assembly GCA_026399375.1 of Pseudomonadota bacterium. Classification (GTDB taxonomy): domain Bacteria; phylum Pseudomonadota; class Gammaproteobacteria; order Burkholderiales; family SG8-39; genus 2-12-FULL-64-23. Next base: position 34,853 of record JAPLRD010000028.1, read on the forward strand.
CGCGCGCACCCTGGCTCTGGCCATGCTGTCGGTGCTGGAACAAAGCTTCGGCGATTTCGAATTGCTGCTGCTTGACGACGGATCGGCCGATGCCTCCCTGGAAATCGCGCTCGCCTTCGGCGATCCGCGCGTGCGCCTGCTGCGCGATGGAAAGAAGCAGGGCCTGGCCGCGCGGCTGAACCAGGGCATCGCCGCGTCAGCCGGGCGTTACATCGCGCGCATGGATGCGGATGATGTGTGTTTCCCGCAGCGGTTTGCGCGCCAAGCGGCGCGCCTGAATACCGAGCGTTCGCTCGACCTGGTCGCCTGCAGGGTGCTGGATTTCAACGACAGCGGATTGGCCACCGGTCTTCGGCCTTTCCGCCTGAGTCACGACGCGCTGTGCGCGCAGCCGTGGAACGGGTTCTACCTGGTGCACCCGAGCTGGATGGGGCGCGCGGACTGGTTCCGCCGCTATCGCTATCGCGCGCCCGAACTGGAACGCGCCCAGGACCAGGAGCTGCTGTTGCGCGCCTACCCGGGCAGCCGTTTCGCCGTCCTGGACGAAATTCTGCTTGGATATCGCGCCGGGCCGGTCGCCCTGCGCAAGACCTTGCTGGCGCGCCGCTGCCTGCTTTCGGCGCAGATCGAACAGTTCGCGCAGCGCCGCCAGTGGGGCTATCTGGCGTTGGCAACCCTGGCGACGGCAATCAAGCTGCCGCGGGACCTGCTCCTTGCCGCGTCCGCAGGGACCGCGCGCAGCAGCGGCAATGTTCCGTCGGACGTCGAACAGACCTGGAATGCGCTGCTGAACCATCTCCACCACCGACTGGATGAACTGAACCTGCCGCACGATGTCGCTCCTGCAAACTCATCCGGGACGTCGACGCATGCAGGCTGACCCTCAACGCCCGCGCATCTGCATCGTGGCCGCGGCGCCCTTGACGCTGAAGGCGTTCATGCTCGGCCATCTGCGCGCTCTGTTGAAGATCGCCGACGTGACTGTCGTGGCCGATTTCACCGCGGAAGACGCCTCGTTTCCTTGGCCAGAAGAACTCACGCGCGTGGCCATTCCCATCGCGCGCCCGATTGCGCCATTGTCCGACCTGCTGGCGCTGCTGGCGCTGTTGCGCCTGTTCCGGCGGCGGCACTTCGACCTGGTGCACTCGATCACCCCGAAGGCAGGCCTGCTGGCGATGCTCGCCGCCTGGATCGCAGCCGTACCGCTGCGCATGCACAGTTTCACCGGCCAGGTATGGGTCACGCGCAGCGGATTCATGCGCGGCGTGTTGAGGAGCGCGGACCGGCTGATCGCGCACCTCGCCACCCACGTCCTGGCCGACAGCGGATCGCAGCGCGCGTTCCTGATCGAGCAGGGTATTGTGGCCGCGTCCAAATCGGCGGTCCTGGCGCAAGGCTCGATCTGCGGCGTCGACATCTCGCGCTTCCAGCCCGACGCCCTGGCGCGCGAGCGCATCCGGCGCAGCCACGGCATTCCTCCCGAGGCAGTGGTGTTTCTCTACCTCGGACGCATCAACCGCGACAAAGGCCTGCACGACCTGGCGCAGGCCTTCGCCGAGTCGGGCGCCCGCCACCCGGACGCGCATCTGCTGCTGGTCGGGCCGGACGAAGGCGATTTGTCCGCGTCGCTCATCCGCGCCGCGGGCGGCTGCGCCGCGAGGCTGCACCGCGTAGCGCTCACCGACCGGCCGCAGGACTATTTCGCCGCCGCAGATGTCTTCTGCCTGCCCAGCTACCGCGAGGGCTTCGGCACCACCATCATCGAAGCCGCCGCCGCGGGCGTGCCGGCCATCGGCTCCAGAATCTACGGCATCACCGACGCCATCGTCGAAGGCGAGACCGGCTTGCTGTTCGAAGCAGGCAGGGTGCAGCAACTGGCCTCGCGCATGGATACGCTGGCGCGCGACGCAGGCCTGCGCCGGCGCATGGGAGAGAACGCGATGCAGCGGGCGGTGCGCGATTTTTCCGCTTCCGTGGTCACAGCAGCGCTGCTCGAATATTATGCAGGGCTGTTGGCGCGTCGCGCCGACTGAGGGTCTGGACGGGCATGCTCAAACGCGCTTTTGATTTTTTGGTGGCTCTCATCCTGCTCATAGCGCTGTCGCCGCTGCTCGCGCTGCTGGTGCTGGCGGTGCGCTGGAAACTGGGCCGGCCCGTATTGTTCGCGCAAACGCGGCCCGGACTGAACGGCGCGCCGTTCGGATTCTACAAATTCCGCACCATGACCGATGCGCGCGACGCGGCGGGGGATCTGCTGCCCGATGCGGCAAGGCTCACACCGTTCGGGGAATTGATGCGAAAATCGAGTCTGGACGAGCTGCCGCAACTGGTCAACGTGTTGAAGGGCGAGATGAGCCTGGTGGGACCGCGGCCGCTGTTGATGGAGTACCTGCCCTTGTACAGCGAGCGACAGGCGCGGCGCCACGCGGTGCGTCCCGGAATTACCGGATGGGCGCAGGTGAACGGCAGGAACGCACTGGCATGGGAGGAGCGCTTCGAACTTGATGTCTGGTACGTGGAACATCGCTCGTTCTGGCTCGACCTCAGGATCATTGCCATGACGGCGTGGCGCGTGGCGCGGCCGCGAGGCATAACGCAGCCGGGACACGCCACCATGACCAAATTTGCGGGATCGCAACGCGACGGGAAAAATTGAAGTCCAAAGAAAAACTCGTAATTTTCGGTGCCGGCGGCCATGCCAAAGTGGTGATCGACATTCTCGAACAGCAGGGAGATTATGAAGTCGCCGGCCTGCTCGATGACGATCCCAAACACCAGGGAAAGAATTTTTTCGGCTATCCGGTGCTGGGTACGCGCGCCGATTTGCCGGTGCTGCTGTCGGCACAACTGGGCCATGCCATCGTCACCATCGGCGACAACGCCGTCCGCGCAGCGGTGGCGGCGCACCTGGAGCAGATTGGCTGGCGCTTCGCCAGCGCGGTCCACCCTCGCGCCTGCATCGGACGGGGCGCGCAGATCGGGCCGGGCAGCGTCGTCATGGCCGGCTGCGTGGTCAACTCCGACACCCATCTCGGCGCTCACGTGATCGTCAATACAGGCGCCACGGTGGACCACGATTGCCGCATAGGAGATGCCGTGCATATCGCACCCGGCTGCCACCTCTGCGGCGGCGTGAGCGTGGGCCCGGGCACCTTGCTCGGCGCCGGCACCGCGGTGACGCCGGGTGTGAAGATAGGCGCTCGGGTAGTAGTCGGCGCCGGCTCCACCGTAATCCGCGATGTGGCCGATGCAGCCAAAGTCTCCGGTTCGCCGGCAAAGCTGCTGGATTGAACATGGGGCCCAGAGAAAAAGCCCTGACTGAGCCGCAACGCCTCGCGCTGGAAGGCGGCACACCGGTGCGCAAGGACCCCTTTGCGCCCTGGCCGGCGTTCGAGGCAGACGAGATCGAGGCGGTGGCCGCGGTGCTGCGCTCCGGCAAGGTCAACTACTGGACCGGCGAGCAATCGCAGGAGTTCGAGCGCGAGTTCGCCCGCTTCGTAGGGGTCAAATACGCCGTGGCCCTGGCCAACGGCACGGCCGCACTCGAGCTTGCGCTGTATGCATTGGGCATAGCCCCGGGCGACGAAGTGGTGGTGCCGTGCAAGACCTTCATTGCCTCGGCCAGCTGCGTCGTGCGCCTAGGGGCGACGCCTGTCGTCGCCGATGTCGATCCGGACAGCCAGAACATCACCGCGGAAAGCATAGAGAAGGTGCTGAGCACACGCACCAAAGCCGTCATCGTGGTGCACCTTGCCGGCTGGCCCTGCGAAATGGACGAAATCCTTGCGCTGGCAAGAGCGCGCGGCCTGCGGGTGGTCGAGGATTGCGCCCAATCCGTGGGCGCGCGCTACAAGGGCCGCGCGACCGGGGCCATCGGCGATATCGGCGCGTTTTCGTTTTGCCAGGACAAGATCATCACCACCGGCGGCGAAGGCGGCATGCTGGTCACCGATTCGCGCGAGCTCTGGGAAAAGGCCTGGTCGTTCAAGGACCATGGCAAGAGCTACGCCGCGGTGTTCGAGCGCGAGCACCCGCTGGGCTTTCGCTGGCTGCACGAAAGTTTCGGCACCAACTGGCGCATAACGGAAATGCAGGGCCCCGATCAGGGCCTTGCGGCGGTGCCGGGCTTGCGCCTCGCGCTGCCGCCCGCCCATAGCGAGCATGCCTATTACAAGTACTACGCCTTCATCCGCCCTGAAGTGCTGCGCCCTGAATGGAATCTGGAGCGCATCCTGGAAGCGCTCAATGCCGAAGGCATACCCGCGAGCGTCGGCGCATGCAGCGAGATTTATCTCGAAAAAGCCTTCGTCGATGCAGGGCTCGGCCCGAAGCAGCCGCTGCCGGTCGCGAGCAAGCTGGCAGCCTCGAGCCTGATGTTCATGCTGCACCCGGGGCTCACCGGACAGGACATGCAGGACACCTGCAGCGCACTCGCAAAAATCATGCGTGCGGCGACCGTCTAAGCATGCATATCCGCATCTGGATCACGCTCGCCCACGACGTGGTGGCCGCGGGCATCGCCTGGTACCTCGCCTACTGGCTGCGCTTCAATACGGACATCCCGCAGTACAACGTGCCCAACATGGTGGGATCGATGCTGTGGGTGGTGCCGCTGCAGGCGCTGGTCTTCTTCATCTCCGGCATGTATCGCGGCATGTGGCGCTACGCCAGCGTGCCCGACCTGCAGCGCATCGCAGCCGCCGTGATTGTCTCTACCCTGGCCATCGCCCTGATGCTGGTGATGCTGCCGCCGCAGCAGCCGCCGGTGCCGCGCTCGGTGATGCTGCTTGACCCGCTGCTGCTGATCATGTTTTTGGGCGGCAGCCGGCTCGCCTACCGCATGTGGAAGGAGCGCCGACTGCGCAATGTGCTCGGTGCAAACGGCATGTCGGTAATGATCCTGGGGGCGGGCGACGCCGCGCCCGCCCTGTTGAAGAATCTGGGGCGCGCAGGCGACTGGCGCGTGCTGGGCCTCCTGGACGACAACCCGGCCAAGCGCGGCCGCCAGATCCAGGGGGTGAACATCCTCGGCCCGCTGGAAGACCTGGTCAAACTTGCGCCGAGCATGGGGGTAGAACGCGCCATTATCGCCATGCCCTCGGCTTCCCACCAATCACGCCGGAGAGCGCTCGAGATCTGCCGCCGCGCCGGGGTGCAGGCGCTGACCGTGCCCTCCTACCAGGACCTGGTGAGCGGCAAGGTCACGACCTCGCAGGTGCGAAACGTGGAACTGGACGACCTCCTGGGCCGCGACCCGGTGCTGCTTGACGAAACCCACCTGAAGACCTGGATCCGCGGCCGCAGCATCATGATCACCGGCGCCGGCGGGTCGATCGGCTCGGAACTGTGCCGCCAGATCGCCCGCTTCGAGCCGGCGCAGCTGGTGCTCTACGAGCACAACGAGTTCGCGCTCTACCGCATGGAGCAGGAATTTGCGCTGCAGCACCCGGAAATCGGCCTCAAATGCGTCATCGGCGACGTCAAGAACGCGGCGCGCGTGGCCGAAGCGATGGCGGCGCACCGTCCCCAGATCGTGTTCCACGCCGCCGCCTACAAGCACGTGCCGCTGATGGAACAGGAGAACGCCTGGGAGGCGATCCAGAACAACGCGCTCGGCACCTGGCGCGTGGCCGAGGCCGCCATCGTCCACGGTGTGGAGAAGTTCGTCATGATCTCCACCGACAAGGCGGTCAACGCCGAGATCGTCTGCCAGGGATTGCAGGCAGGCAGTTCGACCCGCTTCGTCATCGTGCGCTTCGGCAACGTGCTCGGCTCCACCGGCAGCGTGATCCCGAAATTCCGCGAGCAGATCGCGCGCGGCGGCCCGATCACCGTCACCCACCCCGAGATCAACCGTTACTTCATGTCGATACCGGAAGCGGCGCAGCTGGTGCTGCAGGCGGGGCTGATGGGAACGGGCGGAGAGATCTTCGTGCTCGACATGGGTGAACCGGTGAAAATCGTCGACCTTGCGCGCGAGCTCATCCGGCTCTCGGGCTACAGCGAGGCGGACATAGGCATCGAGTTCACCGGCCTGCGGCCGGGCGAAAAACTGTACGAGGAACTGCTCGCCGACGACGAACTGACGTTGGCCACCCCGCACCCGAAGCTGCGCATCGCCAAGTCGCGCCCGGCGGCGGATGCCGCATGGTTGCAGCAACTTTCCGACTGGCTGCAACAAGGCAATGCCGGAGCCGATCAAGTACGCCAGCAACTCGCCGCTCGCGTCCCCGAATACACACCTCAAGCTACATCGACTGCAATTCCCTAAACGCCCGCAGCGCCGCATCCAGGCTGATGTCCGCGGCATCGCGACTCTCGGGCTGCAGCAATCGGTAAGGCACGCCCCAGGGATGCCAGCGCGCCGCGTCCGAGTCGCCGAAAAAGCATAGAATCGGCTTGTCCAGGGCAGCGGCTATGTGCATGGCGCCGCCGTCGCTGCAGATCACATAGTCTGCAAACGACAGCGCCGCGGCCAGGTCCCTGAGTTCCTGTGTCGGATAGGGAGTCAGCGCCAGCTTGCCGGCTGCATCCACCACGGCCCGCGCCTTTGCGTCATCGCCCGGATGCTGCGGATGATAGTCGGCGCCCGGCGACCACAGCAGCAGGAAATCCGCCTCGGCGCCCAGCGCCTGCATCAGCCCGGCATAGCGTTCGACCGGCCAGCGCTGGCTGGGTTTGCGCGCGCTGATGTGCAAGGCGATCAGCTTGCGCGCCGGGTCGCGCGCGCCCAGCGCCGCGCGTGCACGTTCACGTGCCTGCGCGTCCACCGCCATGCCGAGCTTGCCCGGACCGCCCTCGATGCCGAACAGCTGCGCCAACCTGAACACGTCTTCCACTTCGTGCACAGGCCCAGGCGCGGCATAGGGCAGGGCCAGGTCCACCAAGCCCGTCGGCTCGGCAAATCCCGCGACATGCGCCGGCGCGATCCAGCGCGCCAGCCGCAGCGCGCTCGCACCCGGCTGCGACGAGGCGAGCAGCACGGTATCAAAATGCTGCGCGCGCAGGTTCAGCATCAGCTTCAGCCGGTCCCAGTAAACCGCCGCAAGACTTTGTCCGGGCTGTCGGTGCTTGGCTTTCGAATAGGCGTACAGGGCATTCAGATCCGGATGCCCCTCGAGCACCTGCCGGTTGTAAGTATTCACCAGCGCGGCGATATGCGCCTGCGGATAGCGGCGGCGCAAGGCGCTGATCAAGGGCGTGGTGCAAACCAGGTCGCCGATGTTGTCGCGTCGTATGATCAGTATGCTGGAGTGTGGTGCGATGGCCATGGAGGTCCGGCGGTCGGCATTGCTACTTTCTCGGAAAGGGCAATGTTATATGGAATTCGGATTTTGTAATAAGCTCTGAGCCATGCTGTTCAATTCCTACGAGTTCCTGTTCGCTTTCCTGCCGGCGACGCTTGCGCTCTATTTTCTGCTCGGCAAGCGCTCGGCCACCGCCGCGATTGGCTTTCTCGCGCTGGCGTCGCTGTTCTTCTACGGCTGGTGGAACCCGCGCTATCTGCTGCTCCTGTGCGGCTCGGTGATGTTCAACTATCTGGTCGGCCGGCGCCTGGCGCAGAACCCGGCGCGGGCAAAGGGTGACCAGGCCGCGCTCTGGCTCGGCATCGCCGGCAACCTCGCCGTCCTCGGCGCTTTCAAGTATGCGGGCTTCTTCGCCCTCAATGCGAATGCGCTCGCGGGCCTCGCACTACCGGTCCCGCATATCGTGCTGCCCCTGGGCATATCGTTCTTCACCTTCACCCAGATCGCCTATCTGGTCGACGCCTATCGCAAGGAAGTGCGCGAATACCGCTTCGTCCATTACGGCCTGTTCGTCACCTTCTTTCCGCATCTGCTCGCAGGCCCGGTGCTGCACCACGCGGAGGTGATGCCGCAGTTCGCGCACGCGCGCAGCTTGCGTTTCGATGCCGAGAATTTCGCCGTGGGGCTGACGATCTTCGCCATCGGCCTGTTCAAGAAAGTGGTCCTCGCCGACGGCATCGCCGAGTTCGCGACGCCGGTGTTCGACGCGGCGGGGCATGGCGCGACGCTTACCTTTCTCGCCGCCTGGGGCGGCGCGCTGAGCTACACGTTTCAGCTTTACTTCGATTTCTCCGGCTACTCCGACATGGCGATCGGCCTCGCGCGCCTGTTCGGCATCGTGTTTCCGGCGAACTTCAATTCTCCCTACAAGGCGACGTCCATCATCGACTTCTGGCGCCGCTGGCACATGACGCTGTCGCGCTTCCTGCGCGATTACCTTTACATCCCGCTAGGCGGCGGCCACTGCCATCCCTTGCGCCGGCACGCGAACCTGATGATCACCATGCTGCTGGGCGGCCTGTGGCATGGCGCCGGCTGGACCTTCGTCATCTGGGGCGGGCTGCACGGCCTGTACCTCGTCGTCAATCACGCCTGGCGCGCCGTGCACGGGCGCTGGCCGCCGACGCTCCCGCCCGCGCTCGCGCGCGTACTGGCGCAATTGCTGACCTTCGTCGCCGTGGTGGTCGCCTGGGTGTTCTTCCGCGCCGACTCGCTCGCCGCGGCGCAGGCCATGCTCGAGGGCATGGCGGGAATGCACGGCATCACCAAAGCCGATCCCTACTATTACGGCATGCCGGAGTTGAAAGGCCTGCTGCTCATGTTCGTCATCGCCTGGGGCCTGCCCAATGCGCAGCAACTGCTGCATCGCTACCGCCCGGTCATCGCCACCTACGCAGATGAAATCCTCGCGCCCGGCCGCCTGAGCTGGCGCCCCAGCGCCGCCTGGGCTTTGCTGACCTCAGCCCTGCTGATCGCGGCGGCGGTCAATCTCACCCATGTCAGCGAATTCCTCTACTACCAGTTCTAGCGCGATGAGCCGCTACCTGCGCCTGCTGGCCCTGTTCGTCGCGCTGCTTGGCGCGGCGCTGGCCGGGTTCAATGCCTTCATCGATCCCTATGGCACTTTCGATCCGCCGAAGATTTCCGGCGTGAACGAACTTCCCCTGGGATTCAACCACCGGCCGCTGCTCGCAAAATCGCTGGCCGTGAGCGAACTGCGGCCGGCGACGGTCATTCTCGGCAACTCGCGCGCCGAAGCCGCCTACGATCCGCAGCACCCCGCGATTGCCCTGCAGCCAGCCTACAACCTGGCGATAGGCGGCGCCGGCTCAAGCATGCTGCGTCGTTATTTCCTCGAAGCACTGGCCACGGGTGGGTTGCGCCAGGTCATTCTGGCGCTAGACCTCACCATGTTCGATCCTGCGGCGAACGTGCCAGACGCAAACCTGGATACCGTGCTGCTAACCGACGCTGCAGGCAAGCCGGCAGGCGATGCCCGGCAGTGGCGGCGCCTCGCCTTCAGCCTGCTCTCCGGAACCGCAGGCTCCGACAGCTGGTGGTCGATGACGCATCAAGGCAAGCCCGTAGCCGTCTACAGCCGCGCGGGCCTGCGGGATGAAGCCTACGACATCGCCCAGGTAACGCGCGAAGGCGGGCCGAAGCAAGCGTCACTGCGCGTCGAGTCCAGCTTCCTCGCCGGCACGCTGCGCGATGTCGGATCTGAAAAATTTCGAGCGAGCTATGCCGCGACCCTGGCGGCCCTGCAGGAGATGATCGACCTCAGCGCCAGGCACGGCATACAGCTGAAGCTGATCATCAACCCCATTCACGCGCGCCAGAATTATGCGCTCGCGGCCGCCGGCCTGTGGCCTATGAACGAGAACTGGAAGCGCGATCTGGTTACCGCCACGCAGCGCTCGCTGCGGCCGGAACTGGTCTCGCTATGGGACTTCAGCGGCGTCAGTTCCTGCACCGCGGAAAACCTGCCGGCAGTTGCAAATGCGGCAGTGACCATGCGCTGGTACCGGGAGTCCTCCCACTTCCGGCGCGTGCTCGGCAATCGCGTACTCGATCAAGTCTTCGGACGCACCAACGATGACGACAGCGACGGCGCCTGCCCCGGCTTGGGCCAGCGACTGGAACCCGCGACGCTGGCTGCTGCGCTGGCGGCGCAGCGCGCCGCGCTGCGAGACTGGATTGAAACGCATGCGGCGGACGCTGGCGAAATCCAGGATCTGGCGAAGCAGTTCGGCCGGACGCGGAGCGGGCAATAGGCCGCTTTCAAAGAAGCAGCGCTGCGCCTGTGGATTTCTTGCCTGACTCTAAATCGCGCGCAGCAGTCCAGCAAGGCGCTCGGCACGCGCGCGCCAGGTAAAACCGCGCGCTTTCTCGCGCCCCCTTTCACCCATGCGGCGTGCGCGCTCGGGGTCGGCGGCGAGGCTGCGTATGCCTTCGGCCAGGCTGGCGGGATCGCCTGGACGCACCCACACCGCCTCGTCCCCGGCCAACACCGCGCGCAGCGGCGGCAGGTCGCTCGCGACGATGGCGCAGCCTGCGGCCATGTACTCGAATAGCTTGATCGGCGAGGTGAAGCGGCTGTCCGGATCGTCGCGGTTGGGCAGTACGGCAATGCAGGTGCTCGCGAGGCCGCTCATCACCTCCTGCTGCGGTACGTGACCGCGGAATTCCAATTGCGCGCCTGCCGCCGGCGCACGGCCGCGCTCGCGCGCAAGCTGCGCCGCGTCGCCGCCGTACAGGGTGATCGTGCATCCGGGCAGGTCGGAGGACGCTTGCACCAGATCGGCCACGCCCTTCCAGCCGAAGAAGCTGCCGGCGTAAGCAATATGCGATGCGGCATGCGCCCAATCCTTTTGCGGCAATGCTTCCGGCCAATCCACGCCGTTCGGCAACACCGCGATTTCACGCTCGCCGTGGAGTTCGCGCAGGCGCGCCGCCGTGGGCAGAGAATTCGCGATCACCAGCGTCGCCGTGCGCAGCACCCGGCTTTCCATTTCGAATTGGACCGCGCGCTTTGCCGGCGGCGCGGTATCGCTGAACACCTCGTGCGCCTCGTACACCAGTTTGCGTTCGGGCCGGCTCTGCCGCAGCAGCATCGCAAGTTTCAGATGGCGCGCGAACAGGATTGCATCCGGCGCAGCCGCGATGCGTTGCTGCAGCCGCCACAGGAAAAGACGATTCGAATGGATGCCTGCCAAAGGCCAGGGCAGCGAGCGCGACAGCGGCGTCAAGCTCAGTCCGGCGGGGGTTTCGACACCGTAATACGCGAGAGGATCCAGCGGCGGATTCGGCACATAGGCCAGCTCGACTTCGATGCCCATCCGCGCCAGTTCCGCGACGCTATGCGCGACCTGCACGCCGCGCGCGCGCGCGAGCGGCAGCGGTTCGGGGAAGGCGTAGAGCAGCCGCATGATCCCGGCGCTACGCCGCCTTGACGCCTTCTATGATAATGCAGTCGCCGAACAGCACCGCGTCCGAAGTCACGCCCTGATCGGGAAAGCCGCGCTTTTTGATGTTCCTGCGGATGATGCCCGCGATCCAGTTCTCGAACACCCGCTTCACCCACTGGGGCTTGCGCAGCAGCTCGTTGGCCGAGACTCGGGCGATCTTTACGCCGCCGCCCATCAAAAAGTAGTGCAACTGCCAGAAGTAGATCGGCGCGATGTGGGCGTCGTCGATCGGATGCACCAGCACCTTGTCCGGCTCCTGCATCAACGGGCGAAAACGCGGGAAATAGCCCGACACCAGGTATTTCAGGCGCGCATCCACCGAGAACGTGTTGGGCGTGCTGATGTAGAGCTTTCCGCCCGGCTTCAGCACGCGGCACAGCTCCTTGGTGAAGGTCCAGGGATTGTCGAAGTGCTCTATGCCCTCGATGCTGAACACGTAGTCAAAATGTCCGTCCGGAAACGGCAGCGGATGGATCACGTCGTGTCTGGCGAAGCGCACATCCGGATTGCGCAGCAGGAAGGCTTCTTCGTTGATGTCCAGGCAATCGATGTTGTCGTACCCGGCCTTGATCAACTCCTGCGCGAACGCGCCCTGTCCTGCCGGCACGTCGAGGATGCGCCCCTTGGGCGAGCCGCGGAACAGATCCAGGACCGCCGGGTAATGAGTCTCGGTGGCCATTACCTTGAGGTCGACCCAGTCATCCTGCGCGCTCATGCCGCCCTCTCGCGGGTTGGAGCAAGACCGAAACTCTCGATCAAAAACGTATCCGTTGCCATAAACATGAAGAAGCTATCCCCCGCCCTTGTTCCAGCCGGAGAGTCTAGCAGAGTGCATCCGGCACCGATGCCCGGCTGCCCCTCAACGCCGTTTCACCGCCGTGTCGAACAAGGCCGCAAGCCGCTGGAACACGGACTCCGCGGTGAAATCGGCGATCATTCCGCGGCAGCGCTCGCTCCAGGCGGCCAGGCGCACGGGTTGTGCCAAAGCCTCAATCACGGACCGCTCCAAGGCAGCCGCATCGCCCGCCGCATAGACCAGGCCGCAATCGTGGCGCCGGATCCAGTCCGAGACGCCCGCAGCATCGCTGCATACCGTGGGCGTGCCTACGGCCGCCGCATCCACGGTCACCATGTTGAGGCCTTCGCACAGCGTCGGATTCACGTTCAGGTCTGCGGCGGCCAGGTGGGCGTAGGTGTCGCGCCCGCGCAGGCGCCCGGTGAGCCGGATGCGGTCCCGCCCCGCGCTCGCATCGAGCAGGGGAAAAATGCCTTTGTCCATCCAGGAGTTTTCCGGACCCGCCAGAATCCACCAGGCATCGGGACAGACGGCGAGCACGCCCGGCCAGGCGCGGGCGAAATCCTGTATGCCCTTGGACAGATAATTGTCGGACAGCGTCACCAGCACCCGCGCCTCCTGCGGGATGCCTAGCTGAGCGCGCACCTGTTGCCGCGCCTGCACACGCTGCGCGTGCACCTCCTCGTACACCTCGCGCGCCGCGCCGATCTGGATCGGTATCTTGCTGATGCGCGCCGGATCGGCGCCGTCCTTGAGCAAGGCGCGTTCCAGCGAATCACACAGCGCCCGCAGGGCGTCGATATGCCGGATCGAGGTTTGCATCAACCAGTCCAGCTGCGGCGTGCGCCGGCGGCCGTAGCCCATGTGGGAACAATCGAGGATGTCGCCGCCGATGTAACTCGCGACCAGGGGCACACGCAGCAAGCCGCTGCGCTTCAGCAGCCCGGCCGGCACGGCATAGGAAAATCCGTCGGTGCAATACACCAGATCGGGCGCGAAGCCGCGCACCGCCTCGCGGATAACCCACATGCGGTGGCCGAGGTTGCGGCCGTCGAAGGTCTTTCTGAAATAGCGGTCTATCGGGAATGTGAGTGCCCGCTCCGTTCCACGGCCAGGGTGATACCAGAGCGTGCGTATGCCGTCGCCGGGTTCGCGGAAATGGCCTGTCAGCAAACGCGTGCTGCGCATCCCTTCGCGCCGCTCCTCCAGCACGCACACCTCGTAGCCGCGGCGCCTGAATTCGACCAGGATCGGGTATTCGCCGCCCCAGCCCAGGGGGTGCAGGAACAGGATGCGCATTACCGGTGTCCCGACGCGACTTCCTGCGCCAACTCGAGCAGCAGGCCGGCGATGCGCCGCGGCTCGAGCTGCGCGGTGATCGCGCCGCCCGCGAAAGGCGGTACGCCGACGGCGATAAAGGTTTCGATGGCGCGGCCCCAGGCCTCGGGATCGCGGCCCGGCACGATGGCCGCGGCGCCGACTTCCTTGACCCATGGACCGGCGCCGACCATGTCGCTGACGATGGTGTAGGTCTCGACCATGGCCGCTTCGATCACGCCGTAGTTGAAGGTGTCGATCACCGAGGGCGCGAGCTGCAGGTCGGCGGCAGCGAAGTAGCGCTTCACCTCGCGGATATCGATATTGCCGGTAAAGATCACTTGTGCGGCGATGCCCTCTTCGGCCGCGATGCCCTCAAGAAGCGCCTGGTAGCTGCCGATGCCGGGCACGACCCGGTCGCCGCCGCAGATCATGAGATAGAGGTGCCTATTACTCTTGGCGGCGACGGCAAATCCGCGCACGGCGAGGTCCAGTCCTTTGACCGGAACCAGGCGGCACATGGTGACCAGCAGCCGGCCGTCGGCAGGAATGCGCCATTGTTCGTGGACTTCCGCGCGCGATTCAGCCTTGAATGCCGCCATATCCGCAATCCCGTCGACACGCATCCACGCCGTGACGTGCAAAGGGACTACGCGTATGCGCTCCGGCGCGCAGCCGCCGGCGATCAGGGCGTCGCGCGTGACGTAGGAATTGGCGCGCACCAGATCGGCGCTCTTCAGCACCCACAGCTTGACCGCTTCCTTCCAGCGACTCGCCGGGCGACCGGCGAAACTGAGCGGGATGCGCAGATAGTCGCTGTCGTGGATGCACACCACCCAACGAAACCGGATGAAGCGCGCGACGATGGCGGCGAAAAAGCCGATCCAGTCGCCCTCGACGAAATATACATCGCAATCACGCGTGGCGCGGAAGTAGCGCGCCATGGCGACGAGCGTGGTGAAAAAGCGCCGTCCCAGCCAGGGCTTCGCCAGCCGGTCGAACAACCAGGTCCAGGGATTGCGCCGCAGGTGATGGATGACGAAGAAATCCACGCGTCCCTCGCGAAAGCGCAGAAAGCGCGCGCCGCTGGGCGCGCGGCCGTCTTCTGTATAGACAGCCACGTCGTGGCCCAGTTCGCCCAATGCCTGCGCCATGTCCAGATGGATGGAATTCCAGATGCCGGGTGCAACGATGCCGATTTTCATGCCGCTGCCTCGGGCAGCGCATTGAACACGTCCAGGGCGCGCGCCACGCGATGCCGAAACGCGGCAAAGGAAAAACGTTCCAGATGAACCACAGCCTGGCGTGGATTCGGCCGCGTCAGACCGCCCGGCAGCCGCTGCAATAACTGCGCGAAGGACTCGCCGCCGTCCTTGCGCGGATCGGTAAAAAAGAATCCGCTTTCGCCTTCGATGACCGTTTCGATAAAGGGGGCCGCGCGCACCGCGAGCACCGGCGTGCCGCAATACTGTGCTTCGATCAGGTTGAGCCCCAGCGCTTCCTTCTCCGGCAAACCGCTCAGAACATAATCGAGCTCCGGGTAGATCGCGGCGACGTTGGCCTGATGCCCCCAGAAGCGCACCTGCGCCTGCATCGGCTCCAGGCTGGCGCGCAGATCGCGCACCGAAGCGTAACCGCCGCTGCCGAAGATTTCCAGATTGACCTGGGGGAAGCGGGCGATTGTCGGCGCAAGAATGCCAAACATGAGCGGAAACTGCTTGATCGGCGTCAGGCGCGAGACGAGCCCCAAAGTGAGTCCGGGCCGCTTGCTGAACTTCAATACCGTCTGGCTTATGCGCCACAAGGGTTCGGTGAGCCCGAGCAGGCGGTCGCGCAATTTGCGCTTGTCCCAGTCGTATTCGGAGCGTCTGACGATCGCATCGTTCGGAGCGTTCCGCTCCGGATCGGCGACGCCGTACATGGGCTCAGCGTAGGCGTTTCCGTAGCCGCGCGCCTTGATGCTGTCCAACACGTATTGCGACACTGCGAGCAGGTGTCGATAGTGCCTGAAACCGGCCGGATCGCGCTCATACAGTGGCATGTGAACGAAGCCGCAGAGCACGTGCCGCCCTGCCACCCATTGCGCAGCGTCCGCATCCAGCGCGGTCTGGGTAACGACCAGGGATTTCTCCTTCGGCAATAGGCGCCGGATGTCGGCAGCGCTGTTCACACGAACGATTTCCACACCGGCGGGCAGGAGTGAATCCCAAAAATCGGCTTTGCGGCTGACGAACAGCACTGCCCGGTAACCCAGCCCGATCAGCGCCATGGTGAAGAAGCGCGTGTAGACTTCGCCGCCGCCGAATTGCTGCTGCAGATTGACCTGGTACACGCAGCTTGCAGACGTTGCGCTCAATTTCCCGCCTCGCCGCCGGTACGACCGGGTTTCACAGCGGCACCTTGAAACTTTCGACCCATTGCGACAACACCAGCAGTGACCACAGCCGGTTGCTGTGCGAAGCGCGTCCGGAAAGGTGCTCTTCCACCATGCGCTCGACCGCGTCCTGCCGGAACCAGGGTGCGAGCGCTTTCTGCGCCAGCAGGCGCTCGCGCAGGATGGGGCCGAAATCGTTCCTGACCCAGTTCGCGAGCGGTACGGAGAAGCCCTGTTTCTTGCGCTGCATGAAACCCGGCGGCAGCCAGTCCTTGAACGCTTCCTTCAGAATGTGCTTGTGCCTGCCACCTCGGGTCAGCTTGTACGAGCCCGGCAAGGAGCAGGCGAACTCGATCAACTGATGGTCGAGAAAGGGCGAACGGCACTCGAGCGAGTTCGCCATGCTGGCGATGTCCACCTTGAACAGGATGTCTTCCGGCAGGTAGGTGGACTGGTCCACGTAGAGCCAGCGGTTGACCGCGTCGGCGCCGGCGGCGCGAGACAGCGCCTGCGCCAGGTAATCGTTGGTGCGTGCGCCGCTGGTATTGCGCGCGAATTCGGGCGTGACCAGGTTGCGCTTCTCGCTGTCGGTGTAAAAGGCGAGCAGGTGCTGGTAGCGCTCGGCGCCGGAAAGCGCCAGCATTTCGTCGGCCCGCGTGGCCGGAAAGCGCCGGCGCGCCTTGCCCGGATGCGTGAGATTCTCCACCGCCACGGTAAGCCGTCGCGAACCGCGCCACAGGGGCGTCAGGCGCCATTTGGCCAGCGTTTCGGCGCGGCGCATATGGTAGAAGCGGCGATAGCCGGCAAACACCTCGTCGCCGCCGTCGCCGGTCAGCGCCACGGTGACGCTCTTCCTCGCGAACTCGGACACGTAATAGGTCGGCATGATCGAGTTGTCGGCCATGGGCTCGCCCAGGTGCCCGACCAGTTGCGGCAGCAGATCGACGGCCGCGGGCCGCACGGTCATTTCGTGATGCTCCGTGCCCAGATGGCGCGCGACCTCGCGCGCGTAGGGCAGCTCGTTGAAGCGTTCGTCCTCGAAACCGATGGCGTAGGTCTTGACCGGGTCGCTCGCGAGCCGCGCCATCGCCGCCACGGTGATGCTGGAATCGACGCCGCCCGAAAGAAACGCCCCCAGCGGCACGTCACTCACTAGGCGGATGCGCGTCGCTTCCAGCACTTTCTCGCGCAGCGCTTCGCAGGCCTCGCCGAACGACAGGCGCGAGCGCGCCGCATGGTCTATGTCCCAGTAGCGCCACACGCGCTCGACCTTGCCTTCGCGCACGATCATGGCATGCGCCGGCGGCAGCTTGCGGATGGCACGGAAACCCGACAGCGGCGCCGGGATGTACTGAAACGTGAGGTAGTGGTCCATGGCGGCGTAATCGGGAGCGCGCGACAGATCGGGCTTGATCCGGAACAACGTGGCGATCTCGGAAGCGAAAGCGAAGCCGGCGCCGGTTTCGGCATAGACCAGCGGCTTCACCCCGAGGCGGTCGCGCGCGAGCGACAGAGTATTCTTTTCCCGGTCCCACACGGCGAAAGCGAACATGCCGCGCAGGCGCGCAAGGCAGGCCTCGAACCCCTCGCGCATGAACACGCGCAGCAGCACTTCGGTGTCGGAGTGACCGGCGAAGGTTTCGCCCTGAGCTTCCAAGCTGGCGCGCAATTCGGGAAAGTTGTAGATCTCGCCGTTGAACACGATGACATAGCGCCCGTCCGGGCTTTGCATCGGCTGATGCCCGAGCTGCGACAGATCGATGATGGAAAGCCGGTTGAAACCGAGCGCAGCACGCTCATCGCGCCACACTCCGCTGTCATCCGGGCCGCGGTGGCGCTGGCCGGCGATCGCCGCGTCCAGATCGGGAATGAAGGCGCCGCCCGAGCGACCGGCGAAGCCCAGGATGCCGCACATTACGTGCGCCCCCCCTGCAGCACGCGCTCCACTTTGGCGGCGTTGGCGGCCCAGGTAAATTCGGCCACGACGCGATCGCGCCCCGCCGCGCCCATGGCGTGCATCCTGTCCGGCTGCCGCAGCCACTGCGCCAGGGTTTCGCGCCAGGCAGCTACGTCGCCAGCAGGCAGCAGGTCGCCGGTCACGCCCGGCAGCACGATTTCCGTCATGCCGCCCTGGCGCGACGCCAGCACCGGAAGCCCGCAGGCCATGGCTTCGACCAGGGTGATGCCGAACGATTCCTCGCCCAGAGAAGGCTGCACCAGCATGTCCGCCTGGGAAAGCATCGACGGCAATTGCTCATGCGCGATGCGCCCGCAAAAATGCACCCTGGGCGCGATGCCGAGCCGCTCCGCCTGCTCGCGCAGGCGCGCCGCGTCCGGCCCTTCGCCGATTACCAGGAAATGCACATCCGGCGGCAATTGCGGCAACAGTTCCATGATAACGCGCAGGCCTTTCCAGCCGACCAGGCGGCCGACGCTGGCGATCACGCGCGCGGTGTCGGGCAGTCCCAGGCTTTGCCGCAGGACCGCTTCGCGCTGCATCGGTTTGAACTGGTCCACGTCGACGCCGTTATGCACCACCTGTACCGCTCGCCCGTAATGCGCTTCGACCTGGGCCGCGTTGTAGCGGCTGGTCGACAGCCAGTGGTCTATGCTGCGCGAAAAATAACGGTCGCCGAAATAGAATTCCGTGCCGCCGGAGCGATAGATGGTCTGCGCCGCCAGGCCCCTGCGTCGCGCCTGCCACAGAATGGGGAAATCGAAAGGCTTGTTCACGATCACCGCATCGTAGCCCGCGCCGGCCAGATGCGAAAGAGAGTGCTGCGCGAACGACAAACGCTCCATCAGTCGGCGAAAACGCGTCCCCAGGTTGGGCCACGTCTGTTCGCGCCGGAACGGAAAGCGCAGCAATTCCACTTCCTGATGCCGCGGCTCGCCGCCGAGGCCGGCGACAATGCTCACCTGGTGTCCGCGGCGCGCCAGCGCCCTTCCCGCTTCCCAGCAATAGGTCTCCAGTCCGCCCTGAATGAAGCTCGCCGTCACATTGTAGAAGCAGACCTTCATCGGCCGGCCGGTTCCACATTCGACACGTGCGGCGCGGCGTTCGCGTGCTGCGCATATCCAAGCAGCATCCCCGCGATCGCCCAGAACAGCAGGGCGAGGTCGCGCTGGAAGAAATCGTTGCTGAGATTGCGCGCGACCACGCCCACGACCAGCAATACACCGCAGATGCCGGCCATGGCGCTGACGCGATCTTCTGCTCGGCTCAATTCCAGGAATTTTCGCAGCAGTGCCAGGAACAGCAAGACAATTGCGATCACTCCCGGGATTCCCATGGCGATACCGTAGTTCAGGAACAGATTGTGCGCGTGCCAGAACAAGGGGTATTTCTGCGATACCAGATCCGGATAGGCGCTTTTCATCGTCTGGCGTCCGAATCCCTTGCCGACGAGCGGGTGCTGCAGAATGCGCTCGGAAACCGCAGCCCAGGTCGTGACGCGCGGGTCGTCGGTCCACGACACCGTGTCGCGCGTCACCGACGCTCCCACCACGGCCAGAACCGACACCAGAACGGCTGCGGCGCCTATCGCCTGCATGCGGCGCGCCGAGATCGCGACAAAGCCGCGCGCATGCAGCAGATACAAGGCGCACAGCGCCTGCAGCGCGAACACCAGCCAGAAGGCGCGCTGACCGGCCAGCACCGCGACCACGAGCTGCAATGCGATCAGTCCTGAAACCAACGTCCAGCGATGCCGATGCTGCAGAACGAATCCTGCCCAGAGCAACACCGGCAGCAACGCGAGCAGATAGGTGCTGTAGCCGCCCGAGCCTCCGGCCAGGCCGCGCTCGTTCCAGTAGGACGAGCCGGAGGAAAAGTGTTCCCACAAAGCGAGCAAGGCCAGAGTCAGATTGCCCAATATCAGCACCATTACAAAGAAACCGGCGTCGTTTCGGGTTCGGGTCAGGGTAAGAAAACCGAGATAGGCCGCCATGGCATAGCCGATTTCATTCTTGATTTCGCCCAGCGAGTAGTCCGGATCGAACGCCGTAACCAGCGACAGCAGCGCGCAAGCCGCCCAAAACAGCAGCTCGTTCCTTGCCGGAATCTGCGGAAAGCCGTTTTTGGGTCGGGTTTTCCCGCCGAATCCCGTGATTCACAGCCACCGAATGACTAGTCTAATGGCAGGCACCGGATGGAGATGGAACGAACATGCTGAACGTGGAATTGAAGGAGGGCTTCACGGCCTCTTCCCTGCCTTCAAACCAGCCAGCAAATCCTGCGCCGCCTGCAGCACCGCGGCTACCGTGATATCGGCCATCGAAGGCGTGGTATCCGCGCTTTTCCCCGTGAGAGGATGCTCGATCATGAAGCACGCAGGATGCTGCAGCGGAACGAGATTGCGCCCCGGATAGGCGGAGTGATACAGCGCCACCATGGGCATGCCGAGCGCGCCGGCGATATGCGTGGGGCCCGTATCGACGCCGATGTATAGGTCGAGCTCGGCCATGAGCGCGGCGCTCCGGCGCAGGCTCATGCGGCCGGCAGCGAGCGCGGCATGGTTAGGGCAGGCAGCAAGCAAGGGCTCAGCTTTCTCCGCGGCAGCCTTGTCGCCAAGCAGCAGAAATTGCGCCTGGGTGTGGGTCGCAAGGACGCACCCCATCAATTCCTGGAAGCTGGATACGGGCCAGTCGCGGTGCGCCTTGGTGGGAAAGCTTGCGATCTGCAGGCCGATCAGGGGCCGGCCGGCGGGCACATGTGCGCCCAGCCATAATCGGGCCTCTGCGCGCTCTGCATCCGTGACGCCGTACGCCAGCCGCAGATCAGGCGGAGACGCCAGCCCGAGCGGCGCGAGCAGCGACAGGCGGTGCAGCACCGCGTGTTGCGGCACTTCCGGATCCGCGACCGCGTGCGCGAGCCGGCCGTTCAGCGCCTTGTCGCGCTGCTTGAATGCGATCACGCTGTCGCTCTCACGCAGGGCATATCGCAGCAGCGCGGCGTCATGGCCGTAGACCAGCGCCAGATCGAAGCGGCTTTTGCCTATCCACCCCCTCGTAGTCGCCGAGGTCTTGGTGATGCCTGCGAGGGTGTCGATAAAGGGCAGGTGCTGAAGCACTTCGAGGCGCTTGGGATGCGCCAGCACGGTCAGCTTTCCTTGCGGGATCGCCTCCCTGAGCGCGCGCAGCGCGGGCGTCACGAGCAGCGTGTCACCGATGCGCGCGACGACAATCACCAGCACCTGCGCGTCGGGCTTGATCACGGCGCGATGCCGCGAAACACCGCTTCCATGCTGTCGAGCATGCGCTCGCGCGAGTAGCGGCTCTGCACCCAGGCGCGCGCCGCCTGCGCCAGCTTTTCACCGAGCGCAGGATCGCCCAGCAATCGCTCGATGGCGGCGCGAAGCGCTGCCGCGTCCTGCGCCGGCACCAGCAGCCCGGTTTCCTCGCGCCGTATCAGCCCGTCTATGCTGCCCACGCGCGTGGAAATCACCGGCACGCCGGCGGCCATGGCCTGCATCAGCGCCTGCGGCACGCCCTCGTTGGCGTACGACGGCAGCGCGAACACATCCAGTGCCTGCAGCCACGGCACCACGTCGGCCTGATTGCCCGGCATGTGCACGCGCTCGCCCAGGCCGAGCTGCGCCACCTGCTGCTTCAGATTGTCGCGGCCGGGTCCGTCGCCGACCATGAGCAGGCGCGCGTTCGTCTGTTTCAGCCCGGCGAAGGCTTCCACTAGATAGCGATGACCTTTCCAACTGCGCAGCGTGGCGACGATGCCTATGCAGGGTTGCACCGGATCCAGGCCCAGTTTCGCTTTCGCCTGCGCCCGGTCCGCCGGCGCATAGCGCGCCAGGTCGATCCCGGTGGGCACCGAAACGATGGTCTCCGGACGATAGCGATTGTCGCGTATCAGCTGCTCGCGCAGGCGCTCTCCGGTGGTGACGATGCGGGCGTGGCGATATTGTCGGGAACCGCCGCCGAAATGTGTCGCGTGCGCACCAGCGCCGGACGCGGGCTCAGACCGAGAAGCGCGAGCGCGGCGAGCCAACTGTCGGTGGAACTGTGGCTGTTCAGGACGTCGCAGGTTTCTTGTGCAAGCCAGGTGCGCATGGCGCGCCATCCGGCCAGACTTTTGCGCGCGATGGGCAATGCCACAGCAGTCACGCCGCGCGTCGCCGCTTCGTCGTGGATGCGCGCCTCGCGCGGACACAGAAGGGTTACGCGGTGGCCGCGCGAGCGCATGCCCGCCGCCTCCTCCAGCACGCGGATCTCCTGGCCGCCCCAGCCGCAGGAGGACTCGCTGTGCACGATATGCATCGCTTCGAGACCGCCTCAAACAGCCGCGGGCGACTTGCCGCGCAGGCGGCCCTGGTCCTGCCCGGGTGCATCGGCGTCGGCAACGCTTTCGTCAGCTGCGAACTGAATCTTGTACAGGTAGGCATAGATTCCATCGCGCGCCAGCAGTTGCGCATGCGAACCGACCTCTGCGATCGCGCCCCGCTGCAGCACCACGATACGGTCCGCCTTTTCGATGGTGGACAATCGATGGGCGATGATCAGCGTGGTGCGGCCCTGCATCAGGGTTTCCAGCGCCGCCTGCACCACCCGCTCCGACTCGGTGTCCAGCGCGGAGGTCGCCTCGTCCAATATCAGCACCGGCGCGTTCTTCAACAGCGCGCGCGCGATCGCCAGGCGCTGCCGCTGCCCGCCGGAGAGACGCACCCCGTTTTCGCCGATGAGCGTCTGCAGCCCCTGCGGCATTTCGCCGATGAACTCCATCGCATGCGCGGCCTCGGCCGCCGCGACTATGGCCGCCTCGCTCGCGTTCGCCAACGGGCCATAGGCGATATTCGCCGCCACCGTATCGTTGAACAGCACCACATCCTGGCTGACCAGGGCGAGATTGGCGCGCAGGCTTGCCAGGGTCAGCGTCTGGGTATCGATGCCGTCGAGCAGAATGCGCCCGGCGCTGGGTTGATAAAAGCGCGGGATCAGGTTGGCCAGCGTCGTCTTTCCGCCGCCGGAACCGCCCACCAGGGCGATGGTTTCGCCCGGCGCGATCTTGAGGCTGACATCGGTCAGCGCCGGCCGGGTCGCGCTGGGATAGGAGAAATTCAAATGATCGAATTCGATCATTCCGTCCGCGCGGCCCAGAATTTGCGTGCCGCTGTCTTCTTCCGGCGGCTCGTCGATGATGGAAAACACGCTTTCAGCTGCCGCGAGGCCGCGCTGCAGCGAGGAGTTGACCCCGGTCAGGTGCTTCAGAGGCGTGAGCAGCATCAGCGTCGCCGTCATGAAGGACACGAAACTTCCCACCGTCACGCCGTCCGTCCCGGTTTGCTGCGTGGAGTAATAGACGATGACTGCGACCGCGATCGCGGCGCACACCTGCACCAGGGGCACCGAAGCCCCCGCCGCAATCGTCTGGCGCATGGCGAAATCGCGCATACGCTTGATCGCCGCACCGAAGTGGCGCTGCTCGTAGTCCTGGCCGCCGAACACCTTCACCACCTTGTGGCACTCGATCGCCTCGTCCAGCACGTGGGTGATGTCGCCCATCGCATGCTGCGCGTTGCGGCTCACTTCGCGCAGGCGGCTGCTGAACGCGCGGATTACCACCGCGATGACCGGACCGATCACCAGCGTGATCAGCGACAGCTTCCAGTCGAGGTAGAACATCCAGGCGAGCAGGCCGACGACGGTCAGCGTATCGCGCACCAGGACCGTCAGCACCGTTGTCGCAGCCGCGGTCACGCCGCTCACATCGTAGGCGAGCTTGGAAATCAGCGCGCCCGATGAAGCATCGTCGTAATAACGTGTGGGAAGATTCACCAGCCGGCCGAACATTTCGGCGCGCAGATCGAACACCACGCGATTGGAGACCCAGCTGAGCGCGTAATCGCTGGCGAAACCGAACACCCCGCGCACGAGAAACAATCCGACCAGGGCAAACGGAATGTAGCGAATGGTGGCGGCGTCCTTGTTGACGAAGCTGCCGTCCAGGAGCGGCTTCATCATCGCCGGGAACAGGGGTTCCGTCGCCGCCACCAGAACCATGGTCAGGATAGCCAGGGCGAACATGCGCCAGTACGGTGCGACATAGCGCAGCAGACGCAAGTACAGGACCCGGCTCCTAGTTTCGGCAAGGCTCATTATGGTGACCGCATTGGAGTGGTAAAAATTGTAATTATATCAGAGCCATAAGCGCCCCCAGCAGCCTCTGCGCCCAGACCTTTACTTTGTCCGGATCAGACCGGCATAAAGCTGCGTCAATTGTTGCGCCATGGCCTCCAGCCCGAAAGGTTCGACCCTGCGCCGCGCGGCGGCCCCCATGCGTTGCGCCTGCCCCGGCGCCGCTGCCAGGCTGAGGCAGCGCGCCAGTTCGACCACGTCCAAGGGATCGCGGCAGACATAGCCCTCGACCCCGCTTTCGATCAGTTCTGCGGCGCCGCACTGAAGACTGGTCACGAGCGGCAGACCGCTGGCCATGGCCTCCAGCGCCGCATTGGGGAACGGGTCGTAAAGCGTGGGCAAAGCAAAGCAATCGGCCATGCCGTACCAGGGCTTCACATCCTCCTGGCCACCGGCAAAATGCACCCGGTCGGCAAGATTGAGTTCCTCCGCCGCCCGGCGCAATTGAGGCAGTTCCTTGTCCGCGCCCACCACCACCAGGTGGCCGTCGCGCAAACTGCTCAAGGCGCGCAACAACTGCGGCAGACCTTTGCGCCTGAATCCGGAACCGACGAACAGAAACACCAACGAGGTATCGCCGATGCCGAGTTCTGCGCGCTTTTGGGCGCGCCATGTCAGACGCAGATCCGGGTGGAAAAGCGCGAGATCGACACCGCTGTAGATCACACGCAGCTTGGACTCGGGCAAGCCGAAGTGCCGGCGCAATTCCTCTTTCACCATGTTCGAGTTGCAGATCACCGCGCGCAAGCGGGGGCTTGCGAACAGGCGGCGCTCCGCCGCCAGCGTGTACCAGTGGTACGGATTGAGGGCGAGGGCGATGCGCTCCCACGCGCCGGCCGCGCGTCCGCGGTTGGCTAGCCACTGGCGGTGCACGCCGTCGCCCGCGCGATAAACGTCGCAGCAGGCGATCCGTTCGTGCGACTGCACCAGGTCGAAACTGTGCGATTCGAGGGTGGCGCATACGGCGCGTGCGAAACTCCAGTCGCGCCACACCCGGCCGAGATAGAACGGATCGCAGCGGATGACGCGCCTAGCGCCAGATGACCCGGGTTCGGCCGCCTCTTTGTGCCCGGGCCACGCGCGCGTGAGCAGCGTCAACTCCACGTCCCGCGTTGCCAGCGCCGTCATGGCGCGCTCGACGAAACGTTCGGCGCCGCCGTAGGGGTTGTAGCGCTGGCGCACCAGGGCGATTTTCATCGCGCCGCTACTCCTATCGCCAGCGGCTGGTCCAACTCCGGGCGCATCAACGCGACTGCAGCGAGTGCACCGCTTGCAGCACTTCGCTCACGTGCAGTACGCTGAGGCATTCGCTCAGCTTGCCGCCGCCGCAGCCGTCGTTGCCGCAGGGTCGGCAGGGGTGGCTGGATGCGAGCACTCGATGCGGCACCTGCCACGGCCCCCAGTTGAATTCTCCGCTGGGCCCGAACAGCGCCACCACCGGCGTCTGCATCGCGCTGGCAATATGCATGGGCGCGGAATCGACGCCTATGAAAAGACTGGCATTGCGCGACACCGAACCCAGTTGCTTCAGCGTGAGCTTGCCGCTCAGATCCGCGAACGGCGTCGCTGCCAACGCGCGGATGCGCGCAATCAGATCGAGTTCCTCCGCGTCCGGCGCGGCGGTGACAAGCACGCGCTCCCCCAGCGCCTGCAGCTTGTCGATCAGGTCTGCGGTTTTCCCGGCCGGCCAGCACTTGAATTGCCAGCGCGAGGCCGGGTGCAGATGAACGTAGCCCTGCGGCGCGAGCCCCAGATCGCCAAGCATGCGGGCCACGTCTCGCTCTGCTTCATCCCCCGGCACGAAACACAGCTTGCGCTCCGACTCCCCCGGTTGCAGGCCGATGCGGCGCAGCAGGTCGAGGTTCTGTTCCACCATATGGCGCCTGCCGTTCTTGGGCAGGGGAGACAGATGGCTGAAGCTCTTCTTCCACCAGGCGCGCACCCTCGGGTAATCGGCCGCCACGCCATGGCGCGGACCGAGCAGGCGCGCGAGCCAGGCGCCGCGCGGATGTTCGGACAGATGAATCAGCAGGTCGTAGTCGCGACTGCGCAATTGCCGCAGCAAGCCCCATTCCCTGCCCGCCTGGCTGGCCAGGCCCATGCTTTTCCAGCTGCGGTCGACGCAGAAAACCCGGGAGATCGCCGGATTGCCGGTCAACATGGCCGCGGTATCGGCATACACCAGCGCGTCGACCTCGAGATGGGGTGCGTGATTCTTCAGTACCGAGAATACGGGCGATGCAAGCAGCACGTCGCCGTGGTGCCGCAGTTTCGTCACCAGCACCCTGCCGATGCCCTGCAAATCGACCCCGTCTTTCAGCATGGCGCCACAATAGCAGAGAACCTCAAGGCGGAGAACACCGGCGCATCTGCGCGCGCGGGCTGCACAAAGGAGTCTCCGCGGACGAGCCGCACGGCCTCACGGCTCCGCCGATGGCGCTCCCGTCGCGACCGCCCAGGATGCGATGATGCGCTCCATCTGCGCAAGACCGACGCTGATCGCCCCGGGACCGGGCGAGAGAATGTCGGCCGACTTGATTTCGTGCAACTGATTGTTGCGCACCGCCGGCACCGCATCCCAGCCTGGCCGGACGCGCAATTGCTCCGGCCGGAATTTCTTACCGCACCAGGAGCCGATGATGATGTCCGGCGCGCGCGCAATCACCTCAGCGGAATCCGCGATGATGCGCTCCCGCGCCGACTGGTGCAGCGATTCCTCGGCGAAGCAATCTTCGCCGCCGGCGGCCTCGATCAACTCGGACACCCAGCGTATGCCCGAGATCAAGGGATCGTTCCACTCCTCGAAATAGACGCGCGGTCGCCGCACAGACGCAGCCACACGCTCGCGGGCGCCCTCCAGCCGCGCTTGCAGATCGGCCGCCAGCCGTTCTCCTTCGTCCGTCCTGCCGACCAGTGCCGCCAGCGACCGGATCATGCCCAGAATGCCGGCAAGGTCTCGCTGATTGAATACGTGCACCTCGACCCCTGCGCGCACCAGGTCGCGCGCGATGTCGGCCTGCATATCGGAGTAGGCGATCACAAGATCAGGCTCGACTGCCATGATGCGGTCGATTCTCGCGCTCGAGAATCCGCTTACCTTGGGCTTTTCCTTGCGCGCCCGCGGCGGCCGCGTGGCGAAGCCGGAAATGCCGGCGATGCAATCTTCCGCCCCGAGCAGGTAAAGCGTCTCCACCGCTTCGGTCGACAGGCAGGCGATGCGCCTGTAGCTCATTGGGGCCGCTTCCCGCGCGCCTGGTCCAGGTGCTCGCACAAGCTCTGCGCCCCGTCGAGAATGCGCGGCGTATTGCGGCTGATGAGATCGGAGTGGACGGCATACAAATTGTTTCGCGCCACCGCCTGCAGGCGCGGCCATTTCTTCCATCCCGTCAAGTTTTCCTCCTGGCCGGCTTCTGCGGTCACGCTGACAATCGCCTCCGGGCTGGCGGCGAGTACCGCCTCCACCGAAATTTCCGGCGTCAATGGTTTCAGCGCCGCAAATACGTTTTGCCCGCCGCACAAGCGGATCACATCGGTGATCAAGTGATCGCCATTCACCGTCATCAGCGGCTTGTCCCATATCTGGAAGAACACCGTCACCGCTGCCCGGCCGGCATAGCGCTCGCGCAGTTGCTCCACGCGCGACTCAAATGC
The DNA here is from genome assembly GCA_026399375.1 of Pseudomonadota bacterium. Classification (GTDB taxonomy): domain Bacteria; phylum Pseudomonadota; class Gammaproteobacteria; order Burkholderiales; family SG8-39; genus 2-12-FULL-64-23. The sequence goes on from JAPLRD010000028.1 coordinate 62,414, forward strand.
GCGGGCCGCCGGCAATGCCGTGGACTCGGTCCCCGCCAGGCGCCCCAGCTGTTCGATGCCGCGCGCAATGTCCGCGAGCCGGCGCGGCTCGTTGTAGAACACGGGAATGCCGAGGCGCAACAGCTTGTCCAGCTGGCGCTGCGCGTTGCCGTTCCGCCACACCACGATCAGGTCGGGTTTGAGCGCCACGATGCGCTCCAGGTCGAGCTGCGCGTTGTCGCCGATGCGCGTGATGCGCTGCGCCACTTCCGGATAATTGCTGAAGTCGACGGTACCGACAATGCGACCGCCCGCGCCTGCGGCGAACAACAGTTCGGTCATGTGCGGCGTCAGGCTGATGATGCGCTGCGCAGGCTGCTTCAGCGTGACGCTGCGGTTGTTGTCGTCGACAAGCGTGATTTCGGCGCCGGCTGCCGCATTCAACAGGGCCAGGGCGGCGGCTATGGCATATTTCGCCCACGCCGCGCAGCGACGGTCGGCGCCTGCTTCCGCTTCATTTGCGCTCATGTCATTCCGGCACGAACAGGGTCCGCCCGGCCACTTCGACGCGCGTCACGCGATGACCGAAGGCACACCAGAGAGACGCCTCGTTCAGCACCTCGGCTACCGGTCCCTGGCGCACCGCCCCTTCGGGCGTGAGAAGCAGCGCGTGGGTGGCAAAACGCGCCGCCAGATTGAGGTCGTGCAGAGTGAACAAAACACCCTTGCCCCGTGCACGCGCCAGTTCATTCAGATATTCCAGCACCATGATCTGATGGCGCAGGTCGAGGTGCGACACCGGTTCGTCCAGCAGCAGCAGGGGCGTGTCCTGCGCGAACAACGCCGCCAGCGCCACGCGCTGGCGTTCGCCGCCGGACAGGGTCAGCACATCGCGCCGCTCGAAACCGGCCAAATCCACGGCGCGCAATGCCGCGGACGCGATCTCGCGCTCCTCGGCGCCCTCCCACTGCCAGCGCGAGAGATAGGGATGGCGTCCCAGCATCACGCTTTCCAGAACGCTCGCGCTGAATACGTCGTGAAACGCCTGCGGCAGGAAGCTGCGCTGCCGCGCTGCCGCGTCCGCCGGCCAGTCTTGCAAAGGTTTCCCGCCCAGCTGCAATTCCCCGCCTTGAGGGTCGCGCAGGCCGACGGCGGTGTGCAGGAAGGTGCTCTTTCCAACCCCGTTGGGGCCGAGCATGCACCACACTTCTCCGGCGCACAGACGAAAGTCCAGGTCGCGTACCAATGTGCGCCCATTCACGCCCAGCACCAGCTTGCGTACTTCCAGCAGCGGCACGCTCATCTTTTTTCCGGATTGTGCAGCAGCAGCAACATGAAGGCCGGTACGCCGACGATGGCGGTGATGACCCCCACAGGCAGTTGCTGCGGTGCGAACAGGCTGCGCGCCGCGGTATCGGCCAGCAGCAACAGCGTTCCCCCGGCGAGCGCGCAGGCCGGCAATAGAACGCGCTGGTCGTTCCCCAACATCAGGCGCAAGGCGTGAGGCACGACCAGGCCGACGAAGCCGATCGCGCCGGCCGTGGTTACCGCAAGCGCGGTCGCAACCGACGCAACGACATAAATCAGGCGACGCAGCGGCGCTACTCTTACGCCCAGCGCCTGCGCCAGCGCTTCGCCGCGCAGCAGCACATTGAGATCGCGCGCGGCAGGGTAAGTCGCCGCCAGCGCGGCTGCCAGAACGAGCAGGGCGGGTGCCCAGGATTCGGCGCCGTTCAGATCGCCCATCAGCCAGAACAGCATGCCGCGCAGCTTGGCATCGGGAGCCAGGGTCAATATCAAGGTTATGACGGCTCCCCAGGGCGCGGCGAGGCCTCCATCACGCCCAGAGTCTGCTGGCGCGCGAAGTCGCGCCGCGCAAGCGCGAACACCAGGACGATCGCGGCCATCGCGCCGCCGATCGCGCCCAGCTCTGCGGCGAAAGCGCCCAAACCGGCGAGCATGGTCCCCAACGCGCCAACCGCGGCACCGCCCGACAAACCCAGCACATAGGGATCGGCGAGCGGGTTGCGCAGCAGGACCTGCATCAGCGCGCCTGCAAGCGCGAGCAGGCCGCCGACGGCGAAGGCGGCCAGCGCGCGCGGCAGGCGCAGCTGGGTGACGATCTCACCGGCAACGCTGCCGCCCGGGGACAAGAGCGCCTGCAGCACATCCTGCAAAGGCAAGCGACTGCTGCCTGTGGCGAGCGCGAACATGAACGCGACGAGCGCCGCCCCGGCGAGGGTGAGCCAGATGAGCAGCGTTCGGCGCAAGCGCGGGTCTCCTATTGCCAGCGATATGCCGCGGTGAACAGGAAATTGCGCCCTGCCATGGGGTAGGCGTTGAAGGAGGTGCCCGCCCCGTTGCGTATGGCATAGGTGTAATACTTCTTGTCGGTCAGATTGTTTCCCGCAAGCGTGAACGTCCATGGCCCGGCGACGTGGCTCAGTTTCGCATCGGCGGTGACAAAAGACGCCATTTGTCCGGGAAAGGTATTGGCCTGATCGTTGTCGAAATACTGTTTGCCGACATAGCCGAGCGCGCCGGATAGGCGGGTCTTGCCGGCCACCTGCCAGCTGATTCCCATCTTGGCGGAACTGCGCGGCACCAAGGGCACGTTCTTGCCGCCCAGCTCTACGCGGACGGGCGCGAAGGTGATTGGGTCGAAACCATTGTAGACGCCTTCGCGGAACACGGCCTGCGCGCGCGTATAGCTTCCGAACAGGTCGACGCGCTCACCCAGTTTTTGGCTTCCTTCAAGTTCGAACCCTTCGCGCTGCGTCGGCGACAGGTTCATATTGGTGAAGGTGACGGCGTTGAAGTGTATCTCGTTGCGCAGGTCCATGCGATACATCCTCGCCTGCAGGCGCCCGGCGCCGGACCTGTACTCCGCGCCGATTTCGCGGTCGCGCGAGGTCTGCGGTTCGAGCGGCGTCACGGTCGAAGAGCAAACGAAGGTGGCTGGATCGCAGAAGCCGAACTGGTTGTAGATTTCGTCCACGGTCGCCACGCGAAAGCTCGCGCCGAGTTTCCCGAACAGGGCCAGTGCGGGCGTGAAATTATGGCGCAACGCAAGTTCCCAGGCACGCGGATTGCGCCCCTGGGAGGCGTTCGCGGCGCTTGCAGGATTGATGCGATCGTTGGCGCTAATCTCCACCCGCTGCAGACGGGCGCCCAGCGTTAGTTTGGTCGCGGCGCCGAGGGCAACGTGATTCTGCACATAATAGGCACGGTCCTTTTGCTTGGCCGCCAGGTCGACTTGCGGCGCCCCCAACTGTTCGAAGCGGGCGGCGCGCTGGGCATTGTAGTCCCAGATATCGGTGTCCATGCCGACGACGAGAACGTTGTCGAGTCCGAGGAAACGATATTGCTTCTTCAGGCGCGGCGTAAGCGCCCAAACCGTGGCATGCGTATCGGTGAACGTGCTGAAACCGAAGCCGGAATAGTCTTCGAAGAAACCGATGCGCCTGGTGTCCCGGTAGGAAAGGTCCAGCGCAAGCTCGGCGGAGTCGAACTCGTAACGGCCGGAGAGCGTCGCGTTCTTTCCATCGCGCGCGCTGTAATCCGCGGGCGTGGCCGTGCCGCGCGGATCGGTGCCCAGCTGCACTCCGGTGCGCGCACCCGGCAGGCGCAGGCTCTGGTTGTCCAGTCCGAATTTCAACACCATTCCGGCGCGGTCTCCGGTCCAGCGCAGGTCGCCGAGCAGGTTGCCTTGTTCCAGGCGGTTGTTGGCGCGATAGTTGTCCGACTCGTGCCGGTTGGCCGTCAGAGAGAACCCGGTATTGGTGCCGGCCAGATTGACGCTGGCGCGCAAGTCGCTCGTATTGTAGGTGCCATAGCTCGCGGCCACGGTCGCGCTTTTTTCTCCGGCGATGGGGGACCGTGTGATGATGTTGATGGTGCCGCCCGTCGCGCCGCCGCCGTACAACACTGCGCCGCCGCCGCGCTGGATTTCGACGCGCTCTATCGCCTCCAGCGGAATCGAGGACCACCTGACCGTAGTAAGCTCGTTATCGTTCAGGCGCTGGCCGTCCAGCAGCACCAGCGTATTCTGGTCGCCGCTTATGCCGAACCCGCGCATGTCGATGGACACATCCGGGCTGCCCGTGTTGTTGCGCGTCGTGATGCCCGCATAGCGTGAAAGCAGGTCGGGCAGAGTCGCAGCGGTGCTGTTTGTGATTTGCTCGCGCGTAATGACCGTGACCCCGACCGGGTGCTCGAGCTTCTTTTCGGGAAAGCGGGTGGCTGTGACTACGACACCGTCTTCCTGGGCAAATGCCTGCGCCGCCAAGGCGAGCGCGATGGCGGAAATAACCGACTTTGAGTACATGATTTTCCCCTTGCAGCCAGCGTCCCCGCAGGCTGCACAACCGATAAAGCAAAGGAAACGCGGGGGGGAATAAGGAACCACAACCGGCGCACCGCGTCCCCGCAGTGTTTCCACCTGTCGTGCAAGGCCGGTCTCCGGGCTCGTGGGATTGGGTCTGTCGCCTTCCCGCAAGCGCGGGCTTGCAGTGGCATCGTGACAAACCCGCGCTCACATACCGTTGCGGGGGCAGCACAGGCTTGGGCGCAAACTGCACGCTGTACCTGTTTCCCGTTTCACCCGCCGGCAGCATTCGTCGGCGGACACCTAGAACGAGTGGGGCAATTTTACACAACACCGGCGGCAAAACGAAATGATATTGCGCCGCGGGAGTGCAGGAAGTGCCGGGAGCCGAGGATTCGGCTATGCCGGCGAGCGGCTACGAGGGCGAGCCTGGCAGGCCTCAAATCCGGGTGCGAAACCGCCCGGAAAAGGCATCTCGTTTATCATGGAAAGAGCATTGAGAATTGCCTGTTATTACTTGACTTGTCACGATTTTTGAAACTATAGTGTTGCGATGAATGCGGAATTCGACACCCTCGACGGCAAAATCGACCAGTTCCTCCAGCTGTGCCAGCGCTTGAAGTCGGAAAACAAGGATTTGAGGTTGCAGCTGGTATCCGCACAAAACGAAGTCAAGCGCCTGGAAGACAAGGTCGGCGGTGCCGCGACTCGCCTGGAAGCACTACTTGGGCAAATTCCGGAATGAGCGAAAAATCCAAAGCCCTCGATGTCAACATCATGGGCCGAAACTATCGGGTCACATGCGCTGACGACGAGCGCGAGGCGCTACTTGCCGCGGTCGCCTACGTCGACAGGAAAATGACTGAAATCAAGGCGGCAAGCAAGGTTGCCGCCACCGAACGCATCGCGGTGATGGCCGCGCTGAATATCGCCAACGAACTTCTCTCGATAAAGCTGGGCAGCGGTTTTGACATAGCGGAATTAAAGCGTAGAATGAATTCAGTGCAGTCCAAGCTCGATCAGGCGCTGTCCCAACAGGATTCGCTGTTCTAATTCGCGCCCGCGCGGGCCAGACCGCAAAAAGTTTCCCTGCGATGCTCGTTAAGGCCATATATTCCTTGAGCCAATATATGTGCTGGGGTTGCAGACCATAGCGCCGCTTTTGTGCGCGTCCCTTCGCCTCGTGCGAATGTGGATGTACCTACGGCGGCCGGAATGCGACCACTCTGGACTGCAGGTTCAGAGGATGCCGGCCTGACGGCATTTGCGGGGAATCCGATAGCTCATATCAATCGCAGACCTCGGTCTGCGATTTTTGTTTGGTGCCTTGCGATGCGCTACTGGCTGATGAAATCCGAGCCTGACGAGTTCAGCATCGACGACCTTGCGCGCGCGCCGCGGCAACGCACCGCCTGGTTCGGCGTGCGCAACTATCAGGCGCGCAATTTCATGCGCGACCAGATGCAGGTCGGCGACCCGGTCCTGTTTTATCATTCGAGCTGCCCGGAGCCCGGGATTGCCGGTGTGGCGGAAGTCTGCACGAATGCATTCCCGGACGAAACGCAATTCGATCGCAAGAGCAAGTATTTCGACGCCAAATCCACCCAGGAAAATCCGCGCTGGGTGAACGTAGAGGTCCGGTTCGTCAGAAAAACGCGGCTGCTGGGACTGGCCGAGCTGCGTGAACACAAACCGCTGGCCGGGCTGCGCCTGCTCGCCCGCGGCAACCGCCTGTCCATTACGCCGGTCGATCCGGACGAATGGAAATTCATCACCACCAAACTGCTCAAGTGAACCATGACCAAACTCAAGAACGACACGCTGATTCGCGCGCTCCTGCGCCAGCCCACCGAATACACGCCGGTATGGCTGATGCGCCAGGCCGGCCGCTACCTGCCGGAATACAACCAGACGCGCAAGCGCGCCGGCAGTTTTCTCGGCCTGTGCAAGAACCCCGCCTATGCCACCGAAGTCACGCTGCAGCCGCTGGCGCGCTACGAACTCGACGCGGCGATCCTGTTCTCCGACATTCTCACCATTCCTGACGCGATGGGCCTCGGACTGTACTTCGCCGAAGGCGAGGGTCCGAAGTTCGAACGGCCGCTGCGCGACGAATGGGCGATCCGGGACCTCACGGTTCCGGATCCGGGCGCCGAATTGCGCTACGTCATAGACGCGGTCAGCGAAATCCGGCGCGCGCTTGACGGCAGCGTGCCGCTCATCGGCTTTGCCGGCAGTCCGTATACGCTCGCCTGCTACATGGTCGAGGGCGGGGCCAGCGACGATTTCCGCACCATCAAGACCATGCTCTATGCGCGGCCGGACCTGCTGCACCGGATTCTGGATGTCAACGCGAAAGCCGTGACGCAGTACCTGAACGCGCAGATCGAAGCAGGCGCGCAGGCGGTGATGATCTTCGATACCTGGGGTGGCAACCTGTCGCATGCCGCCTATCGCGAGTTTTCGCTCGCGTATCTGCAGCGCATCGTAGCCGGCCTCAAACGCGAGCATGACGGCGCGCGCATTCCGGTGATCGTGTTCACCAAGGGCTGCGGCAACTGGCTCGAAGACATCGCCGCCATCGGCTGCGACGCCGTCGGTCTCGATTGGGGCGTGGACATCGGCCAGGCCCGCGCGCGCATCGGCGATCGTGTTGCGCTGCAAGGCAACCTCGATCCGAACGTTCTGTTTTCTCCCGCAGAAGTGGTGCAACGGGAGACGGAAAAGATCCTGGCGTCCTTCGGGCACGGCAGCGGTCACGTGTTCAACCTCGGCCACGGCATTTCCCAGTTCACGCCGCCGGAAATAGTCAAGACCCTGGTCGACTGCGTGCACCAATCGAGCCGCCCCTACCACGGCGGCGATGCACAAACCAGCTCGCATTAGGGTTTCCCCCAAGGTGAACAAACCTTGACTTATGCACAACATCGTGCGCCCGGCCGATTCTATTGGCGAAAAGGGGCGCCCCCTATGGATAGAGATGTAAACGATTGTTTATAGTGGTATTTATCGCTTGACCCGATTTTAGGCAAGAAGAAAAATCCCTTACGGCAAAGAAGGTTACGGTTTCATTGCGGACTTACCCACATAGTTACCCACAAAAATTGTGAACAACGCAAGTTCTCCTTTGGCGATAGGATGATGCGCATGTTTGTCAACAAAGCGCTTCACCTTGCTCACTTAACTCGCTAGGCTATTTTCCCACTGGTAGTAAATGAGCATTCTGCGCGTCGCACTCGACCTGCCACTGCCGCGCCTGTTTGATTACAGTTGTGAAGACGCTTCGGCTGCCGATATCGGCATGCGCGTGCTCGTGCCTTTCGGCAACAGACAGGCGGTGGGCGTGGTCGTCGGTATCGCGGACAACTCCGATGTCGAAGCCGGAAAACTGAAATCAGCCGTGCGCATCCTGCGCGAAACACCCGCGCTCGGGCGCGACTGGCTGGAACTGGCGCAGTTTTGCAGCGGCTATTATCACCGGCCCCTGGGCGAAGTCATTTTCAACGGCCTGCCGGCGCGCCTGCGCAAACCGGGGGCGACTCTCACGCTGAAGCAGGAGACCGCCTACCGCATCAGCGCCGGCGGACGCGAAGCGATGGCGCTGATGCCGGCGCGCTCAAAGGTCAAACGAGCACTGCTCCTTGCCCTGTCGGAGTCCGATTGCGCCGAAGCGGTGCTGCTGGCAAGAAGCACGAGCGCAAGAAAAGCCATTGCCGAGTTTCTGGACGCCGGATGGATAGAGCGCTATGACTTGACGCCTGCGGCCGGAACGCATCGTTTCATCGACAAGCCCGCACTCAATCCGGAACAACAGCAGGTGCTGGAACAGATCGAGCTCTCGGGCTCCGGCTATGCGCCTTATCTGCTGCACGGCATCACCGGCAGCGGCAAGACCGAGATTTACCTGCGCTTGATCGCGCGCACCTTGGCAGCCGGCAGACAGGTGCTGGTACTGGTACCTGAGATCAATCTCACGCCGCGCCTGACACAGGAATTCCGCGAGCGTTTTCCCGACACGCCCCTGGTGAGCCTGCACAGCGGACTCGCCGACGGTGAGCGCACGCAGCACTGGCTGCAGGCTCAAAGCGGCGCGGCGGGCATCGTGCTCGGCACCCGGCTCTCGGTGTTCGCGCCTCTGCCGAAGCTGGGCTTGATCGTGGTGGACGAGGAACAGGACGCGTCGTTCAAGCAGCAGGACGGATTGCGCTATTCGGCGCGCGATGTGGCCATATTCCGCGCACGCCAGACCGGAGTTCCCATCGTGCTCGGTTCGGCCACCCCGGCTCTCGAAACCTACGCCAACGCCCTGTCCGGCCGCTACCGGCTGCTGCAGTTGACGCAGCGCGCCGTGCCGCAGGCGCAGTTGCCGTTGGTGCACTGCGTGGACCTGCGCAAGCACAAGCTTGAAGACGGTTTCGCGCCCCCGGTGCTCGATGCGCTGGCCGAACGCCTTACGCGCGGCGAGCAAAGTCTGGTGTTTCTGAACCGCCGCGGCTACGCGCCGGTGCTGATGTGTCCGGCCTGCGACTGGGTGAGCAACTGCAAGCGCTGCTCCACCCGGATGGTGTTGCATCTGGCCGACAGGCAGCTGCGCTGCCATCACTGCGGCGCCAGCGAGGCGATCCCGCGCCATTGCCCCAACTGCGGCAACGCCGATATCCATCCCTTCGGCCGCGGCACGCAAAGGCTGGAAACGACGCTCTCTGCGCGCTTCCCGCAGGCGCGCATCCTGCGCATAGACCGCGACAGCACCCGCAACAAGGGCAGTTTCGGGCGCATGCTGGAAGACATTCACGGCGGCCGCGCCGACATCCTGGTCGGCACCCAGATACTGGCGAAGGGGCACGACTTTCCGAACGTGACCCTGGTCGCGGCGCTCAACGCGGACAGCGCGCTGTTCTCCGCAGACTACCGCGCACCGGAACGCCTGTTCGCGCAGATGGTGCAGGTCGCCGGGCGTGCCGGACGCGCAGGCCTCCCGGGCGAAGTTCTGATCCAGACGCAATATCCGCGCCATCCCCTGTACCTCGCGCTGGCGCAGCACGACTACCCCGGTTTCGCGCGCACGCTGCTCGCCGAGCGCGAGCAGGCGGGATTTCCGCCCTATGTGTTCGAGGCGGTGCTGCGCGCCGATGCCGCAGCATTGGCAACCGCACTCGGCTTCCTGCGCGATGCGGCGGCGCTGGCCGGACCCGTGCCCGAGGGCATCACGCTCTACGACCCGGTGCCGATGACGGTGACCCGGCTGGCCGAGCGCGAACGCGCGCAGTTGCTTCTGCAGTCGACCTCGCGCAAGGCGCTGCAGACGCACCTCGCGCTCTGGAGCGCCAAGCTGTACGCGCTGCCGCAGCGTGAAGTGCGCTGGCATCTGGACGTCGACCCGATCGAGTTTTGATCCGGGCATCCCAAGGGAAGCGCTGATCAAGTCCCGAATTTGGCTAACAGATTTTCAGCGCTTCCTCTGAAGTGGGGGATTTACAAGGGGGCGTCGCCCCCTTGTTCTGTATCTCCCAAGGTATAATCCACGCCCGTCTTTTCGTTCCAGCCCGCTCACCTTGTCCGCTGCAATCAAGTCCCATCTGATCGATCTGCTTACGCAATCCCTGGCACGCGTGGCGTCGCAATATCCGGCTTCCATCATCGCGCTCGAGCGGCCGAAGCAGGCCGCGCACGGCGACTGGGCGTGCAACGTCGCGATGCAACTCGCACGCGAGCTAAAACGCAATCCGCGCGAACTGGCGCAGGCGCTGATCGAAGGACTGCCCGCCTCGTCCTGGCTGGCCAAAGCCGAAATTGCCGGACCCGGATTCATCAACCTGCGACTGCAGCCCGCGGCGAAGCTGGATGCGGTGCAGGAGGTGCTTGCCGCGAACGCGCATTTCGGGCGCGGCGAGGCGGGACGGGGCCGAAGCATCGTGGTCGAATTCGTGTCGGCGAATCCCACCGGACCGCTGCATGTGGGCCACGGACGGCAGGCGGCATTGGGCGACGCGGTTTCGGCGTTGCTCGAGTTGCAAGGCTGGAAGGTGACCCGTGAGTTCTATTACAACGACGCCGGGGTGCAAATCGACAACCTCGCCCTGTCGGTGCAGGCGCGCGCACGCGAGCAGCGGGGCGAAACGGCTGCGTTTCCCGAGTCCGGCTACCACGGCGCGTACATACGCGAGATCGCAGCCAACTTTCTGGCCGGTGGCGGCGATGCCGGCGATATCGCCTCGGTACGCAGGTTCGCAGTCGCAGCGCTGCGCCGCGAACAGGACGAAGACCTCAAGGCCTTCGGCGTCAAGTTCGACAATTACTACCTCGAATCCTCGCTCTATACCGACGGCAAGGTCGATGCCGCGGTGAGCGCGCTGACCGCGTCGGGAAAGACCTACGAGCTCGACGGCGCGCTCTGGCTCAGGACCACCGACTACGGCGACGACAAGGACCGGGTGATGCGCAAGTCCGACGGCAGCCACACTTACTTCGTCCCCGATGTCGCCTACCACGTCACCAAATGGCAGCGCGGGTTTGCGCACGCGCTGAACATCCAGGGTTCGGACCATCACGGCACGGTGGCGCGGGTGCGCGCCGGCCTGCAGGCAGTGAGTTCGGTAAGCGGCGCCGGCATCCCGCGGGACTATCCGCATTACGTCCTGCACAAGATGGTGACGGTGATGAAAGGCGGCGAGGAAGTAAAGATCTCCAAGCGAGCCGGCAGCTACGTCACCGTGCGCGACCTGATCGACGAGGTGGGGCGCGACGCGGTTCGCTTCTTTCTCGTTTCGCGCAAGGCAGACACCGAATTCGTATTCGACATCGACCTGGCGAAATCGCAAACCGAGGACAATCCGGTCTACTACGTGCAATACGCGCATGCGCGCATCTGTTCGGTGCTGGCGCAATGGGGCGGCGACCCGCGCACGCTCGCCACCGCCAGCCTCGCCCCGCTTGCGCTGCCGCGCGAACTCAGCCTGGCACAGCGCCTGGGCGAGTTTCCGGAAACGCTGGCAGAGGCCGCGCGCGATTTCGCGCCGCATATGGTGGCCTTCTACCTGCGCGAACTGGCAGGAGAGTTCCACAGCTACTATAATGCCGAGCGCGTCCTCGTAGTCGGCGAGGAAATCAAGCTCGCGCGGCTTGCCCTGATACTGGCCGTGCGCCAGGTGCTTCAAAACGGTCTTGCGCTGCTGGGCGTGAGCGCTCCGGAAAAGATGTAGCCGACTTTGGGGAGCACGAGGGACCGAGGAAGGGCGGTGCACTTTCCTTCCCGCCTTGTTCCCCTCAATTTTGAAGCGAACGCTAAATGGCCAAGAACTACAAACCAGGTGCGGTGGCAAAAAAGAAGAGCGGCGGCGGCACGTTCCTCGGGATTTTCATCGGGATCATTCTCGGCCTGGGAATCGCCCTGGGCGTCACCTGGTATATGAACAAGACCCCGATTCCCTTCCTCACCAAGGCGAAGCCGCCCGAGAAAACGGTTGCAGAGCCGGGCAAGGCGCCGGCCAGACCGGACGAAAAGACCACGCAGCAAGCGGAAAAACCGCGCTTCGACTTCTACAAGATCCTGCCCGGCACCGAGGAGCCGGTGACAGAGCAGCAAATCAAGCAGGCGGCCAAGCCGGGCGCACCCGTGGAGAACTTTCTGCTGCAAGCCGGGTCATTTCAAAATCCCGCCGACGCCGACAACCTGAAAGCTCGGCTGGCGTTACTAGGGGTGGAAGCGGGCGTGGAACCGGTCAATCTGGCCGAAAAAGGCACGTGGTACAGAGTGCGCATCGGGCCGTACAGCAAGATCGACGAAATAAATCGTCTGCGCCAGACCTTGGCGCAGAACGGAATCGAGGCATCGCTGGTCAAAGTCAAGGATTCCGGCTCGAACTGAGCCCGGGACGTTTTTTCGGGAGAATGTTGTGTTGAAACAGCTTCTAAGCGGTTTGGTCATCTTCTTTGCCGCGGGTTTGACGCAGGCTCAGCCCGCCGCCGGCGTCGAGTATCGCGAATTGCCTGCCGCACAACCGACCGACAGCGGCGACAAGATCGAAGTCATCGAATTTTTCTGGTACGGCTGTCCGCATTGCTTCAATTTCGAGCCGGTGCTCTCGGCGTGGGCGAAGAAACTGCCGAAGGACGTTCAGTTTCGCCGCATTCCGACCATATTCAACGACGAATGGGAGCAAAGTGCGCGCGCCTACTACACGCTGGAAGCGATCGGTGAGGGCGAACGCCTGCACAAACCGCTATTCGACGCCGTTCATACCGGCTCCCGGCTCAAGGTTGCGAACGAGGCAGCGCTCACCGAATGGCTGGGCAAGCAGGGCGTCGACACGAAGAAGTTCGCCGCTGCTTACCGCTCCTTCAGCGTCGAGGGCAAAATCAAGCGAGCCAAGCAACTCACCCAGGCATACAAGATAGAGGGGGTCCCGGCAATGGCCATCAACGGCAAGTACGTCATCATCACCGACAACATAAAGTCTTTTGACCAGATGGTCAGCGTTGCGGACTACCTGATCGACCAGTCGCGCAAGAAAGGCGGCAGCGGCGCACAGAAGAAGTAAAAGGCCGTTTCAGGATTTCCGAAAAGTTCCCTGAAACAAGGAGAGCACGAGGGGAAGCATCCGCTCGTTCTGGAAGTCTTCTAACGACGACACGCCTTCAGGGTGTGGGGGCCTTGCCTGCCGTTTTCGCAGTTGGCAGACCCGCTGCGCCCCAGGCTTCAACCCCGCCGCGATACCAATAGACCTTGGTATAACCCAAGGCCACCGCGCGCAATGCCGCGTTGTACGACAGCCAGCATTGCGAACTCGCACAGAAAAAAACCAGCGCTCTGGCCTTGTCGTCGCCGCTGAGCTTTGCCAGCAACTGCGCCAGCACCGCTTGCACCGGGTCCATGAAGTTCGTGCCGCGGCCGGCACCTGAAATCCACACCGCCCCGGCCAGGGTGACATGCCCCCCCTCGGACAGGACGTCGATCAGGATGGGGGAACCGGCTCCCGCCAGCATCGCCTGCAGTTCGCGCGTGCTCACCACTTGCGCCCCCGGAATCGTGAGCGGGGTGGGTCCGTGATAAGGCTGCTGACGCAGCCGGTTCGTCGCGGCGATGCCCCAATCGCGATCCTCCTCGGCGTAGCCTTCGGCGCCCGCCTGCTGTTGCGCCTGGGCGCCCCCCATCAGAATCAGTAGAAGACACGCGAGAATGCGTGCCGCAGGCAAGCGCATGGGCGACACCCTTTCGAGCATCCCAGTCATGAGTCTGTCGATCATGCGGCGAGAATAAAGGCAGGCTCCATCCGGCACAAGCGCTTTGGCAAACATCGCCGGATGGCATATTATTCGACGTTTCAGCGTCGACCGGGGGCAGCACAATGATTTTCATGAGGAAAAGCTTGGCTGCGGTCGCGGTGTTCGTGCTCGCGCTGGCGGCCGGAAGCCTTCAAGCTCAGACCCCGCAGCTCGGCAAAGATTACGTGCGCCTGGATCCGCCGCGCCCGGTCACCAGCGGCGACAGAATCGAGGTCATCGAGTTCTTCTACTACGGCTGCCCGATATGCTACGAACTGGAACCCGTGCTCGCGCGCTGGTACTTCAATTCTCCGGGGACGATCGATCTGCGCCGCGTGCCGGCCCTGTCCTCCGACAACTGGGACCATTTCGCCAAACTGTTCTACGCCCTCGAGGCCGTGGGCCAGTTGGGACGGCTGCACTGGCCCGTCTACGACAACTTTCACTTCGACGGCGTCAAGTTGAATGAAGAAGCGGTGATGCTCAACTGGGTGGGAAAGAACAGCATAGACAAGGAAAAGTTCGCCGCGGCCTACCGTTCGCCCGAGATTCAGGCGAAGCTGGTGGCGGCGCGCCAGATGATACAGACCTACGACATCAAGGGGGTGCCCAGCATCGTGGTCGACGGAAAATTCGTGACCTCGGCGCGCCAGGCCGGGGGCACGCGCGAGTTGATGCTGGTCGTCGACCGCTTGGTCGAAATGGCGCGCAGGGAACGCGTCAAGTAAGCCTGACGGTGCCGCTTAAGGTATTCATCACCGGCGCCTCCAGCGGTATCGGCGCAGCGCTGGCGCAACACTATGCGGCGCAAGGCGCGACCCTGGGGCTGGCAGCCCGGCGCGCGCAGCCGATGCAGGAACTGGCCGCCTCGTTGTCCACGCCGGTCTCGATTTTCACACTGGATGTGACCGACGCCGCCGCTCTCGCCGCCGCAGCGAAGGATTTCATCGCGCGCCACGGCGTCCCGGACGTCGTCATCGCCAACGCCGGCATCAGCGCCGGCACCCGCGCCGATCTGGCGGCGGACATCGCCGTGCTGTCGCGCATCCTGCACACCAACGTGGTCGGACTGGCCGCCACGCTGCAGGCGTTCATCGCGCCGATGCGCGAACGCGGCAGCGGTGTGCTGGTCGGAATTGCCAGCGTCGCCGGCTTTCGCGGCCTGCCCGGCGCCGGCGCGTACTGCGCTTCGAAGTCGGCGGCCATTACCTGGCTTGAAGCGCTGCGTCTGGAGCTGCGCGGGAGCGGCGTGGACGTGGTCACGGTCTGCCCCGGTTATATCGCCACGCCGCTCACGGCGGTCAACCACTATCCGATGCCGTTCCTGCTGCAAGCGCCGGAAGCGGCTCGACGTATCGCTGCTGCGATCCGGGCGCGAAAGCGCCTCGCCGTCATTCCCTGGCAAATGCGCATCGTGTTCTTTTTCCTGCGGCGCATGCCAAACCGGCTCTACGACCGTTTGTTCGCACACGCCCCGCGCAAGCCGCGCAACCCCTCGATCTAGCTTCGATCGCGGAAGGCCGTCAGGTGCCGTAGCTCTGCAGGCCATTCAGGTCGAGTACGGTGATCAGCCCGTAGTCGACCTTGACCAGGCCCGCGCTGCCGAGCACCTGCAAAGCGCGATTGACGCGCTGGCGCGAGGCGCCGGCAAGATAGCCGAGTTCTTCCTGGGAGATCTGGATGTGCGCCTCGGTGACCGGATACAGGTGGCGGTTGAACAGCGCCGCCAGCGCCCGCGCCACGCGGGCGTCAGGTTCGAGCAGACGGTCGTGTTCGACCATGCCGATGAACTGTCCCAGGCGCTCGTTCAACTGCTTCAGCAGAAATTGATTGAACGCGATGCTGGTATCCAGCAGCCAGCGGAATGTGGACTCGGGCATGAGCGCAATGCGCGAGGCGCGCAGCGCGATGACGTCGTACTTGAGCGGCTCACCCTTGAGTACCGATCCTTCGCCGAACCAGCCCCCGGCCGGGATTCCGGCGAAAGTCACCGACTTGCCCGAGCGCGAGAGACTGTGCAGCTTGATCAGTCCGTCGATGACTCCGATCCATGCACTTGCCAGGTCGCCTTTGCGGCAGACATAGGCGCCAGAGGCAAACTCGCGCACGACGATGTCCGCGCGCACCCGGTCCAGATGGTCCGGAGGCAATTCATGCGTCCAGCGACTCAAAGCCAGCATGTCCTCAAGCACCCGCATCGTGCGCCCGATCTCCAAATGTCTGCGAAATGACATTTTGCACGAAGTTTGTGCCGTATAGTGAGGCGTTCAGGCGTCCGCGGCCAGGCCCTACCCGGCCGCGCGGGCTTGCCGGTGCCACCGCGGC
>JAPLRD010000028.1:78335-102324 GCA_026399375.1 Pseudomonadota bacterium
CGGTGCCACCGCGGCTTTTTTCCGGCGACAGGCATAGGCTACAATAAGCTAGAAAATGCCCCCAGACGGGCACAGGAATTTGGAGGAGGGTCCAATGTCGGAAAGATCTACGGATACGTTTCCGCGGCTGCTGCTGCATCAGGCGGCCGTGCGTCCCGATCAGCCGGCGATGCGCGAGAAGGACCTTGGAATCTGGCAAAGCTGGACTTGGGGCCAGGTCTGCGAAGAGGTGCGCGCTTTTGCCTGCGGATTGGCCGAACTCGGATTCAAACGCGGCGACAACCTTGCGATCATCGGCGACAACCGGCCTCGCCTTTACTGGGCCATGGCCGCGGCGCAGTGCCTCGGCGGCGTGCCGGTCCCGATGTATCAGGATGCAGTGGCGCAGGAATTGCTGTTCGTGCTGCAGGACGCCGAGATAAAATTCGCCGTCGTCGAAGACCAGGAACAGGTGGACAAGCTGCTGGAGATCAAGGAGCACTGCCCGATGCTCCAGCACATCCTCTACGACGAGCCGCGCGGAATGCGGCACTACGACCAGCCCTTCCTCCACGGCCTGGATGGCGTGCAAGACCTGGGGCGTACGCGCATGCGCGATCATCCGGATTTCATCGATGCCGAAATCTCGCGGGGCAACCCTGACGACGTGGCGATCATGCTCTATACATCGGGCACCACGGGCAAGCCCAAGGGCGTATGCCAGACCCACGCGGCGTTCATCGTCGCCGCGCAAAGCGGGGTGGACTTCGACAGCCTCGGCCCGCAGGACGACATCCTTTCCTATCTGCCGATGGCATGGGTGGGCGATCACCTCTTTTCCTACGGCCAGGCACTGGTCGCCGGATTCACCATCAACTGCCCGGAATCCGGAGACACGGTGATGACCGACCTGCGCGAGATCGGCCCCACCTATTATTTCGCCCCGCCGCGCGTGTTCGAAAATCTGCTGACGCAGGTGATGATACGCATGGAGGACGCGAGCGCGATCAAGCGCGGGATGTTCCACTATTTCATGGAAGTGGCGCGCCGCTGCGGCTCGGAGATACTCGACAACAGGAAAGACGTTCCGACCGGCGACAGGCTGCTCTACGCGCTGGGCCAGTTGTGCGTATACGGTCCGCTGCGCAACGTCCTCGGCATGAGCCGCATCCGCGTCGCCTACACCGCCGGAGCGGCGATCGGTCCCGACCTGTTCCGCTTCTACCGCTCCATCGGCATCAACCTGAAGCAGCTCTACGGCTCTACCGAGACCTGCGCTGCGGTGTGCCTGCAGCCCGACGGCCAGATCAAGTTCGACAGCGTGGGCAAGCCCGTGCCTGGCGTGGAGGTCAAGATCGGCGACAAGGGCGAAGTGATGGTGAAGAGCAAGGCCATGCTCAAGGGTTACTACAAGCGTCCCGACGCGACCGCCGAGTCGATCGACGACCAGGGCTATTTTCACACCGGCGACGCCGGATTTTTCGACGAGGACGGGCACCTCAAGATCATCGACCGGGCGAAAGACGTCGGGAAAATGGCGAGCGGCGCGATCTACGCCCCCAACTACATCGAGAACAAGCTCAAGTTCTTCTCCCACATCAAGGAGGCGGTTGCCTTCGGCGACGGCCGCGACAAGGTGTGCGCCTTCATCAACATCGACATGGGCGCGGTGGGCAACTGGGCGGAGCGGCGCAACATCGCCTACTCCGGCTACACCGATCTAGCGCAGCGCGAAGAGGTGTATCAACTGATCTGCGAATGCTTGGAAAAAGCCAACGCCGAGCTTTCGCACGACGCCATGCTGTGCGACTCGCAGGTGCACCGATTCCTCATCCTGCACAAGGAACTCGACCCGGACGACGACGAGCTCACGCGCACGCGCAAGGTGCGCCGCAACTTCGTCGCCGAGAAATACGCGGTCCTGATCGACGCGCTCTACCAGGGCAAGGCCTCGCAGTTCATCGAAACGCTGGTCAAGTTCGAGGACGGGCGCTCAGGCAATGTCAGCGCCGACCTGCGCATCATGGAAGTGAAGACCTTTCCGCCGCAAAGTGCAAAGAAAGCCGCCTGAGCGCAATCCGACATGAGCGACCACAGAAAAATCGGCGAAGTCATCCTCAACCTGGAAGGCATCTCGCTTTCCTTCGGCGGGGTGAAAGCGCTGCAGAACATCTCCTTCAACGTGCGCGAGCACGAAGTGCGCGCGATCATCGGCCCCAACGGTGCGGGCAAGAGTTCGATGCTCAACGTCATCAACGGCGTCTACCATCCGCAGGAAGGCGTGATCACCTTTCACGGCGAGAAGCGCCACAACATGGACACGCACGCGGCGGCGGCGCAGGGCATAGGCCGCACGTTCCAGAACATCGCCTTGTTCAA
Organism: Pseudomonadota bacterium; assembly: GCA_026399375.1. Lineage (GTDB taxonomy): Bacteria > Pseudomonadota > Gammaproteobacteria > Burkholderiales > SG8-39 > 2-12-FULL-64-23. The sequence continues at coordinate 80,694 of JAPLRD010000028.1, forward strand.
AGGCATGAGCGTGCTCGACAACCTGATGACCGGGCGCAACCTGAAGATGAAGTGCAACTTCCTGCAGCAGGCGATGTACTGGGGCCCGGCGCAGCGCGAAGAGCTCCTGCACCGCAAGAAGATCGAGGAAGTCATCGACTTTCTCGAGATCGAGCACATTCGCAAGACGCCGGTCGGTCGGCTGCCCTACGGCCTGCAAAAGCGCGTCGAACTCGGCCGGGCGCTGGCGGCGGAGCCGAGCATGCTGCTGCTGGACGAGCCCATGGCGGGCATGAACGTCGAGGAAAAGCAGGACATGTGCCGCTTCATCCTCGACGTCAACGATGAGTTCGGCACGACCATTGTGCTGATCGAGCACGACATGGGCGTGGTGATGGACATCTCCGACCGCGTGGTAGTGCTTGACTACGGGCGCAAGATCGCCGACGGGACACCGGACGAAGTCAAGAACAACAGGGCGGTGATAGACGCCTACCTCGGCGTGGCTCACTGAAGGAATAAAGATGAACTGGCAATTCTTCCTTGAAGTCTTGGTCGGGGGCCTTCTCGCCGGCGTGATGTATTCATTGGTGGCGCTTGGATTCGTGCTGATTTACAAGGCCTCCGGCGTGTTCAACTTCGCGCAGGGTGCGATGGTCTTTTTCGCCGCCCTTACCTTCGTATCGCTGGTCGAGCGCGGGCTGAATTTCTGGGTCGCGCTGGTGGTCACCTTCGGCGCCATGATCGTGGTCGGCGTCGCCACCGAGCGCATCGTACTGCGACCACTGGTGAACCAGCCGCCGATCACGCTGTTCATGGCCACCATCGGCCTCACCTTTGTTCTTGAAGGCCTGTCGCAGTTGCTCTGGGGCTCGCAGCCGCACGGGCTGGAACTCGGCATCGAAGACATGCCGCTGGAGTGGCTGTCCACGAACACCGGCATCAACGTCAGCCAGTTCGACCTGTTCGCCGCGCTGGTGGCCGGAATCCTGGTGTCGGCGCTGGCGATCTTCTTCCAGAAGACGCGGATCGGCCGCGCGCTGCGCGCCGTGGCCGACGACCATCAGGCGGCGCTGGCGGTGGGCATTCCGCTGCAGCAGATCTGGGCCATCGTGTGGACCGTGGCCGGATTTGTCGCGCTGGTGTCGGGTCTCCTGTGGGGCGCGCGCAACGGCGTGCAGTTTTCGCTCACCTTTACTGCGCTGAAAGCGCTGCCGGTGCTGATCCTCGGCGGCTTTGAGTCGGTGGCGGGCGCGATCATCGGCGGCCTGATCATCGGCGCATCGGAAAAGCTGGCGGAAATATACATTCCGCAGTTTCTGAACGCGCCGCTGACCGAAGCGATGGGCGTCAGCGTCAATCTGGCAGGCCTGGAAATCTGGTTTCCCTATGCGCTCGCCCTGGCTTTCCTGCTGATCCGCCCCGAAGGGCTGTTTGGTGAAAAGCATATTGACCGGGTATGACCATGGCAGCCTTTCCCATCCACCTTCAATTGGCGCAGAACTGACATGCTTTACCGCGACGCAGGACAGTTCAAGGACACCTATGCCGCCGACCAGCAGATCTTTCCGATCCGCCAGGACCGCATAGGCATCACGCTGGTATTGCTGTTCGCGTTTCTGGTCGTGCCGGTCATCGGCAACCAATACTGGCTCTCCGCCATACTCATCCCGTTTCTGATCTCCGCGCTGGCCGCACTCGGCCTCAACATCCTCACCGGTTATGCCGGACAGCTATCGCTCGGCACGGCGGCGTTCATGGCGGTGGGCGCATTCTCCGCGTACAACTTCATGTTGCGCATACCGGGCATGCCCATTCTGGTGAGCTTTGTGCTCGCGGGGATCATGGCGGCGCTGGTAGGCATCGTGTTCGGCCTGCCCAGCCTGCGCATCAAGGGCTTCTATCTGGCGGTGGCGACGCTTGCAGCGCAGTTCTTCGTGGTATGGGCGCTGACCAAGTTTGGCTGGTTCTCCAACTTCAGTTCCTCCGGCGTGATTTCGGCGCAGACCGTGGTCATCTTCGGCTTCCCGTTCGACACGCCGGTGCGAAAATACCTGATGGTGCTGTCCATCGTGGTCCTGATGGCGCTCGCGGCCAAGAACATGGTGCGCAGCTCCATCGGGCGCGCATGGATGGCGGTGCGCGACATGGATGTCGCCGCCGGCGTGATCGGCATTCGCCTGATGCATACCAAACTGCTCGCGTTCGCGGTGAGTTCGTTCTACTGCGGCGTAGCCGGCGCCTTGTACGCCTACGGCTACATCGGCACGGTCGAACCTGAGGCGTTCAACCTCGACCTGTCGTTCCGCGTACTGTTCATGATCATCATCGGCGGCGTGGGCAGCATCCTCGGCTCCTTCTTCGGTGCGGCTTTTATCACCTTTCTGCCGATTTTCCTCAACACCTTCGCCGAGCCGTTTGCGCACGCGCTCGGACTACAGCTTCCAGCGGGCATGGTATCGAACCTGGAGCTCATTATTTTCGGCGCCTTGATTATTTTCTTTCTGATCGTGGATCCGCTGGGCCTTGCCAGAATGTGGCAGATCGCAAAGGAAAAGATGCGCCTCTGGCCGTTCCCGCATTAGACCGGCGGTATTGCGGGGAGCTCAAACGGCGTATATTGGAAAAAGGACAGGAAACAAGAAAAATCAAAGAAGTTGGCTACAGTCAACCTGCCGATTTTGCATGTGAGCACAGACGGTTTTTAACTTGAGGAGGTGTCTATCATGATGAGGAAAATTCTAACAAGAGCGGGACGACCACTGGGTGTGGCGGCCGCGGCTGCGGTGCTTACGCTGGCAGCCGGCGCAGCCCAAGCGCAGGCGAAAGAACAATTCGTGCCGGTTAACCTGTACTGGGTAGGCCCTTATGCGCCTGGCGGTTCCGGCGTGTCGGCCGGCATGATCGACTACATGTCGCTGGTAAACGAGCGCGATGGCGGCATCAACGGCGTCAAGCTCGCCTGGGAAAAGTGCGAAACCGAATACAACAACGCCCGCGGCGTCGAGTGCTACGAGCGCAGCAAGAACAAGGGCTCCGGCGCGGCGATGATGCACTTCCTGTCGACGGGAATCACCTATTCCACCATCGAAAAGGGCACCGCGGACAAGATTCCCATCGTCTCGATCGGCTACGGCCGCACCGACGCCGCCGACGGGCGCGTCTTTCCCTACGTGTTCCCGCTGGTCACAACCTACTGGAGCCAGAACACCGCCAAGATCAAGTTCATCGGCACCAAAGAAGGCGGCATGGACAAGCTGAAGGGCAAGAAGATCGTGAACATCTATCACGACTCGGCCTACGGCAAGGAAACCATTCCCGTGCTTGACGCACAGGCGAAGAAATACGGATTTGCCGTCACCCATATCGCCGTGCCGCACCCAGGCAACGAGCAGCAGGCGCAATGGCTGCAAGTGCGCCAGATCAAGCCGGACTGGGTGATCCTGCGCGGCTGGGGCGTAATGAACCCAGTCGCGATCAAGGCTGCGGCCAAGATCGGTTTCCCGCGCGACAAGATCGTCGGCGTATGGTGGGCGGGCGCGGAAGAGGACGTGATCCCGGCAGGCGATGCGGCAAAGGGCTTCATCGCGGCCGCGTTCAACGTTTCCGGCACCAATTATCCGGTGGTGCAGGAGATACAAAAGCGCTTCTACGCCAAGGGCAAGGGCGAAATGGACGACAAGGCGCGCGTCGGTTCGATTTACTACAACCGCGGCGTGGTCCACGGCATCATCACGGTTGAAGCGATCCGCAAGGCGCAGGAGAAACACGGCAAGAAGCCGCTCAACGGCGAGCAGGTGCGCTGGGGTCTGGAAAACCTGAACATCAACGACGCACGGCTGAAGGAACTGGGGGCGACCGGCTTCATGCAGGCGCTGAAGGTTTCCTGCACCGATCACGAAGGCGGCGGCGCGGTGAAATTCATGCAGTGGGACGGCAAGGCATGGAAAGTGATCACCGACTGGATCCCCTCGGACCAGTCCATCGTGCGCCCGATGATCGAGGAATCCGCAGGCAAGTATGCCAAGGAAAAGGGCATCACACTGCGCGACTGCTCGAAGGAAAGCTGATCAAGGCATAGCGTACCGGGGTTACGGATGGCGGGCGTCACCCGCCATCCGCATCTTGGCCTCCAACCTTCACACATCGAACAACCATGTCCGCCGTTCCGCAAGCACAGGTACAAGTTCAGCCCAAGGGGCAGAGCTACCTTTCGATCAAAAATATCGAGGTCATCTACGACCACGTCATTCTGGTGCTGAAAGGCGTTTCGCTCACGGTGGAGCGCGGCCGCATCGTGGCGCTCTTGGGCGCGAACGGCGCCGGCAAGACCACCACCCTCAAGGCCATTTCGAACCTGCTGCGGGCCGAGCGCGGAGACGTGACCAAAGGCAGCATTGAATTCGACGGCCATCGCATCGACCGGCTCACGCCGGCGGAACTGGTGCGCCGCGGCGTGTGTCAGGTCATGGAAGGGCGCCATTGCTTCCAGCACCTGACCGTTGAAGAAAACCTGCTTACCGGCGCGTTCAGCCGCAAGGTTGGGCGCGCCGAACTCAAGGCCGACCTGGAGAAGGTCTACGATTATTTCCCGCGGCTGAAACAGCGCCGCACCAGCCAGGCGGGCTACACCTCCGGCGGCGAGCAGCAGATGACCGCCGTGGGACGCGCGCTGATGGCGCAACCAAAGATGATTCTGCTCGATGAACCGTCGATGGGCCTGGCCCCGCAGATCGTCGAAGAGATTTTCGAGATCGTGAAAAGCCTGAACCAGAAAGAAGGCGTGAGTTTCCTGCTGGCCGAGCAGAACACCATGGTGGCGCTGCGCTATGCCGACTACGGCTATATTCTGGAAAACGGCCGCGTGGTGATGGACGGTCCGGCATCGGATCTGTCCACCAACGAGGACGTAAAGGAGTTCTACCTCGGCCTTTCCACAACCGGCCGCAAGAGTTTCCGCGACGTGAAGCACTACCGCCGGCGCAAACGCTGGCTGGCATAGCGTCGCCATGCCGCGAACGCGGCGATACGGGGTTTTTCCATGTCCGAACACTACGATTCCCTAGAAACGCGCGATCCGGCTGAGCGCGAAACGGCGCTGCTTGCCGCGCTGCCGGCCCAGATCGCGCATGCGCAGAAGAACGCGCCCGGCTTTTCCCGCATCCTGGCGGGCATCGATCCAAAGGGCGTTTCCACCCGCGAGGCGCTGGCGCGGCTGCCGGTCACGCGCAAGTCCGATCTGGCCGAATTGCAGAAGCAGGAACCTCCGCTGGGCGGACTGAACGCGACGCCCTTGAACAAACTAGCGAAGATTTTCGTCTCGCCGGGTCCGGTCTACGAGCCGCAAGGCACGTCGGCCAACTGGTGGCGCTCGGCCCGGACGCTGTTCGCCGCAGGCTTTCGCTCGGGCGATCTTGTCATCAACACTTTCGCCTACCATTTCACCCCGGCCGGTTCCATGTTCGAGTCCGGTGCGCTGGCGCTCGGCTGCACCGTGGTGCCGACGGGAATCGGGCAAACCGAAATGCAGGTCTCGACCATCGCCGATCTGCGCATCAGCGGGTTCATCGGCACGCCGTCGTTTCTGAAATTGATCGTCGAGAAGGCCGATGAACTCAAAACCGATATCAGCTGCCTGAAAAAAGCGGCGGTCGGGGGCGAATACCTCCCGCCCGCGCTGCGCAAGGCCATGGGCGGGCGCGGCATACGGGTGATGCAATCATACGGCACGGCCGATCTGGGTCTGCTCGCCTACGAATCGGCGCTGCCCGGCGGTTCGGTCACCGAAGGCATGATTCTGGATGAAGAGTTGGTGCTGGAGATCGTGCGGCCCGGCACCGGCGATACGGTCGTGCCGGGCGAGGTCGGCGAGGTCGTGATCACCAGTTTCAATCCGGACTATCCCCTCATCCGCTTCGGCACCGGGGACCTGTCCGCGGTGCTCCCCGGAGCCAGCCCCTGCGGTCGCACCAATGTGCGCATCAAGGGATGGATGGGGCGCGCCGACCAGACGACCAAGGTGCGCGGCATGTTCGTGACGCCGAAGCAGCTGCACGAGATCGTGCGGCGACACCCCGAAATCACCAAGGCGCGGCTGGTCGTCGCCGGCGAAACCGGCAACGACAGCATGACGCTGCGCTGCGAATCCGCGAATGCGGGTGACGCGCTGAAGACCGCGCTCATCGCCTCCATCCGCGACGTGACCAAGCTGCGCGGCGATGTCGAATTCGTGTCCGCCGGCAGCCTGCCCAACGACGGCAAGGTCATCGACGACACGCGCAAGTACCAATAGCATCTGCAGGATATTCTGCCGCCGAACGCGGCGACTTAACCGAAGAGGGTTCAAAATGATCAATGGATTTCTGACACGCGCGGCGCGGCCGCTGGGTGCGGCAGCCACGGTCGTGGCACTGACTTTGGCCGCGGGAGGTGCCCTGGCGCAGGCGAAAGAGCAGTTCATCCCCGCCAACGTCTATTGGGTCGGGCCCTATGCGCCTGCCGGCTCGGGCATGGCTGCCGGCTGGATCGACTACATGACGCTGATCAATGAGCGTGACGGCGGCATCAACGGCGTCAAGCTGGTGTGGGAGAAATGCGAGACCGAGTACAACAATGCGCGCGGGGTCGAGTGCTACGAGCGCACCAAGACCAAGGGGCCGACCGGTGCGGCCATGATCCATTCGTTTTCAACGGGGATAACCTATTCCCTCATCGACAAAGTCACCGCCGACAAGATTCCGATGGTGACCATCGGCTACGGCCGCACTGACGCTTCCGACGGGCGCATCTTCCCGTATGTGTTCCCGCTGGTCACCAACTACTGGAGCCAGAACACCGCCAAGATCAAGTACATCGGCCAGAAGGAAGGCGGGATGGACAAGCTCAAGGGGAAGAAGATCGTGAACGTCTATCACGATTCTGCCTACGGCAAGGAAACCATTCCCATACTCGACGCGCAGGCGAAGAAGTACGGCTTTACGGTTTCGCATATCGCAGTCCCGCACCCCGGTAACGAACAGCAGGCGCAGTGGCTGCAAGTGCGCCAGATCAAACCCGATTGGGTGATTCTGCGCGGCTATGGCGTGATGAACCCGGTGGCGCTGAAAGCGGCGGCCAAGGTCGGCTTCCCGCGCGAGAAGATAGTGGGCGTGTGGTGGTCCGGCGCGGAAGAGGACGTGGTCCCGGCGGGCGACGCCGCCAAGGGCTTCATCGCAGCGGGTTTCAATGTCGCCGGTACCAATTACCCTATCGTGCAGGAGCTGACTAAGCGGTTCTACACCAAGGGCAAGGGAGAGATGGACGACAAGACGCGCATCGGTTCGATTTACTACAACCGCGGCGTGGTGCACGGCATCATCACGGTCGAGGCGATCCGCAAGGCACAGGAGAAGTACGGCAAGAAACCGCTGACCGGCGAGCAGGTCCGCTGGGGTTTGGAGAACCTGAACATCAACGACGCGAGGCTGAAAGAGCTGGGCGCAACCAATTTCATGCAGGCATTGAAGGTAAGCTGCACCGACCACGAGGGCGGCGGCGCGGTGAAGTTCATGCAATGGGACGGCAAGAAGTGGAACATCATCACCGACTGGATTGCGTCGGACCAGTCCATCGTGCGCCCGATGATCGAAGAGTCTGCGGCCAGGTATGCCAAAGAGAAGGGCGTCACCCCGCGTGATTGCTCCAAAGAGGGCTGATCCAGCGGCGATGAGCTACAAGACGCTGCGCTACGAAAAGCAAGGCCGGATCGCGCGCATCACCCTGAACCGACCGCGGCGGCTCAATGCCATCAGCATCGCCATGCCGCGCGAAATTCGTCTCGCGGTGGAAGAGGCCAACGGCGACGATGGCGTGCACGTGATCGTATTGCAGGGGGCGGGCCGCGCGTTCTGCGCCGGTTATGATCTGAAGGACTTCGCCGAAAAGAAGGGCAGGAACTCCTACACCCAGGACATGCCCTGGGACCCGATGCTCGATTACCGCGGGATGAAGGCCAATACCGACGATTTCTTCTCGCTCTGGCGCAGCTACAAGCCGACCATCTGCAAGGTGCACGGCTATGCGGTGGCGGGCGGCAGCGACATCGCCCTGTGCGCCGACATCGTCATCATGGCCGAGGACGCGAAGATCGGCTACATGCCGGCCCGCGTCTGGGGCTGTCCGACCACGGCCATGTGGGTATTTCGCCTGGGCGCGGAGAAGGCGAAGCGCATGCTGCTGACCGGCGACACCATAGACGGAAAGACGGCGAAGGAATGGGGTCTGGTGCACGACGCCGTGCCGGCGGACAAACTGGACGCGGCCGTGGATGCATTGGCAAAGCGCATGTCCGGCGTGCCGAAGAACCAGCTGATGATGCAGAAGCTGATGATCAACCAGGCCTACGAGAACATGGGCCTGGCGACGACACAGATGTTCGCCACCATTTTCGACGGCATCACGCGCCATTCTCCCGAGGGCCTGTGGTTCAAGGACTACGCGGAAAAGGAAGGCTTTCACAAAGCGGTCCAGTGGCGCGACAGCGGCAAAGCCATTCCGCGCGGCAAGAAGGGCGCGTAGCGCGCATGCTGAGTCGTCTGCTGGTTGCTTTCGCGCTGTGCGCGTTGCTGGGTTCAGGAGCGCGTGCGCAAGATGCCCAGGCGGAAGAAGTCCCCTACATTCGCACGCCGCAGTCGGTGGTCGACAAAATGCTCGACCTGGCCGGGGTCGGCCCGGACGACTACCTGATCGACCTCGGCTCGGGCGACGGGCGCATCGTTATCACCGCCGCTCTGAAACACGGTGCGCGCGGCTTCGGCGTCGAGATCGATCCCACCCTGGTGCAGGCGAGCAACGAGGCGGCGCGCAAAGCGGGGGTCGCCGAGCGCGCGCAGTTCTTCGACCGTGACCTGTTCGAAACCGATATCAGCAAGGCCACGGTATTGACCATGTACCTGTTGCCGGCCGTCAACCTGCAGCTGCGGCCGCGCATCCTGCAGCTCAAACCCGGCACCCGCGTGGTGTCCCACGACTGGGACATGGGCGAGTGGCGGCCGGATGCGAAGGTGATGCTGGAAGGCCTGAATAAGCCGGTGATGCCGGTGCAGGCGAGCACAGCCTACCTCTGGATCGTTCCCGCGAGGGTAGCAGGCACATGGCGTCTGCAACTGGAGGATCCAGGGAAAAAGGACGCGATGACGATCGAGTTCACCCAGCGCTTCCAGGAGATTACAGGTGTCGTCCAACGCGAGCGGGGCCGCACCCTGCTGCAGAGCGCCCACCTGCGCGGCGCCGAAATCCGCTTTGCCGTGATCGACGAGACGCGGCGTCCCTCGGTGCCCGAGCAATTCTTTGGCCGGGTGTTTGGCGACACGATGGAAGGCAGCACCGGCACCGGCAGGCACTGGCGTGCACAGCGCCAATCCGGCAACTGATTCTGGCGCAGACACATCCGCGGATCGCCAACGATCATTCCGGCCAGGCGCCGGTCATATTCATAAACATTTAAATCGCCCAACGCCGGTCTCCGCCTTGCGTCCAGGGGTATTGAATTGCCGCAATTGACAACTCGTTCTGCCGTGTACCGAATTATGGTCCTCGCCTGACCCCGGACAGGCACGGGTCCGAATCGGAGATACCGATCGCGGCCTTCGACTAGAATTGGCGTTCCGGCTCGCCGCTGCAGCCTTCTCGACCGCAACCAATATGAGGAAGATCGCGTGAATTATTCGAAGAATGACAGCGTCGAGACGCTGCATATTAATAGCATCGAAGGCGTCCCATCCAAGGGCACGCTACTGATAAAGCCTCTGCTTAAAGGGGACCACATGTCTCTTCTGGAACTCCATCTGCAGCCAGGCGTCGCCTCGGAGATGCACGCTCATGCGCACGAGTCCCTCCTCTACGTGGTCAGGGGCAGGCTCAAGACGACCGTCGGCAGCGAAGTTGTCATTCTCGGGCCCGGCGACGCAGGCCGCCATCCACATGGCGTTGCGCACAGCGTTGAGGCTCTGGAGGAAACGGTCTTCGTCGAGATTAAGTCTCCCCCACCGAATATCGGAAAGGTTCTCGCTGCCTGAGCACCATTAGTTCCCGATCCGGGGGACCGGGACACGGCGCCCCTCACTTATTCAGCAGCACATCCGGTAGCCAAGTGGCGATTTCGGGAAAGACGGTAATGAGCACGATGGCGATCACCATCATGAAGAAGAAGGGAATCGAGGCCTTGGCGACATAGGTGCTGTCCTTGCCGCTCATGGTCTGCAGCACGAAGAGATTGAACCCCACCGGCGGCGTGACCTCGGCGATTTCCACCATGATGACGATGAAGATGCCGAACCATACGAGGTCAAAACCCGCCTTCTGGATCATCGGGATCACCACCGAAGTGGTCAGCACGATCATGGAGACACCGTCTAGCGCCGTGCCGAGCGCGATATAAACGAGGGACAGTACCGCAATCAGCGCGTAGGGACTGGGATTGAGCGACACCACCCACTCTGCGAGCGCCTTCGGTATTCCGGTGAAGCCCATGGTCGCGGTCAGAAACGAGGCTCCGGCAAGGATGAACATGATCATGCAGGAGAGTCGCGTCGCCCCCATCAGGCTTTCGGCGAAATTCTTCCAGTTGAGGGACCCGCCCCAGGCGGCCAGGGCCAGTGCGCCGACCACGCCGAACATCGCTGCTTCGGTCGCCGTGGCAAATCCCGCCACCATCACCCAGCAGACGAATACGATGAGCAGAATGCAGGGGATCAACTGACCCGTGGCGATGATCCGCTCCTTCATGGAACGATTGTCCTCGTAGCGGGGCGTTTTTTCCGGGTTCATCAGGGCCCAGACGATGATGTAGCCGGAAAAGAGCGCCATCAGCAGGAACCCTGGCAGAAACCCGGCAAGGAAGATGCGCACTATGGAGACATCGGTCGCCACCGCATACACCACCATAATGATGGAGGGCGGGATGAGGATACCCAGGGTTCCGGCGCCACAGAGCGACCCCAGGCAGGTCTTCTCATCGTAGCCTCGCTTTTTCAGTTCCGGCAGCGCCACCTTAGCGATGGTGGCACACGTGGCGGCTGACGACCCTGACACCGAGCCGAAGATGCCGCAACTGATGATATTCACGTGCATCAGGCGCCCGGGAAGCCAGTTCAGCCAGGGCGCAAGCCCCTCGAACATCTGCTCGGAGAGTTTGGTGCGAAAGAGGATCTCCCCCATCCAGATGAAGTAGGGGAGTGCAGCCAGGGTCCAGGAAGCGCTGGAACCCCAGAAGGTGGTAAAGAGGTTGAGGTCGGGCGGCGTGCTGGTGAAAAAGTACATCCCGATCCAGGCGACCATCGCAAGGGAGATGCCGATCCAGATCCCGCCGGTGAGCAGAATCGCCATGACGATCAGCAGGAATATTCCGATTTGAAGTGTTTCCATGGTCTATACGCTCTCGCCGAAATCGCCCGCAGCGAGTCTCGCCTCCTGGGCCACGACATAGGTCGGGATGCGCCCGCGAAGCACCAGAATCAGTTCATCGACGACGGCGACGAACAAGATGATCACACCGACCGCAAAGCTCGTCTGCGGTATCCACATCGGCAGCGGCAACATGCCCTGAGCGATGTCGTTGAGTTCATAACTCTGGTAGACAAAGCGCGTTACCGACCAAGCCATGTAGCCGAGGAAAACCGCAGCGGCCGCAAGCGCAATGATCTCGGCAATGTGGCGCGCAGCCGGTTTCATGTGCTCGAGCAGCAAACCCACCCGAACCAATTCCCCGCGCTTGAAGGTATGCCCGAGAGGCAGGAACGCCGAAGCGGCGCAGAACCACGCCGTCAGATCATCCGCCCCGTTCACCTGATGCCCCACCTCTCTGGCAATGATCTGCACCAGCATCAGCGCTCCGATACCCACCAGAAACACAGCGGCCAGGACCCCGGCACCCAGGTAAAGTCCGTCAAGAAATTTTCTCAATTGCTCGCTCCGTCCTGACGCGCTGCGTCTAATCCGGTGGCCGGCGCAAATGCCATTCGGTGGCATTCTGATAGGCCCAGCCGACGCGCAGCGCCGTTGCCTCATCATACGCGCGACAGACGATCTGAAGTGAAGTCGGAAGCCCGTCTTTGGCGAAACCGTTTGGCAACGCGACGGCACACAGGTCGAGGAAATTGCCAAAGCGGGTGTAGTGTGCCGGCGCCTTGGACTGATCCACCTCTTCAAGCGGCACCGCGGTGGTCATGGTTGTCGGCGTGAGCAGCGCGTCCATGCCCTCGAACGCGGCGGCAAACTTCAGCTTCATTGCTTCGCGCACCTGCAGCGCCTCGATGTAGGCCTGCGCAGTGATGCTTCGGCCTCCGGCGATGCGCGGACGAACGTCAGGATCCAGCGGAGCACTCGCGTCATCGACGAGATCGTGCAGGATGGTGTAGCTCTCCGCCGCCATGATGCGAAGATTGAACGCCGCCACATCGGCAAAGCTGAAGGGAAGATCGATGGTTACGATTTGCGCGCCGAGGCGCTCCAGTTCAGAGACCGAAGCGTCGTAGGCCGCGAGTACATCGGCCGAGGCGTACTGCCGCTCGGCCTCCGGCATACGTGCGAGCCGCAGGCCCCGCACGCCGCGCTTCAGCGCCGGCAAAGGATCGGCGTAGGGCAGGCGCTGGGTGCGCGGATCGAGCGGGTCGGCACCCTGCATCGCGATGTAAAGCAAGGCCGCGTCTTCCACCGAACGCGCCATCGGGCCGGGCGTGTCGAGGGTCGGACTCAGAGGCAGCACGCCATAGGTGCTGACGCGCCCGATGGTGGTCTTGAGCCCGGTGATGCCGCACCAGGAGGCGGGCAGGCGGACCGAGCCGCCGGTGTCCGTGCCCACGGCCCATGGTGCAAGCCCGGCGGAAACCGCGACGCCCGAGCCGCTGCTGGAACCGCCCGGCGTGCGCTTGCGCAGCGGATCCCAGGGATTCCAGGGGGTTCCGCGAACTGTGTTGGTGCCCCAGCCGCCCATGGCGAATTCCACCGTGTGCGTCTTGCCCAGTACAATCATGCCCTGCGCCATCAAACGCCGCGCCAGCGTCGCCGTGCAAGGCGACTTGCGCCCGCGCCACGCCTCGCAGCCGCCGGTGGTGATCCTGCCTTCGATCTCGATCAGGTCTTTCAGGGCAATCGGGATGCCGTGCAAAGGCCCGATCGCGTGGCCAGAGCGTATCGAGCGTTCAGCGCCCTGCGCGGCAAGGCGCGCCTCTTCCGCGTAGACCTCGACGAAAGACTGCAGCTTCGGCTCCCGGGCCTGGATGCGCGTCAGACAGGCTTCGATCAAATCGACTGGCGACAGGCGCCGCGCCATGATCTCCTGCGAGAGCTCGGCTGCGGACATTAACGTCGGATCGGATTGCGTCATGGTGATTGACCTGATCGGAAGTTCGAGGTGAGGATGACGGTGATCGCGGTCGATGCGTGCAGACCCTGAGCATCATCACCGGAAAACGCCCGAACGCGGCGAGAAATCCCCGCCATGTCCGGTAGGCGCGCCCCGCTCAGTTGAGCTTGCGGTACTGATCCAGGACCTTGGGTCCGTCCTCGCCGGCCGCTTTCGACCATTCGGCGATCAACTGGTCGCCGATCTTCTTCAACTCCGCCATCAGCTCTGGGCTGGGTTGGCGAATTTGCATGCCTTTCGACTTCAGCGTCTCTATAAGTTTGCCGGTCTCTTCGGCCTGAAGCTTCCAGCCGCGCTCCTCCGCGGCCTTGGACGCGGCAAGCATCGCATCGCGCGACTTTTGATCCAGGGCACTGAAAACGCGCTCGTTGACGACCACGATGTTCCAGGGCGCCATCGCCTTGACTTCGTAGAAGTACTTCACGAAGTCCCACGCCTGGGTGTCCACACCCGTCGCCGGCGAAGTGATCATCGCCTGGATCACGTTGGTCGAGAACGCCTGCGGCACCTCGGCTTGCTGCACCGTGACGGGCACCGCACCCATCAGTTCCGCCAGGCGGCCGGTCACAGGGTTGAACGCCCTGAACTTGACGCCCTTGAAGTCGGCAGTCGACTTGATTTCCTTGCCGGCATAGAACGAGTTCGCGGGCCAGGGCACCACGAACAGGAGACGCAAGCCCTGTTTTTTCAGGCGCTCGTCGAGCAGGGGGCGCGTGACCTTGAGAAGATTCGCGCTTTCCGCAGCATTGCTCGCGAGGAAAGGCACCGAGTCGACGCCGAAGATGGCGGCCTCGTTCGAATGCAGGGACATCAGAAATTCGCCGATCTGTATCTGTCCGGTCTGGATCCCGCGCTTCACTTCGGGCTGCTTGATCAGCGCATCGGCCGGATGGACGGCAATGTCGACTTTACCTTCGGTTCCTTTCTTTACCTCTTCGGCGAACTGTACGATATTCCGCGTGAAGTAGTTGCGTTCGGTCGAGCGAGTCGGCATGTTCCACTTGTCTGCGAACACCGCTGAACTTGCCAGCAACGCAGCCGCAACGCCTGCGGCGGTCAGGATTGATTTCAGGTTTGGCTTCATGCTGTGCTCCTCGAGTTGGTCGTTTTCAGTATTGCGAGCGGACAGGTCGGCTACAGATCGCTCTTGCCGAGATCCCACATCAGGCCATAGGTGCCGCTCGATACCACAGCGACGCCGGCATTCTTGAAGCGCGCGTCGGCCAGTGCGCGAACGGACGGCAGATCGGTGCCCTCAACGAGCAGGAACCAGTCGCTGGCCCCGGGGTTCGGCTTGTCGGGCTCGGTTAGCGATTTCGACAGCAGCGGGTCACTTTCGATCAAATGCATCGAAATGATGCCGGGAAGCATGCCCGGGTCCATCAGATCGCTGATCTTCGGGCGCAGTGCATCCGCGCTCCCGGCCGCAGGACGCAGCCGCACTACACACAACGCCCCGCCCCTGCCCCGGCCACGACTCGAGGTGACGCGCCCGACCGCGCGAATCATGTTCTTGAAGCGGGAGATGTTCTTGGTCGACCAGGCAGTCTGGTTCGCCAGCGCCTTCTTGTATGCCGGGCTGCTCAGATCCTCGAAAACCGCGGTCGAATAGGTGCAGAAATACTTCGGGCTCGCCTGGTCGGCGATCCAGCGCCGCGCTTCGAGGAAACCCTCGATCGCGACGCGCTCCGCGAGATGCTCGCGGTCGTACCAGACGTTGAATTCCTGCTCGTCGGCGGCCTCGACGTCCATCGAGGTGATGAGCATTCCCTTACCGGCTAGGGGCATTGCTGAAAGCTCCTGTTGCGTAGCGCGCCTGGCGACATTGATTTCAAACGAAAAAACGATGGAAACACGTGCGGATATATCCCTCGAAACGGAACAGTTTTCAATCGAAATGCGGAAGCGTTACAGCTAGACGAATAGGAATAGTACCGTCTTGGTGAAGCCTTGTCCAAGACTGGGCGGGAGAGGTTCGATAATCCGCTCGCGCGCATCGCTCACGGCACGATGCGCTCTTTGCGAAACTGTTTGAGCAGCCGCACGAACATATCCTCACTGTCGACGACATCGTGAAATCCATCAAGGCGCGACTTGGTCACACTCGTCATCACGTCCCAGGTGGTGTTGAACACGTAGTCGCCGAACGGCCAGGCCGCGATGTCCTCGAAGCGATAGGGCTTCAGCCCATACTTCGCCACCATGGCATCCCACAGCGGCGCCTTGTCGGCCATGAATTCGGTCAGCGAAAGTGGCGCCGGCGCCGCCGTCGGCATGTCAAATGCCTGCGCCAGCCGCGGCCACAGGTCGAGCCAGCGGAAATAGTCGCCGTTGGTGATGTTGTAGGCCTGGTTGGCGCAGCGCGGGTCGGTCGCGGCCCACAGCGCGGCATTGGCGAAATGCGCGGAGTCGGTCACTTGATAAATGGCGCGCCCCGACCCCGGCGTGCCGGGCCACGCGAACGGCCGGCCCAACTCCTTCATCATCGCGGCGTAGACCGCGATCACCGGCACGATGCTCATCGCGGTTCCGGGTGCAAAGCCGCACAGGGTCTGCGGCCGCAGTTCGCTCCAGGTCCAGCGTTTTCCCCTTTGAAAGGTCGTCAGCCAGTCGATCTGGTCGAAATAGAAGTTGGCACCTTCATGCCGCGGGTCGGACTCGCGCGCCGGGGTTCGAAACGGTCCCAAGTGGGTGCCGTAGTACTTGGTGCCGGTGACCAGGATCACGCGTTCGAGCGCGGGTGAGGTCTTGTCGATCGCCGACACGGAATTGATCAGCATGTCCCGGTTCGGCGCGATGTTTGCGGCATAGCCCGATGCCTTGCCAACCGAGGCCTGAAACGCCGCATAGAAAACGTGCGTGACCCCGCTGAAATCGGGCTCGAAGGGCCGGACCAGATCGACGGAGACATAGCGAACTCGGTCGCGATCCTCGCCCTTGCGACGCGACAGGCCGATGACCTGCC
This sequence comes from Pseudomonadota bacterium, assembly GCA_026399375.1. GTDB lineage: Bacteria > Pseudomonadota > Gammaproteobacteria > Burkholderiales > SG8-39 > 2-12-FULL-64-23. The sequence continues at coordinate 97,040 of JAPLRD010000028.1, forward strand.
AATCCGGCAGCGCTGCCAGCTTGTCCACGATGTATCTGCCTATCACCCCGAGAGCACCGACCACGACCGCGGTTTTCATACACTTTCTTTCACGACGGTTCCCGGGAATTGCCCGACTAGGCTGCGACGAGCCAGCCGTCTTCGAGCTTCAGCGCGCCCGCACGCTCCAGATCGCGCACAAGATACTCGCTCAACTCGCCGTCCGATAATCGCAGGAAGCGCAGGTTGACATGACCGTAGATGGCCCGGTCGGCAAGGAACTGCGGCAGTTCGGCAAGCGCGATCCTGCCGTGGATCATGAGCGAAAAACTCAGCATGACCTTGAGCGCGTGGCGCGCCAGCTTGGCCGGTTCGCGCTCGTAGGCGTCCAGCCGTTGGAACGCGGTCGCGAGCGAGCGATCGACCTTGCCGAAGGGCGCGCCGTGGCCGGGGATGACCGTATCGATCTGCAGGCGCGAGATCGCTTCCAGCGTCGCGCGCGTGTCGGCGAAGCCGCCCGGCTGGCCGAAGAGCTCCTGGAATATCAGGCCGAAGCCGTTCTCCCACAGCGCGTCGCCCGAGATCAGGATGCGTGCCGCCAACGCGTAGAACATCAGCGCGTGCCTGTCGTGGCCGGGCGCCGCCATGACCTCCCATTCCAGGCCGCCGAGCTGCAGCCTGTCGCCTGGAGCGATGGTGTCGTCGAAGCCGAAGCGCTCGGCGTTCTGGCCGGTGTAGCTGAGCATCATCGCCTGTTCGTCCCAGGCCAGTATGGCCGGCGCTTCGCCGACAGGCACGCTGGTGCGGCAGCCGTGTGCGCGCTGCACTGCGGCGTTGCCGCCCATGTGGTCGGAGTGGCAATGCGTGTTGATCAACCGGGTCAGGGGTCTGCCATTCAGGGCGTGCTGCAGCAACAGCAGCGTTTGTTCGGCGTGCACATGATAGCCGCTGTCGATCAGCGTGCAGGCACCGCCGTCGTCGATCAGGATGTTGTTGCTGGAGAGCCAGCCGCGCTCCAGCACCCGGATCTGCGACGGCAGGTTCAATGCGCGGACTTGCGCGCAGGCAACAGCGCCAGCACGGCGCGCTTTTCGGCCGGCGTGTAGATCGACCAGCAAGCAATCTCGTCCAGGCTGCGACGGCAACCTTCGCAGTAGCCGCTGGCCGCATCCATGCGACAGACATTGATGCAGGGCGAAGCGACTTCCGCTTCCTGCTCGAGTAAAGCAGCGGCTTTCAACATGCGTTCTTCGCCGCCATCGCCCGTGCCACCTTGGATGCCGGCTCCCGTCCGAGTTGCGCGCAAATGAAACGCCCGGCTTCGAACACCCTTTCGAGGTCGACGCCGGTTTCTATCCCCAGGCCGTTCAAGAGATACACCACGTCTTCGGTGGCGACGTTGCCCGAGGCACCCTTGGCATAGGGACAGCCGCCCAGGCCTGCGACCGAGCTGTCCATGGTGGCGACGCCGAACTCCATCGCCGCGTACAGGTTGGCCAGCGCCTGGCCCCATGTGTCGTGGAAATGCACGGCGAGCTTTTCCATCGGCACCGCCTTCGCCACCGCCGCGATCATCGCCTGAATCCTGCCCGGCGTGCCCACGCCTATGGTGTCGCCCAGGGATACCTCGTAGCAGCCCATGCGGTAGAGTTCCGCCGCTACTTCGGCCACCGCCGCTGGCTCGACCGCGCCCTGATAGGGACAGCCGACGACGCAGGAGATATAGCCGCGCACACGCAGGCCGTGCTGTTTCGCCGCCTGCGCCACCGGCGCGAAGCGCGCCAGGCTCTCGGCGATGGAACAGTTGATGTTCTTCCGGCTGAACGCTTCGGATGCCGCGCCGAACACGGCGATTTCCTCTGCCCCCGCGGCCAGCGCCGACTCGAAGCCTTTCAGGTTCGGCACCAGCACCGGATAGGCGACGCCGGGCTTCTTCTTGATGCCGGACATGACTTCGGCGTTGTCGGCCATCTGCGGCACCCACTTGGGCGAAACGAAGGCGGTGGCTTCGATCGCCGGCAGGCCGGCATCGGCAAGCCGGTTGATCAACTCGATCTTGACCGCCGCGGGCACCACGCCGGCTTCGTTCTGCAGGCCGTCGCGCGGCCCGACTTCGACGATGCGTACTCTTTTCGGAAGCGTCATGAAAGCAATTGCCGCCTAATCCTTGTCCAGTTCGAATCCCAGCAGCTCGGCGCCGTCGGCGACCTGCTCGCCGACTTTGTAGTGAATGTCCTTCACCGTGCCTTTGCCCGGCGCCATGATGGTGTGCTCCATTTTCATCGCTTCCAGGATGATGAGCGGCGTGCCTTTAGTCACCTTGGCGCCGCTCGCAGTCAGCACGGCGATGATTTTCCCCGGCATGGGTGCGGCGAGCGTGCCGCCGTGCGCCTCCGACTCGATTTCATGCAGCCCCGGGTCGTGCAGTTCCAGGCGGTAGCGTGCACCGCGGAAGAACAAGTCCAGCGTCTGGCCCGACTGCACCACGTTTGCGCGCAGCACCCGGTCTTCGAGCCAGGCCGTCAACGAGCCATCAGGCTGCCATGCGCCGGTGAGGGTGCGCCTGCCACCGGGAAGGTCGAGCTCGTAGCGGCCGGGACGGTAATGCGCCGTGACCGCCTGTTCGCGCTCTCCCTGCCTGAATACCAGAATGTGATGATTGTCCTGATTCAGGCGCCATCCATCGCAGGTGCCCCAGGGCGAACGCGGATCGTCGGATGCCGCGGCGCGCTCTCCCGCGCGGCGTTCGATCGCCAGCAATTCGGCCAGCGCTGCGAGCGCCAGCACTTCGTCGCCCGCCAGCGGCGCCGCGGGAAAAAGCTGTTCGCGGTTGCGGTCGATCAGGCCGGTGTCCAGGTCCGCCGACGCGAACGCGTCGCAAGCAATGAGCCGTGCAAGAAACTCCGTGTTGGTGGTGACACCGACCACCTGGAACTCGTCCAGCGCGGCGCGCATGCGCGCGAGCGCCGCCGGCCTGTCGGCATCCCAGACGATGAGCTTGGCGATCATCGGATCATAAAACGGCGTGATTGCGTCGCCCGCGCGCACGCCGGTATCGATGCGCACATGGCGCGACTCAGCCGGCGCCGACAGGTGCGTGATGCGCCCGGTCGAAGGCAGGAAGTTCTTCGCCGGATCCTCGGCATAGATGCGCGCTTCCAGCGCATGTCCGCTGATGGCTAGCTCGTCCTGTGAACGCGGCAGCGGTTCGCCGCAGGCCACGCGCAGCTGCCATTCGACCAGGTCCAGCCCGGTGATCATTTCGGTCACCGGATGCTCCACCTGCAGGCGCGTGTTCATTTCCATGAAATAGAAAGTCCCGGCACTTTTCCCCTTGCCCGGCTCGGCGATGAATTCCACCGTGCCGGCGCCGAGGTAGCCGATCGCCTTCGCCGCTGCAACAGCGGCTTCGCCCATGCTGTTGCGCCGCGCCTGGCTCATGCCCGGCGCGGGCGCTTCTTCCAGCACTTTCTGGTGGCGCCGCTGCACCGAGCAGTCGCGCTCGAACAGATAGAGCGCGTCACCCTGCGTATCGGCGAACACCTGGATCTCGATGTGGCGCGGGCGCGTCAGGTATTTTTCCAGGAGCACGCGCTCGTCGCCGAAGCTCGCTTTGGATTCGCGCTGGCACGATGCCAGCGCGTCGGCGAAATCCGCGGCCTTCTCCACGATGCGCATGCCCTTTCCGCCGCCGCCGGCGGAAGCCTTGATCAGCACCGGGTAGCCGATCTTGTCCGCCTCCTTCTGCAGCAGGCCCAAATCCTGGTCGGCACCGTGATAGCCGGGCACCAGGGGCACGCCCGCCTTGCCCATGATGTGCTTGGCCGCGCTCTTGCTGCCCATGGCGCGGATGGCGGCGGGCGGCGGCCCGATGAACACCAGGCCCGCTTTCCCGCATGCCTCGGCGAACTCGGCGTTCTCGGAAAGAAAGCCGTAGCCCGGGTGAACCGCCTCGGCGCCGGAACGCCTGGCCGCCTCGAGTATCTTGTCGCCGCGCAGGTAGCTCTCGCTCGCCGCGGCGGGGCCGATGCAATAGGCCTCGTCGGCGAGGTCCACATGGCGCGCGCCGGCGTCGGCCTCGGAATACACGGCCACGGTCTTCACGCCCAGGCGCCGCGCGGTCTTGATCACGCGGCAGGCGATCTCGCCCCGGTTTGCAATCAGAATTTTCTTGAACATATTTATCGGATAAAGCGCACTAAGGCAAAAAGGGCGTTCACGCTTTCTTTCCTTTCCCTGCCTTCTTCGCAGTCGGCTTTTGCGGCTTGCCGGATTCGGCCCACGCCGGCTTTCGCTTCTCCAGGAAAGAGCGGATCCCCTCCTTGCCGTCGACGGAAGCGCGGACCACGGCGATGCGCGTCGCGGTATCGACGACCATCTTCTGGTCGATAGGGGCGCGCGCCACGGCGCGGATCAGTTCCTTGCTCGCCGCGATCGCGGCCGGACTCGCCGCAAGCAGGTGGGCGAGCATCGCATTGACCGTCATGTCCAGATCTTCCACCGGCGCGAGGTCGTGCACGAGGCCGATGCGGAACGCTTCGGCGGCGGTGAAGCGTTCGGCGCTGAGGAAGTAGCGCCGCGCATAACGTTCGCCCATGGCCGCGACCACATACGGGCCTATGGTGGCCGCGATCAGTCCGAGCTTAACCTCGGACAGGCAGAACTCGGCCTCCTGCGCCGCGATGGCGATATCGCACGCTGCGACCAGGCCCATGCCCCCGGCGAAGGCCGGGCCGTGCACGCGGGCGATGGTCGGTTTCTTCATCGTGTAGATGGTGTGCAGCATGGTCGCGAGCTGCATCGCGTCGGCATGGTTCTCTTTCAGGGAGTAACCGGCCATCTTCTTCATCCAGTTGAGGTCGGCACCGGCGCAGAATGCGGGGCCGTGTCCCGCCAGCACCACGGCGCGTATGCCGTCGTCGGCGTCCGCGGACTGGAACGCCTGCATCAGCTCGGCGATCATGACTTCGTTGAAGGCGTTGCGCACTTCCGGGCGGTTCATCCAGATCACCCCGATGCCGTGTTGCGCCGCCAGTTGCAGAGTTTGGTATTTCATCGGTTCATCCTTGTTTAAGCCCGAAAAGCCTCGGCATGATGCCGGGCAATGCCGCAATTACATTCTGAACACGCCGAAGCGCGTGGGTTCGATCGGAGCGTTGAGCGCGGCCGAAAGCGCCAGGCCGAGGACCCTGCGGGTATCCTCCGGGGCGATCACACCGTCGTCCCACATGCGCGCGCTGGCGTAGTAGGGGTGGCCGTTGCGGTCGTACTGCTCCAGGATGGGCTTGCGGAACGCCTCCTCCTCT
>JAPLRD010000020.1 GCA_026399375.1 Pseudomonadota bacterium
CCCGCCGCGGCCGTCTCACCCGAAGGGGTGCCTGGCGCGGGCAGGGAAGCCGGCTTGGCGTTCGCCAGCGCGAGTTGGGGCGGCGGCCCGCCTGCGTGCCCGCGAAAAACCGAGCGCAGCACCACCGACACCAGCGCCAGGAACGCCCCCACCAACGCCAGCTTGGAGAAGTCGACCATGAGCGCTTCCAACTCGTTCACGCAGCCATGTCCTGCTTGATCATGTTCTTCAGCACGGCGGCGACGCGTCCGGAATCCTCGGACACCAGCATCCTCACCAGCGCCACCTTGTCGTCGTAGCTGTTGGCCGTGTCCAGCATCTCCGCCGAGATGCTCGATTTCTTGGGCGCGGCGGACTTCTTCAGCCTCGCCTTGAACTCCTCGAGCGATTCGACCTCGACCATCGACATGCCGTTCGAATCGTCCTCGTCGGCGTGTTCCCCGGCTTCGCCGTCTTCGGACGGGCCTTCGGTCTTGGCATCGGTGCCGGCCTCAGCGCCCGCCTCGCCGGGCTTTCCGGCCAGAGCCAGCGGAGCAGGCAGCACGGGCGCCGCGACGGGTGCCTGCGGCAGGTAGGACTTGAGCACCGGCCGCACCACCGCCAGCAGGATGACCACCAGCACGAGTGTGGCCAGGCCCACCTTGATACTGCTCACCGCCACGTCGTTTTCGTACCACACGCCCGAACCGGACGCCGCCACGGGTTCGAACTTCGCCTGCATCAGGTTGACCACGTCGCCGCGCGTCTGGCTGAATCCGACCACCCCTTTGACCAGGCCGGACAGGCGCTCGAGTTCCTCGGGGCTGTAGCCGCTGGGCACTGCGGCGGCGGGGGCGGACGCATCCTTGTCCTTCTCCTTGGCCGCGGGCGCACGCTCCTTGATCACCACCGCGACCGAGACGCGGTCGATCCCGCCCTGCGAGTTCTTCACGTGGCGCACCGTCTTGTCCAGTTCGTAGTTGCGCGTCGACTTGCTGCTCACCGTGGCGCGCGAATCCTTCTTCTCCTCGGTGGAGGCGGTATCGGAGGTGGACTTGGACTCCGGCGGCACCGCGTTGGAGAGCGCGCCCGGCACGCCCAGCGGGTCGAGCTGCGCGGCGCGCTCCTCCGCCAGTACCTCGGAGCGCGTCTTCGAGCCTTCCTTGCGCGTATCGAAATCCTCGGTCGCGGTTTCGACCTGGGTGAAATTCATCACGAGGTCGACCTGCGCGCGCACGTTGCCCTCGCCCACCACCGGCTCCAGCAGTTGCAGGATGCGGCTGCGGTAGGTTTCCTCGGTCTGTTGCTTGTGCTGCGACTGTATGCTGGTAAGCCCCAGCGGCCCTTCCACGGGCGATTTGGAGATGAGGTTGCCCAGGTTGTCGACCACGGAAACGTCACCCGCCGAAAGGTAGGGAACACTCGACGCCACCAGATGCACGATCGCCTGCACCTGGTTGGGCGAGACCAGACGGCCGCTGAAGGGCGTCACGATCACCGAGGCCTTCACCGGCGTCTGTTCGCGCGCGAACGGGCTTTGCTTGGTCTGCGCAAGGTGCACGCGGGCGCTCTGGATGGTGCCGATCTGGGTGATGCTCTTGGCCAGTTCCTGCTCTATCGCCGCCGAGTAGCGCGCCTGTTCCATGAACTGGCTGGTCGTCATCGCGGAGTGGTCCTTGAGCGAGTCCAGAATGCCGCGGCCCTGGGTGCGCGGGATGCCCTGCGAAGCGAGCAGAATGCGCGCCTCGTGATAGCGCGCGGCGGGCACCGCCAGCTGGCCCGTGGCGGCGTCGATGCGCGGATTGAAGTTCGCCGCCTTGAGCGTCTCGAGCGCGCTTTGCTGGTCGGCTTCGGCCATGCCCGGGAATACCCCGCGGTAGGGCGCCTCCTGCGTCCAGGCGTAGATTGCACCGAAAATGACCAGCATCGCGAGCACCAGGATCGCAGGCGCCGACTTCCTGACCGCCGGTTGGCGCAGTATGCCGCCGAGCGAAGCGAGCATCGTCAGAGGCGTCGCCTGCGGCAGCGCGAGACCTGTGCCGCCGGGAACGGGCTGCAGAGCGGGAGTCATCGGCGTCGAGGTGAGAGAAGTCGTGCCCAGGGCGGTCGAGCCCATGGGTGTCTGGCCCGTGAGGGCGGGCGGAAGCGCTTGTTGAGCGGTGGCCATATTCATCTAGTCCGAGTGGGGTTCATACCGGCATGTTCTTGATGTCTTCGTACGCTTTCATCACCTTGTTGCGGATCTGCAACGTCGCCTCGAAAGCGATGGACGACTTCTGCATCGCCAGCACGACGTCGGTGAGCGGAACGTCCTGGCCCTGCTCGAAGGAGGTCGCGAGGGACTGCGCGTTCTGCTGCAGGTCATTGACCGATTCGACGGCCCCCTTGACCAGCTGCGCGAAGTCCGTCTTGCCCTTGCCGGCAACGGACTGGC
>JAPLRD010000127.1 GCA_026399375.1 Pseudomonadota bacterium
ATGAGGTCGATGCCCCCGCCGACGCAGGCGCCGTGGATCGCGGCGATCACCGGCTTGCGGCAGCGCTCGATGGAACTGAGCGTGTCCTGCAGATCGAGGATGATGCGCCGCAGCTTCTCGCGCGAGCGCCCGTCGCAGTCGTCGCGGATTTGCTCGCGCATCCCGGCGAGCATGCCGAGGTCGATGCCGGCGGTGAAATGCTTGCCGGCGCCGGAGAGTACGCCGACGCGCGCGCCGGCGGTCTCGTCGAGCCAGCGCATCGCATCGCGCAACTCGGTCCACATGCGCGGTTCCAGCGCATTGGCGTGCTCCGGGCGGTTGAGCTCTATGGTCGCAACCTGCCCGGCCAGTGCGACCTTGAGTGTCTGGAATTCCATGGGAGATTCGTCCGTGCGGTAGGGGAGCGGCGGCTGTATCGGTGCGTCCGAAACAGCCGCTGGTTCAGAAGGGCGCGGCGCGGCCGCGCCCCCTTGCGCCAGCCTGCGTCAGGCGGCTTCCTTGACCGAGGGCAGTCCGGCGAGCGCCATCGCCAGCTCGGCCTCGTCGTAGTTCAGGTCCTGCAGTTTGCCGCCGAAGTAGTCGATGTAGGCCTGCATGTCGAAGTGGCCGTGGCCGCAGAGGTTGAACAGGATGGTGCGCGACTTGCCTTCCGCCTTGCACTTCAGCGCTTCCTCGATCGCGCCTTTCACCGCATGGTTCGCCGCGGGCGCCGGCAGGATGCGCTCGGCGCGCGCGAACAGCACGCCCGCTTCGAAGCAGGTTGTCTGGTGGTAGGCGACCGCCTCGATCAGGCCGAGCTGCTTGATGTGGCTCACCAGCGGCGCCATGCCGTGGTAGCGCAGGCCGCCGGCGTGGAAGCCGGGCGGAGTGAAGGTCGATCCAAGGGTGTGCATCTTGGTCAGCGGCGTCAGGTGCGCGGTGTCGCCGAAGTCGTAGGCGTACTGGCCGCGCGTCAGGCTGGGGCAGGCCGCCGGTTCTACCGCGACGATGCGCAGCTTCTTGCCGCCGCGCAGTTGCGCGCCCAGGAACGGGAACGCGATGCCGGCGAAATTCGAGCCGCCGCCGGTGCAGCCGACGATGACATCCGGATAGTCTCCGGCCATTTCCAGTTGCGCCATGGCTTCCTGGCCGACCACCGTCTGGTGCAGCAGCACGTGATTAAGCACCGAGCCGAGCGCGTACTTGGTATCGTCGCGCTGCGCCGCGATTTCGACCGCCTCCGAAATCGCGATGCCGAGGCTGCCCGGATGGTCGGCGCGCTGGGCGAGGATGTTGCGGCCTGCCTGGGTTTCGTTCGAGGGCGACGCCGTGCAGCTGGCGCCGTAGGTCTCCATCAGCGCGCGGCGGTAGGGTTTCTGGTCGTACGAAACCCGGACCATGAATACCTTGACCTCCAGCCCGTACAGCGCGCCGGCAAACGAAAGCGAAGAACCCCACTGGCCGGCGCCGGTTTCGGTGACCAGCTTCTTCACCCCGGCCTGCTTGTTGTAAAACGCCTGCGGCACCGCGGTGTTCGGCTTATGACTGCCGGCGGGGCTCACGCCCTCGTACTTGTAATAGATTTTCGCGGGCGTCTGCAGCGCCTTCTCCAGTCGCCGCGCGCGGAACAAAGGCGAGGGGCGCCACTGGCGATAGATCTCGCGCACCGGCTCCGGAATCGGCACTTCGCGCTCGGTCGAGACCTCCTGCATGATCAGTTCCATCGGGAACAGCGGCGCAAGGTCGTCGGGCCCGACCGGCTGCAGCGTTCCCGGATGCAGCACCGGCGGCGGCGGGACCGGCAGGTCGGCAACGAGGTTNNNNCAGGTATTTCACGGTATCCGACATGTTTCCTCCCTTTGATGTTTTCCAGGAGCGGGCGCCACTAGGGCGCCAGACGCTCGATCTTCCAAGTGTTGCCCTGCTTCAGGTAGCGCAGCCGGTCATGCAAACGGTCAGGGCGGCCCTGCCAGAATTCGATCGCATCGGGCCGCACGCGATAGCCTCCCCAGTGCGGCGGCCGCGGTGGTGCGGTGCCGTAGCGTAGCATGATCGCCGCGACCTTCGAAGCCAGCGCGAGCCGGCTCGGCAAGGGCCTGCTTTGCGGGGATGCCCAGGCGCCCAGGCGGCTGCCTAGCGGCCGGCTGTCGAAATATTCGTCGGATTCCTCCGCGGACACTTTTTCGACCGCGCCTTCGATGCGCACCTGGCGCTCCATCGGCGTCCACAGGAACACCAGGCTGGCGAACGGATTGAGCGCGAGCTCGCGCGCCTTGCGGCTTTCGTAATTGGTATAAAAGACAAAGCCGTTCGCATCCACGCCCTTCAACAGGACGACGCGCGCCGACGGCCTGCCGTCTGTGTCCGCGGTGGCCAGCGTCATCGCGTTGGGCAGCGGCAGTTCGGCCCGCAGTACATCGCTGAACCAGCGGTCGAACTGCCCGAACGGATCCGCCGCCGCGTCCTCTTCGACGAGTTCGGCGCTTTGGTACTCCTGACGTATGTCGGAAATACTCATGGAATGGTGTGTGCCCCGGATGACGCGCGTGCCGCATTTTACCCTGCCCGCACTGTGCGCGCCGCGCCCGCCGCGTCTGGGGAGGTCCATGGCGGACCATTGTAGAATGCGCCGGTACCCCATCCCGCCAGGCATCATGCCCCAGGTCATCGATTACGAGCACGGCATCAGCGCCATCGATTCGGGCTATCACCGCCCCATGCTGGACGCCATCCACCTGATCGTCGAAGGCGGCCGCGCGGCCATCGTCGACACCGGCACCAATCACTCGGTGCCGCTGGTGCTGGAAGCGATGCGGCAGAAAGGTTTGACGCCGGAACAGGTGGATTACGTGATCCTGACCCACATCCACCTCGATCACGCCGGCGGAGCGGGGCTGTTCATGCGCACCTTTCCCAACGCCACCCTCACCGTGCATCCGCGCGGCGCGCGCCACATGGCCGACCCGTCAAAGCTGATCGCGGGCACGGTCGCGGTATACGGTTCGGAGCCGACGCGGGAAATGTACGGGGACGTCTTGCCCATCGCCGCCGAGCGCATCATCGAGACGCCGCACGAAGCCTCCATCCGGCTCAACGGCCGCGAGCTGCAGTTTCTGGACACGCCCGGCCACGCGCGACACCACGTCGCCATCCGCGACACCCGATCCGGGCATGTCTTCTCCGGCGACGTATTCGGTATTTCCTACCGCGAAATGGACGAGGGCGGCAGGCAGTTCATCGTCCCGACTTCGAGCCCGGTGCAGTTCGACCCCGGGCCCTACCATAGCTCGATCGATCTCATCCTCGGAACGAAGCCGGAAGCGGTGTACGTCACCCATTACAGCCGGATTGGCGATATTCCGGCCAAGGCCGAGGTGCTGCACCGCTTGGTCGACGCCCACGCCGAACTGGGCTTGCGCGAAAAGGACGCCGGGTCCGAGCGGCCGGCGCGCTTGCGCGAGGGCGTGAAGTGCATTTTTCTCGAAGAAGCGCGGCGCTGGGGCTCGCATCTGCCGGATGCGCGCATTCTCGACATCTATTCCAACGACGTCGAGCTGAACGCCCAGGGACTGGGCTTCTGGCTCGATTCCCTCTAGTCGCGTTCGCGCCGCCGGTTGACCAGCCAGGCGCCCGCGCCCATCAGCGCCGCCATCGACCAGAACACCGGCCCCATGCCCAGCGCCGCGCCCAGCGCGCCGAACGCGAGCGGCAGCACGGTGTGGCTGGCGTTCATCACCGTCGTGCGCACGCCCACCGCCTCGCCCTGGCGTCCGGGGGGCGAACTGTTGTAGAGCAGCGCCATCACCATCGGTTGCGCGCAGCCCAGTCCGATGCCCAGGACGAAGGACAGCGCCATCAGCAGCGGCACGCTGGTAAAAAACGGAAAGAGCGAATAAGTGCCGGCAGTGATCAGCAGCGCGGCGGTGATGGTGTGCCATTCCTTCACGCGCCGCACCAGCAGCGGCATCACCAGACGCACGGCGAAGGTGGCGATGGCGAACGTGCCCATGATCACGCCTATGGTCGAAGCCGACAGGCCGATGCGCGAGCCGTAGATCGGGATGACGAAGGTGTACAGGTCCCAGCCCATGGACAAGAGGCCGCTGGCGATGAATACGCGGCGCAGTTCGCGGCTGCGCAGCAGGTCCATGACACGCCGCTGGCCGGTGCCCGCCTTGCGCTCCTTGGCCTGCGGCAGCGCCGGGCGGTTGAACCACAACACGACGAGCGGCAACAGGGGAAACAGGAACAAGAGCAGGAAGGTGCGCGCGTGGCCGATGGAGTCGATGGCGAATCCGGTCATCAGCGGGCCGAGCGAGCCGGAGACGGAAAACCCCAGCGCCAGCCAGCTGAAATTCGCGGCGCGGTCTTCCGGGCGGCCCAGAGCGCCCACCACCTGGTTCACCGCGACGTGGAACACCATGAAGCCGGTGCCGATCAGCGTGCTCGTGAGGTACAGCGTCTCCAGGCGCGGCCAGACGAAGGGCAGCAGGGTCCCCAGCGCCAGGGCCACGCTTGCGCCGAACATCGGCCAGCGCGCGCCGACGCGGTCCACCAGCCGGCCTGCGCTCACCGCAAACACCATGGGAAGCAGGGCGTAGAAGGACATCAGCGCGCCCACGGTGACGGGCGATGCGTGCAGATGGATGGCATACAGCGACACCAGCATGCGGCTGCCGTTGAACACGGAGTGTGTGAAGATGGTGAGCGTGATGAGCTGCCACAGGCGCATTTCAGTATGCCGCCGCCGGTTTGGTTTTTCTCCACGCCACCATCGCCACGCCGGCGCAGGTGATGGCGATGCCTGCGAGCGTAAGCTGCGTCGGCACCAGATCGAACAGGAGCAGTTCCACCACCACGGCGATGATCGGCGTCAGGTACAGCAGGCTCGTGACCTGGGTCGCCCGCCCGTGGCGCATCAGCGTGTGCAGCACGTTCACGGCCAGGATGGACCCGAGGATCACCTGATAGACGACGGCGGCGGCGAGTTGCCAGGTCCAGCGCACCTCGAGGCCCTCCGCCGCCCAGGCGAGCGGCGCCAGCACGGCGAGCGAAATCGCGAACTGCAGCACAGACGCGCCGTACAAATCCACCGCGGGGCAGAACGCGCGCTGGTAGAGCGTGCCTGCGGTGATGGCGGCAAGGGAAATGCCGACCGCCAAGAGGCTTGCCCAGCTGGCGGCGCGAATATCGATTTTGTGCCACACCACCAGCGCCACGCCGGCCAGGCCGAGGGCGACGCCCAGCCACTGGCGCGGGCTCAGGCGCTCATGCATCCAGCGCGACACGATGAACGCCGTGAACAGGGGTTGCAGCGCGAGGATCAGGGCGGTGATGCCCGCGCTCATGCCGAGGTATTGGGCATAATGGCTACCGCCGAGGCTGGCGGCGTGCATCAGCAGGCCGGCGGCCAGGATGTGCCCGAGTTCCACGCGCGAGGCGGGCCAGCGCGGGCGCAGCACCAGCACCAGCGGAATCATGCAGCACAGGCCGAACACGTAGCGCAGGCTGAGAAAGGTGAACGGAGCGGCGTACTGCAGTCCGACCTTGGAGGCGACGTAGCCCGATCCCCAGATGCTGACGAAATAGCCGGCGAGCAGGGTGTCGATCCAGCGGCGCCGTGGCATTTGCATTGGTGTATTCTAACTGCTGGAGCGGATCAACCGACCAAAAAAGGGAATCGACAGCATGGCGGAAATCAGGATCATCAATCCGGAAACCCTGGGCAAGCCCATGGGGCAGTATTCCCAGATCACGCGCGTCAAGGCGTCGGAATACCTGTTCATCGCCGGGCAACTCGCCGGCGACAAGGACGGCAACATCGTCGGCGCGGACGACTTCGACGCGCAGTGTGCGCAGGTGTTTGGCAACGTTCGCGCAGCGCTCGAATCCTGCGGTGCGGGCTGGGGCAACGTGGTGCAGTTCACCACCTATCTGGTGCATTCGCAGGACATCCCGAAATTCATGCAGTACCGCCTGCGCGAATTTCCGCGCATGTTCGCCGACGGCGTCTATCCCCCCAACACCCTGCTGATGGTCGATCGCCTGGTGAAGGAACCGTTTCTGGTCGAAGTGCAGACGATCGCCGCGCTCTAGAGGGACTTTCGGCACCATGCGCAGAATCATCATTGGCATTTCCGGCGCCTCCGGAGTCGTGTACGGCATCCGCAGCCTGCAGGCGCTCAGGGACATCCCCGGCATCGAGACCCACCTCGTCCTGTCGCCCTCGGCAAAACGCACCATTGTCGAGGAAACCGACTGGGACCCCGCCGCCGTGGAGGCGCTCGCGCACGTGGTGCACAACCACCGCGACATCGGCGCCTCGATCGCCAGCGGCTCGTTCCAGACCGGCGGCATGCTGGTCGCCCCCTGCTCCATCAAGTCGCTCTCCGGCATCGTCAATTCCTACAGCGACAACCTGCTGACCCGGGCCGCCGATGTCTGCCTGAAGGAGCGCCGCCGCCTGGTGCTCCTGGTTCGCGAAACGCCGCTGCACCTCGGGCACATCGAGTTGATGGGCCAGGCGGCGCGCTACGGGGCCGTGGTGCTGCCGCCGGTTCCGGCTTTCTACAACCGGCCGCAAAGCCTGGACGACATCGTCGATCACACCGTGGGCAAGGCCCTCGATCAATTCGATATCCCGCACCAATTGTTCAAGCGCTGGAAGGAAGCGGCGGGCGCAGATGCACCGCAGGGCGCTGCGCCGCCGTCCACATGAGGGCGACTGCGGCGCGCGACCGGGCGCTGGACTATCTGGCGGCACATCGTGTCATGACCCTCGCCACCTGTGGCGAAGCGGGGCCCTGGGCTGCGGGCGTGTTCTATGTCAACGACGGCTTCGATCTGTACTTCGTCTCCTCGCCCGCATCGCGCCACAGCCGCGACATCGCCGCAAACGACTGCGCCGCGGCGACCGTCCACGAGGACTACGCCGGCTGGCAGGAAATCAAGGGGGTGCAACTCGAAGGCAGGGTCGAGCAGCTCGCGGCGGCGGCGGAGCCGCGCGTGCGCGAGTTGTACGGCAGGAAGTTTCCGCTCGTGGGCGATCCCGCGACCGCGCCTGCCGCGATCGCCGCGGCGTTCGCCAAAGTGCGTTGGTACAAGCTTGCCGCGGCAAGGGTATATTTCGTCGACAACTCGGCCGGTTTCGGTCACCGCGACCAGGTGCTCTGAGCCTTGAGTCGGCCGGAAACCCGCGCCGATACTGGCTTTCAGCCCGGTTGCCCCGCCGTTCCTTTGGCGGCGTAGCGGCAAATATTTTCAACGTTCGGGAGATGTCCATGGTGAGCAGGCTGGTCGTGGTGGTGTTGGGATGCGTCGCGTTGGGGCTTTCGCTGGCGGCGGGTGCGCAGGCGCCGGCGGCAGGCGGCTTTCCATCGAAGCCTATCCACATCGTGGTGGGCTTCGCGGCGGGCGGCAATACCGACATCGTCGCGCGCACCATCGCCGTGCGCATGCAGGAGCTGCTCGGCCAGCCCGTAATCGTCGAGAACAAGGCCGGCGCCGGCGGCGTGATCGCGACGGAATTCATCGCCAAGGCGCCGCCCGACGGCTATACGCTGCTGATGTCGTCGCTGGGCCCGCACACCGTATCGCCGAGCCTGCTGAAATCGGTCGGCTACGACCCGGTGACCGATCTCGCGCCGGTGAGCAACGTTGCGCAAAACGCGCTGGTGCTGCTGGTGAATCCGACCTTGCCCGTCAAGTCGGTGAACGAGTTGATCGCCTATGCGAAAGCAAATCCGGGAAAGCTCAACTACGGCTCCTCCGGCGTGGGTTCGACGACGCACCTCTCGGGCGAAGTCCTGGGCAGCATGACGGGCACGAAGCTGGTGCACATCGCTTTCCGCGGCGGGTCGCTGGCGATCGTCGCCGTGCTCGCGGGCGACGTGCAGATGATGTTCGCCAACCTCTCGGACGCGCTGCCGCAGATCAAGTCGGGCAAGCTGCGGCCGCTGGGCGTGACCACTTCGCGGCGCGTATTGCAGCTGCCGGATCTGCCCACGGTCGCCGAGGCGGGCCTGCCGGGCTTCGACGTGGCCCCGTGGAACGGGCTGGTCGCGCCGGGGAAGACGCCGCCCGAGATCGTCGCCAAACTTTCAGATGCCGTGCAGCGCATTGCGCGCGAGCAGGCCTTCCGCGACAAGATGTTCGAGATCGGCTCCGAGCCGGTGGGCGACACGCCGGAACAGTACCGCGCCACCATCCGCAACGACATCCAGCGCTGGTCGAAAATCGTGAAGGAAGCCGGCATCAAGGCCGATTAGCCGGCGCGCGTCGCGCGCAGCGACTTGCGGCAGGGAAACAAACAAAGACAACGACAACGGAGCAAGGCACACATGAACCACCCCCAGAGCATGCGCGGTTTCCTGGACATGGTGACGCGCGACTATCCAGACGAAATCGTGCGCATCCGCGAACCGGTGCGCACCCACCTCGACATCACTTCCATGGTGTTCGCTCTGGAGCGTGCGGGCAAGAGCCCGGTGGTTGTCTACGAGAACGTCGAAGGCCACAGCATGCCCGTGGTCACCAATATCTCGGGCAATCGCAAGCTGCTGGCCGCCTGCCTCGGCGTGCCGCAGGCGGATCTGCCGAGCGCGTTTCGCGAGCGCTGCCAGAAATACATCCCGTGCGAGCTGGTCGATTCCGCACCGTGGCAGGAGGTGGTGTTCGAGGGCGACCAGGTCGACCTCACCAAGCTGCCGATTCCGACGCACTTCCAGGTGGATGCCGCGCCCTACATCACCGCCGGCCAGCTCACCGCGCGCGATCCGGTGAGCGGCGTCGACACCACCGGCTTTCACCGGCTGATGCTCGCCGGCAAGAACCGCCTGGGCGTGTCGCTGCATTCGCGCCGGCGCATGTACGAGTTCCACCGGCGCGCGGAGCAGCGCGGCGAAGCCTTGCCGGTGGCGATCACGCTCGGCATCCATCCGCTGCACTACATGGGCTCGATGGTGTTCGCCTATCCGCCGAACGTGCGCAAGTTCGAAATCATCGGCGGCCTGTTTGGCGAACCCTACCGGCTGGCCCGGACGGGCGTGAAGGACCTCGAGGTGCCGGCGGGGGCGGAGATCGTGATCGAGGGCGAGATCCTTGCAGGCGTGCACGAGCCCGAAGGACCGTTCGGCGAGTTCACCGGCTACGCCTCGTTTCGCAGCACCCAGAACGTGTTCGTCGCGCACCGCGTGCGCATGCGCCGCGACGCCATGTTCCATTCGATCGCATCAGGCATGGCACAGGACCATATCCTGGTGTCGTGCATTACGCGCGAGGGTGAAATACTCAACACCCTGCGCCGCAACCTGCCCAACGTCATCGCGGTGCACGTGCCGCACCGCACCTGCGGCGCCTTCCTCGCGATTGTGAAGATGAAGAAGTCCTCGCAGGGCGAACCGCAGCAGGCGATCATGGCCGCGCTGGGCACCGAGTTCTACACCAAGTACGTGATCGTCGTGGACGAGGACGTGGACATCTTCGACATGAACGACGTCATGTGGGCGGTGGCCACGCGGGTGCGCGCCGAACGCGACATCGTCCTCATTCCGCATTGCAAGGGCGCCATCCTCGATCCCAGTTCCGATCCGGACGAATTTACGGTGACCAAGATGGGAATCGACGCCACCCGCCCGATAGGACGCGATTTCGCCGAACGGCTGACCATCTCCGACGAGCAGCACGAGCGCGTGCGCAGGATACTGCAGGCTTCGGGCGTCGCGGTCTAGCGGGGCGCCCGCTCAGCCGCGCCTTCTGCCGGCCTCCAGCACCAGTGCGGTGGCAACGATGATCACCGCGCCGCCGGCAAACGTGCTCAGGCCCACTGGTTCGCCCAGAAACAACGCGCCCCAAACGGTGCCGAACACCGGTATCAGGAAAGTGACGGTGAACGTCCTGGTCGGGCCGACGTCGGCGACCAGCCGGAAATAGATGAGGTAGGCCGCTGCGCTGCACACCAGGGAAATGCCGAGCACGGCGAGTGACACCTGCAGGGAGAAAGCCGAGGCCGGCGGCGGCGCAGGGAGAAAGGGCATGACGACAATGCTGGCGGCGATCAGGCTGCCGACTGTCAGCGCGCGCGGCGCGAGCAGGCCGGCATGTTTTTTCACGTATACCCCGGCCAGGGCATAGCAGGCGGTGGCGGCGATGCAGGCAAGCACCGCGAGCACGACCTCGGCCGTCACCGAGATCGGGCCGAAACCGACCAGCAGCGCCACACCGAGCATGCCGAGCGCGAGCCCCAGAGTCTTGCGCCAGGTAAGCCTTTCCTCCAGCCAGATGGCGCCGCAGATGGCGGCAAACCAGGGCGCCGCCGCGTTGAGTATGGCCATGTAGGAGGCGTTGATGTGGATTCCGGCCCAGGCGTACAGCCCCCAGGGCAGCGCGGTATTCAGCACGCCGAGCACCAGGTAGGCGCGCCAGTTTTGCGCAAGGTGCAATTCGAAACCAGCCGCCCGCGCGTAGGCCAGCATGGCGATGGCGGCAAGCCCTACGCGCAACTCGGTGAGCCACACCGGCCCGATTGCGCCCACCGCCATGCGCACGAACAGAAACGATCCGCCCCAGATCGCGGCTAGCAAGACCAGGCGAGCAAGGTCGGCAGGGCGCATGGTGTCTGTCCCGTTCAGCGCTTGCGCGCGCGTCGACAGGCACCGCGGTGCCAAGCCGAGGTGGAGACCGATTCGGGCAATCCGCCCTACCTGACGGGATGGATTTCGGACAAGGCCCGCAACAGGCGGTCCATGTGCTTTTTCAGGCTGACGTCGATGCGCATGTAGCGTTTGCCCAGGCCGATGAACGACACCGAGCCGTCCTTGACGATGACTCCGCGCTTCAGCAGTTCGTTGAACAGCGTCGTCGAATCCAGCCCCCGGTCTTCGATCTTGAGCAGGAAGAAATTCGAGCAGGGCTCGCCGACCACCGAGTAGCGCCCTTTCATCTTGCCGATTTCGTCGACGATATATTTGCGCATCTCGGCGATCGCCTCCACCGTCTTCTTCACGTACTCGTCGTCGTCCAGCGCCGCCACGGCGCCCGCGCTTTGCAGCTGGCCCATGTTCCAGGTCGGCTTGATGTGCATCAGCGGCGTGATGATCTCGGGCGTGGAAATGCCGAAGCCGATGCGCAGGCCGGCGAGCCCGTACACCTTGGAGAAGGTGCGCAGCACGATCAGGTTGTCGAATTCCTTCAGCAGGTCCATGCCGCCGTTGGTGTTCGAATAGTGGATGTAGGCTTCGTCGAGCACGACCAGCCGGCCTTTCGCCGCCTTGCACACCGTGCGGATCTGCTCGTTCGGGATCAGCCTGCCCGTGGGGCTGTGCGGATTGGTGAGGAAGACGATGCGCACGTCGTCCTTGATGGCGGCGATGTAGTCGTCCCACTTGAAGTCGAGGTCATCGCCCATGCCGATGAACACCGGCACCCGGCCCTCGTTCTCCGCCACCATGTGGTAGATCGGAAACGCCGGCACGTACATCAGCACCTTGTCGCCCTTGCTCGAGAACACGCGGATGATCCACGGGATGATCTCGGTCTCGCCGGCGCCGCAGATCACCTGTTCCGGCTTGTAGCCGTATTTTTCGGCGATCTTTTCGCGCAGCGCTGATGCGGTCCAGTCCGGGTAGTTGTCGATCTTCCTCGCCGACATCACGACCTCGGCCGCTTTCGGCGACGGGCCGAACGGGTTTTCGGCGGAACCCAGTTTCGCCACGTCGGCGATCGGGATGCCGTAGGTCTTGGAAACGTACTCGGTGGTCAGGCCGGGAACGTAAGCTTCATTGGTTCCGAGCGCAGGGTTGTCTTTGTACAAGAAAATCTCCTCTGAAGAAAGCGTCCGATGCATACGGCACGTCGTCGGGTCCGATATTAATACAATTCACAATCCGAACGGATATTTGCGCTTGCCGAAACCTTGCCCGCTTTCCTCGCTGCCGCTGGCGGGGCGCACGCTCACCGACGGCATGTCCCGGCCCGGCCGTGCTAGCATCCTTGCATCGCATGTATCTGCCGGAGCATCGCCTGCCCGCATGAAACCCGACACCGATCAATTGCTGGCCTATATCGAACGCACCGTCGAGCGCACCCTCACCGCCTGCACCGGCTGCGGCAAGTGCTTCGACGTCTGCCCGATGACGCGGTATTCCGATCTGCTGCCGGGCCGGCCGGGCGGCGAAGTCGTCGCCGGTGTGCTCGACATCCTGCGCGGCAAAGCGGGGACGCCGGCTGCGGTGGAATGGACGCGGCTGTGCACGCAATCGGCCCTATGCATACCGGTCTGTCCGGAAAAAATAGACCCGATGCTGATGCTGCGCCTGTCGCGCATCACCGCGCTCGGCTCGACCGGCGCGCAGCCGCTGCTGCCGAACCCCAGGCGCGACCCGGAGTTCTTCCGCCGCATCAACGCGTTCGCGAAGCTGCAGCTGAGCGAGGCGGAGCTTGACGAGTGGCAGCGATGAGCGAGCGCGTCGTCTTCTGGTACGGCTGCAATGCGATCCGCCACGGCGACATCATCCACGGCGCGATCGCGCTGCTGCGCGCAGTGGGCGTCGAATCGGACCCGGCGGGCGGGCCCGCTTACTGCTGCGGCACGACCGAAGACGGCAATCTGCAGTCGGCGGCCGGCATGGCCGCGAATACCATCAGGAAATTCAACCGCTCGGGCCGCGGGACGGTCGTGACCTGGTGCCCGTCGTGCCATCGCCACATGGGCACGTTCATGGGCGGCGTCGCCAGCGCCAATTTCGAAGTCGCGCACATCACCCAGGTGCTGCACGCGCGCCGCCACCTGCTCGCGCCGCTGCTCACGCAGCGGGTCGAACGCAAGGTGGTGCTGCACGCGCACACCGGCTTTCACGAAGTGGATGCCAATCCGCTGGTTGCCGATCTGTTGCGGCTGATACCGGGGCTCGATCTGGTCGTCGCCGATTATTCGGCGCCGGGCCACATGTGCTCGGCGCTGGTGGCGGTGCCCGCCGCGCTGAAGGACGCGGTCCGCCGCAACGTTGAACTGACCGTGGAGCACGGCACCGATACGCTGGTGACCGTGTTCCACTCCTGCCAGCGGCTCTTGTGCGGCCTGGCCACGACCGACGGTGTCGAGGTCGTAAACTACGTCAACCTGCTGACGCAGGCCATGGGGATTGCGGCCTTGCCGGACGAATACGCGCAATGGAAGAACGCGGGCTCGGACGCCGAGATCATGGCGCGGGTGGGTCCCGAGCGCATCGCGAAAGTCGGCGTCAAGTTCTTCGAGACGCAGGTTCTGCCGGAACTGCGCCGGCTGCCGGAAAAATAGACCGTGGGAAGCGTTCGCTTCACGGCTCGACGATCAGGAGAGTGCTCTCTGCGTCATCAACAAACCCACAAATACGATCGAAACGGGCGAGAATAAGTGCCTCGATATTGCGCGTCGGGGCGTTGCCGATATGCAGCCAGATAACCTTGGGCGGCGCGCCGCGCAGGAAGCTCAACTGGCGGAAGTCGTTGTCTTTTGAAACGAGTATGAAAGCGTTCTGACCGGCATAGTTCCAAATTTCAGCGTCCGACCGACCGTGAAGACCGACATCGTCCACGTGCCGGCTATCAGGGAACGCCGCTGCCAGGCGTTGTGAAAGGCTTGGACTCAGGTTCTCGTCGAACAGCAGGCGCACGGCGCTTTCTTAAGCCGCCAAGTTGCGTTCACGCTGAGCGGCGAAGGCCAGCGTCGCCTTGATATGTTCCGAGCGAAGGGCAGGAAAGTCGTCGAGGATTTGCTGCTCCGTCATTCCGCCGGCAAGGTATTCGAGAATGTCATAGACGGTAATGCGCGTGCCGGCGATACAGGGTTTTCCGCTGCGGATGCCGGGTGTGACAACGATCAGTTTCTCGAGGTCCATGGAATTCTCCCGCCGTGGATCATTTGAACGCAAATGCGTCCGCTCCCCCTGCATTATAGACGCCAACGGCAAGGTTCTCGAAACGCCCTGAAACATACAGAGCTAACGCCATCGAGGTCGTGAAAGGTCCGCTCAGTCGAACACGGTCTGCGAGTAATGCGCCGGGTCGACCAGCGCCTCGATGACGGTCGGGCCGTCCGCCGCGAACGCTTTGCGCAGTTCGCACTCCAGCGCGGCGGCGCTGTCCACGCCCACAGCGGGCACGCCGAAGTAATGCGCCGGCGGCGGCAGATTGCCCGGCGTCGACACCGTGGTGCCGTAGTAAGGCAGGCCGCGCCGCTCCTGTTTCACCTTGATCAGCGACAGCCAGCGGTCGTCGAGCACGACGAACGGGATCGCCAGGCGCTCGCGCAAGGCGACAGCCACTTCGCCGCAGGTCATCTGGAAGCAGCCGTCGCCCAGTATGCACACCACCGGCAGGTCCGGGCGCGCGAGCTTGGCCGCCAGCGCTGCCGGAATGCCGAAGCCCATCGACGACCAGCCGTTGGTGATGAGAAAGGTGCGCGGCGCGTGCGCCGTCCACTGGCTCGAGATCTGATGGGTGTGCGCGCCGACGTCGAAAGCGAGCACGCCCTCGCGCGGCAGCAGCTTGCGCACCACGTCGATCGCCTGGTGCGGGGCGAAGTTCGCCGTCGTCGGGCGCAGCGCCTTCTGGAACGCGTCGCGATGCAGCCGCACGGACTGCGCTGGCCAGTCGTTTCCCGCCGCGGGTAGTGCCGTGAGGCGCGCGACCGCATCGTCGATATCGCCCACGACTTCGCCTGCGAGGCGCACGCCGGCATCGACGTCGGCGCGCTCGATGCCGACGTGCAGCACCGGCACCTTGCCGCTCCAGGCTTCGTACTCCACCTCTATCGTGTCGTAGCCCAGGCCGATCACCAGGTCGGCGCTCTGGAGCAGCGCGCGCTGCAGCTTGCGCATGGCGCGCTCCATGCATCCCAAGGACAGCGGATGGTCCTCGTCTATCATTCCCTTGGCCATGGTTGTCGTGGCGAAGGGGATGGCGTGCCGCTCGACGAAGGCGCGCAGTGCATGTGGGTCGCGCATGCGCATGGCGCTCGTGCCTATCACGGCCACCGGCCGCTTGGCGGTGCGCAGCAATTCGCCGGCCTTGGCGATGGAATCGTCGGTGGCCAGAGCCAGCGGAACGCGCCTGGGCATCGCCGGCGATGTCTCGGTGGCTGGTGAGAGCGCCTCAGAGGCTTGCGCGAGCGCCTCTGTGGCTTGCGCCAGCGCAACGTCCTCGGGCAGGTCCAGATGCACCGGCCCCTGCGGCTCGGACAAGGCAAGCTGCAGCGCCTGCGCCAGCGTCGCCGCGATTTCGCCGGTGCGCAGGCGGAACGTGCCTTTGGTGATCGGCTGGAACAGAGCGTGATGGTCTATCCACATCTGCAGCCGGCGGCCCAGTTGCGCCTCGTTCAGCGTGCAGGTGATGGCGATCAGGGGCGAGCGGTCCAGCCAGGCGCTGCCCACGCCGGTGGTGAGGTTGGTCGCGCCGGGGCCCAGCGTGGCGATGCACAGGCCCGGCGTGTCCGTCATCCTGCCCGTGACATCGGCCGCGAACGCCGCCGATCCCTCGTGCGCGGTCAGCACGAAATCGATGCCGCCTGAGCGCATCGCGTCCATCAGCGGCAGCACGTTGCCGCTGGGCACGCCGAAACCGCGCCGGATGCCGGCGGATTTGAGGATGCGCACGATGAGTTCGGCGTTATTCATTTTGCTCCCGGCGTGAGTTGGGCTACGTGGAACTGCCCCGAGAACCGCGTGCTTATTGGGCGAGGCCGATTTCCCGCAGATAGCGCAGCACCCCCGGATGGATCAGGTCCTTGCGCGGCGCCGCGGCTGCGGTATTGGCGGCAGTGGTCTCGCGCGCCTGCGCCAGGCGCACGCCCAGCGCGGCTTCGTTCCGGTGCAAGGCGCGTGCGATGCGGTAGGCGACGTCGTCGGGCAGCGTCGGCCGCGCCAGGATAAAGCTCCATGAACCGATCGAGGCGATGGCCTCGTTCTGCCCGGGATAGCTCCCGGCCGGAATCGTCAGCGGGCGCAGGCAGTTGTGTTTCGCCAGGATGCGCCGCGCCTCGTCGGCGCTGGGTGCGATGAAGCGCGCGCCGCCGGTCGCCTTCGCCACCGTGGCGAAACCCGGCCAGCCCAGGCCCGCGCCCCATAGCGCCGCGGCGCGGCCGTCGGCCACCATGGCCGGGCCGTCGCCGGCTTTCTCCAGATAGATCGCCTGAAAGTCCTTGTCCTGGTCCAGGCCGATGCCCTCGAGCACATAGCGCGCGAGGATCACCAGGCCGGACCCCTTGGCGCCGAACGCGACCGGCTTGCCCTTGAGGTCGCCTATGCTGCGATAGGGGCTGTCGGCGCGCACCACATACATTCCGGGAGAGGAGTACATCGCTGCGATGATCCGCAGCTTCGACGGCGGCCGGCCGATGCCCGAGAACGCCTCGTGAATCACCTCGCCCTGCACCAGCGCGATGTCGAGCTGTTCCGCCTCCAGCATGGGCACGTTTTCGGTGCTGCCCTTGGTGTTCTTCGGCTGCAGGACGAGCGAGGGGTCGGCGGCGTTGACGATTTCCACCACGGCGTCGCCGTAGACCGGAAACCCGCCGCCGGGTGTGGCGGTGCCGAGGACCACCGCCGTTTTTTCCTGCGCGATGGGTGTAGTGCTCATGAGCGCTCCAAGCAATAGTGCGAACAGCCGAACGAAAGATGGCCGGCGGCCCGCAAGGGAATGTGTTTTCACGGCGGCGATACTACACCGGATCGGTTCCAGCGGCGCCTTAGAACGGGCGCGCACCGAACAACCAGGGATGCAGGTGGAACAGCGCCAGGTAAAGCGCGACGCCGGTGAATATCTTCAACCAGCCTATTTCCCCCAGCCGGAACACGTTGCGGCCGGCGATGATCGCCGCGAACGGCAGGTTCGAGGTGGCCGCGGCGAAGCGTTTCCAGTTTTCGCCCAGCGTGGCCGCCTTGCGCGCGTCGATCAGCAGGGTGCCCGACAGCGCGAGCAGCGCGAAGCCGCCGAAGAAAACGAGCGAGGCGGCGTCGCCGCGCGCCGCGATGTGTGCGGTTCCCCACAGCGCGAATCCCCACATCATCGGATGGCGCGTGACGCGCAGGATGCCGCGCACTGCGTCGGGCGAGCCGAGCGCGCCTTCCTGGCGCACCGCGCTGGGGTTGCGCGTCATGATGCCGCAGGCGAGAAAGATCAACGCGAAGGGCATCACCAACATGGGCGCATGGCGCAGTCCGGGCCACAACACGGCGACGGGCGCGCGCGGGTAGGCCCAGATCATCCATCCCAGCGTCGCGAACGAGATGAGCGAGTACAGTCCGAGATAGCCGTTTTCGCCGAGCGCCTTCACCAGGGCCGCGCGCAGGGGCGTGCTCGAAATGTAATGCAGGCCGACGAATGCGGCCGTGGCAAGAGCCAGATGGGTCATCGGATTCATGTCGCGCCTCTTTTTGATTCAAACCGGTCAGGTGCCGTAGCGCACCGGCGAATTGAACTGCTTGAACGCAGCGAGCGCGCTGTAGCAGGCGAGCATCGCGGTCTTGGGGTTGTCCGGGAACGGCACGCTCTCGAACTTGATGCTGATGCTTCCGGTCTTGCCGCGGATGTTGATGTAATGCGTGTTGTAGATCAGCGCCGGGTCGGCCACGACTTTCAGTCGCGTGCGGTCGAAGCCGATGCCGGCCATGGAGAGTGCGGCGGCGATGTTCACATTGGCCGGGAAGTACGGCACACCCTCTCGCGCGCTGCCTTCGAACAGCGTCACCGGCCCGGCGAGATGATCAAGGTCGAGTTTCATCTTTTCGACATAGGGAATGCCTTTCCATGCGGCAGGCGGCTTGGTCACCGCGATCTCGACCGAATCGGCGCCGGCCACGCACACCGCCTTCAGCGCGTCCAGGCCGCCGATGCCGCCGGAGGGCACGTAGAGCAGGGCGCGGTATTTCGCCGCCGTCGCCTCCAGCCTGGCGCGCAGTTCGTCGTCGCAGAGCGCGCCGCCGGAGAGGATGATCACCGGAATTCCCTGCTTGAGCAGCGGCCGCGCGAACTCGCGCACCGCGTCGTGCGAGGCCGCCTCGATCACCACCTGGGGCTGCTGCGCCACGAGTTCGTCCAGGCTGGTGACGAAGGGCACGCCGTATTGTTCGGCAAGTGGTTTGCCGCGCGAGGCCGCGCTGCGTCCCTGGATGGCGACGACCTTGGCTTCGCCCATGTCGCCGCGCGCGATGTGTTCGAGGAACAGGCGCGCGATGACGCCGCCGCCGATGATGCCTATGCGCATGCTGATGACCTCCAGATCGGGAACCGAATATTCAGTCCAGCTTCGCGCCTGATTCCTTCACCAGGCGCACCCAGAATTTTGCATCTTCGGCCAGGAAAGCCGCAAACGCCTCCGGCGAGCGCGATGCCGCGGTCTCCGTGCCTTCTCGCGCCAGGGCCTGCTTCACCTCGGGTTGCTGCAATGCGCTCGCGGTGGCGTCGAACAACTTTCTCACGATTTCCGGCCGGGTGCCGGCCGGGACGAAAAACCCGTACCAGAACGACATCTCGTAATCCGCCAGGCCCGCCTCTTCCATTCCCGGCAGTTCGGGCACCAGCGGCGTGCGCTGCCGGCTGGTGACGGCCAGCGCGCGCAGGCGGCCCGCCTGCACCAGCGGCAGCACCGAGGGCGGTGTCGCGAACGTGACCTGTGTGTCGCCCGCGAGCACTGATTGCACCGCCGGTCCGCCGCCCTTGAACGGGACGTGCATCATGTCGACGCCGGCGAGGCGCGTGAACAGCACGCCGGCAAGATGCGGCGCCGAACCGTTGCCCGAGGTGGCGTAATTGAGGCGACCCGGCGCATTTTTCGCGGCGGCGATCAGCTCCCTGATCGAGCCCACGCCGGTGCCGGGATTGACGGCGATCACCAGCGGCGAGGACGAGACCTTGGTGATGGGCGCGAGATCGCGCGGGCTGTAACCGATCTTCGGGTTCAGGGCAGGATTGACCGAAATGCTGGAGGGGCTCGCGATCAACACGGTGTAGCCGTCGGGCGCCGACTTGGAGACGTAGTCCGCGGCGATGCTCGAGCCCGCTCCGGCGCGGTTTTCGACCACGACGCCCTGTCCGAGCGCGCGTCCGAGGTGCTCGCCGACCGCCCGGGCCACATAGTCTGCGGCGCCTCCGGGGGCGAACCCGACCACCAGCCGGACCGGTTTCGCCGGATAGGACTGCGCCGGCGCGTTCGCGCTGAGTCCGGCGAGCGCCAGCGCTGCGACGAGCGCGAGCGTGCGCATCACCGCGTTTTCCCGTTGTCGTGCAATCGCCTGCCGCTGCCGCTGTCGTTCAAGCGTCGCGCATCCGTACCACGATCTTGCCCAGCTGCGCGTTCGATTCCATGTGCGCCTTGGCTTGCGGGAGTTGATCGAAGGCAAACACCTTGTCCATGACCGGACGGATGCGTCCGTCGGCGATGGCCGGGAGGATGTCGGTGACGAAGCCGCGCAGGGATTCGAGTTTTTGCTCGGCGCTGCGCAGCTTGTTGGAAACGCCGAACAGCGTCAGCCGTTTCGCGTGCAGGGCTTCGATGTCCATTTCGGCCTTCAGCACGCCGTCGACGTAGCCCACGGTTGCAAGTCGGCCCTGAAAGGCGAGCGCGCGCACGCACTCGGCGAACACGGAGCCGCCGACGTTGTTGACCACGAGGTTCACGCCCTTGCCGCCGGTGGCGGCGATCACTGCGTCGCAAAAGTCCGCCTTGCGCGTGCAGATGCCGACGTCCAGCCCGCAGGCCTTGAGTCGATCGAGCTTGTCCTGCGAGCCCGAGGTGCCGATCACGTTCGCGCCCAGCGCCTTGGCCGTCTGCAGCGCGGCGACACCGACCGCGGATGATATGCCGGTGATGAGCAGCCAGCCTCCTGCGGCCAGCCGGCCCTGGTCGATGAGCATGTCCTGCGCCACCATGAAGGTCAGCGGAACGCCGGCCGCCACTTCCCAGGTGAGCTTCGGCGGAACGGCCATGGCTTCGCGCGCGTCCATGAGCGCATATTCGGAGAACGCGCCGCCGCAGCGTCCCATGACCTTGTCGCCGGGTTTCAATCCGGCGACGCCGGCCCCGATCTTGGCGATCTCGCCCGCGCCTTCCATGCCGGCCGCTTTCGCCGCACCCGGTTTGGTCAGGCCGTGGCCGGCGATGAATTCGCCGCGGTTGAGCCCGGCCGCGCGCATGCGCACCAGCACCTGCCCCGCCGCCGGTTCGGGCACCGGCGCTTCGCGTAGTTCCAGTGTCGTCTGCTCGGTGCCGGATTGAATGTAATAAGACTGCATGCCATTTCTCCCGTTCATTGCGTCAGGTTGGTCGCCGTGCAAACGGCGATTATTCGGGCTGGATGTTTCCCTG
The DNA here is from genome assembly GCA_026399375.1 of Pseudomonadota bacterium. GTDB lineage: Bacteria > Pseudomonadota > Gammaproteobacteria > Burkholderiales > SG8-39 > 2-12-FULL-64-23. The sequence continues at coordinate 20,318 of JAPLRD010000127.1, forward strand.
CTTGATCACCTTGGCCCATTTCGCGACTTCTTCCTGGACCACGGCCGACACCGCTTCTGGCGTGCTGCCTGCGATTTCGATGCCCTGCGCCGCCAGGCGGTCGTGCAGGTCGGCCTGCTGCAGCACGACGTTCGCCTCCCGGTTCAACAGCGCGATGATGTCCTTGGGCGTGCCCGTCGGCGCAAACAGGGCGTAGATCGCCACCGATTCAAAGCCGGGCAGTCCCGCTTCGGCCATGGTCGGCAGGTCGGGCATGACGGGCGAGCGCTGCCTGGTGGTAACGGCGAGGGCGCGCAGCTTGCCCGCCTTGATGTGCGGCTGGTGCGGCGGCAGGGTGTCGAGCGACATCGCGATGTCGCCCTTCATCAGGTCGGGCAGGAACAGCGCCGTGCCCTTGTAGGGAACGTGCACGATGTCTATGCCCGCCATCTGCTTGAACATCTCTCCGGTCAGGTGGATCAGGCCGCCGGTGCCGGAGGAGGCGAAGTTGAGTTGTCCCGGTTTCGCTTTCGCCAGCGCGATCAGTTCCTTTACCGAATTGACCGGCAGGTTCGGCGTCACCACCAGCACATTGGTGATGTAGCCGGCCATCGAAATCGGCGTCAGGTCGCGCCGGATGTCGTAGCCGAGCTTGCGGTAATAGGAGAGCGAGATCGAATGCGACGCGACCGAGCCCATCAACAGGGTGTAGCCGTCGGGGGCGCTCTTTGCTGCCGCCTCGGCACCGATGTTCGCGCCGGCGCCCGGCTTGTTGTCGATGATGACCGGCTGCGCCAGTCGAGCCGACAGCCGTTCTGCCACCGAGCGCGCCAGAATGTCGGTGGCGCCGCCGGGCGGAAAGGGCACGATCAGGTGTATCGGCTTGGACGGATAGCCGCCGGCGGTCTTCGCGCCGGTCTGCGTTTGCGCCGAAGCGTTGCCGGGCAGCGCCAGGCCGGCGGTGGCGCACAGGACTAGCGTTGCGGCAAATTGCCAGGTGATTGCGGAGCGTGGCGAGGACATGCCGGTGACCTTCCTTCGATTGAACATGCTGCGCATTGTACCCGCGCGATACCTGCCATGCGTTTTGCGGGCCGCTTGCACGCATTGCGCCGGCTTGCCTTCGGTCAATTTCCTGGCGCTGCGTATCCGGTACCATGCAACATGATCTGACGGAGGTAGAGCATGAACAGCATTCCCGGATTGGCCCTGGGCATGAAAGGCACGGCTGAGATCGTTGTGGGCGAGCAGCACACCGCGTCGATAGTGGGCAGCGGCCGCGTGCACGTGCTGGCGACGCCGGTGATGATCAACCTGATAGAGGCCGCGGCCCTGGCCGCGGTGGAGCATCTGCTGCCCGCCGGGCAGCAGAGCCTGGGCACGCACCTCGACGTGCGCCACTTCGCCGCCACGCCGGTGGGCATGCGCGTGAGCGCCGAAGCCGAACTGGTCAAGATCGACGGCCGCCTGCTTACCTTTCGCGTCACCGCCGCCGATGCGATTGAGGCCGTGGGCGACGGTACCCACGAGCGTGTGGTGGTGACGCTGGACCGATACGCACAGCGGGTGCAGAAGAAAGCGGAGCTGATACGCTAAGCGTGCATTTGCCCGGGCATGGAAAAAGGAGAATCAGGATGAAACAGCGTGGATCGCGCTCGGCGAGGACTGCGGCCGCCCAGGCGGGGGTGAAGGCGGACCGGTCTTATGGAGCGGTAAGCGCGCCGATGTACCTGTCGGCCATCTATCACTACGAAGCGTTCGGGAAGCACCGGGGATTCGATTATTCGCGCGCGGCGAACCCGACGCGCGCGGCGCTCGAGGAAGTCCTCGCGGAACTGGAGCAGGGCACGCGCGCCGTCGCCTTTGCCTCCGGCATGGCAGCCGTGTCCGCCGCGCTGGGCCTCTTCGGTCCGGGTGACAGAATTCTGTGCTCGAACGACCTCTACGGCGGCACCTACCGCCTTTTCGAAAAGGTGCTGCGCCCGCTGGGGCTGGCCTTCGACTACATCGACATGGGCGATTGCGCGCGCATCGAGGCGGCGATCCGCCCGAAGACGAAAGCGCTTTTCATCGAGACTCCCACCAACCCGCTGATGAAAATCGCCGACCTGCGCGGCGCGGCGGGGGTGGCCAGGCGTCATGGTTTGCTCACCCTCGTCGACAGCACCTTCATGTCCCCCGTGCTGCAGCGCCCGCTCTCCCTGGGGGCGGACCTTGTGATCCAGAGCACCACCAAGTTCCTGGGCGGGCACAACGACCTGATCGGCGGCGCGGTCATCGCCGCCGATGCGAAACTGGCGGAGAAGCTTCTTTTCATCCAGAAGGCGGTGGGCGCCGTTCCGGGCGCCTTCGACTGCTGGCTTCTGCTGCGCGGGATCAAGACCCTTCACGTGCGCGTGGCGCGCGCTCAGGAGACGGCCGGGCTGCTCGCGCAGTTCCTGGCGGCGCATCCCTTGGTCTCAAAGGTGTTCTACCCGGGCCTTGCGGGGCACCCGCGCCGCGAACTGCACCTGGCGCAGGCCGACGGCCCCGGCTCCATCATTTCATTCGAACTGCGCAGCGCCGCTGCGGTCCCGGCCTTCCTCGGCGCGCTGCGCACGATCCTTCTGGCCGAGAGCCTCGGCGGCGTGGAGAGCCTCATCACCCACCCATCGACCATGACCCACGCCGACATCCCCGCCAAGGAGCAGGCGGCCGTAGGGCTGACGCCGAGGCTCGTGCGGCTCTCTGTGGGGCTGGAAGACGCGGACGACCTGCGCAGGGACCTCGAACGGGCGCTTGGCGTCGCTGCGCGCAACCGGAGGAAGCTCGGCTGAGCAGGGCGGGCTGTCAGGTTCCCGTTCAAGGACCCGGTTTTTGTTTGATGTCGGAGAAAGTACATGGCAAGCATAAACGGCATTGCTCATATCCAGCTTTCGGTCACGAGCATGGAGCGCTCCGTTCCATTCTACGAAAAGCTGCTCCACTCCATGGAGATGGTGACGCTCCAGAAGAGTCCGCAATTCTTTTATTGCATCGGCGGCCGCACCGGCGTCGCCATTTCGCCGGTCGAACCGGAGTTCAAGGATCAGCCGTTCAATCAACGGCGCGCAGGACTGCATCATTTGTGCTTCAGGGCCAGGAGCCGCGAAGACGTTGATTCAATCTACCGGACCGCGCTGGAGCTTCGGGCGACCATCATCCGGGCGCCCATAGAGACCGACTGGGCGCCGGGCTACTACTCGGTTCTCTTTGAAGATCCGGACGGCATTCGTATCGAAGCCAATCACGTACCCGGCAAAGGTCATTTGGCCTGAGCCATTCGGCATCCAACAAGTGCATCGTCGTCACACGCCGGAATTTCAGCCGGCTGACCGGTCGCAGCTCCAGTCCGCTGGGCGTGCTCGCTTATGATCGCGCCATGGAAATCGATCCCGCGCTGCCCGTGGCTTGCGATCACAAGGCCGTGACGCTACTCCGACGATCACGGAAATATCGAGGGAAGGCACGCGATCTGAAGATAGACGTCTATGAAAAAGTACTGAAGGTACGCAGCCACCAGCGCGAGCAGATCGAATGCCTGCCGAAGCAATGGCGGTTTTGCGCGGTCGAACCCGGGGATTGCTTGAGGCGTTCGGACAGCAACTCCCGGCTCCGGGCTTGCTCGATCAGACGCGGTGGCGATTGTCTCCGGCGCGAATGCAAGGCGCTCCGGGAACGGATTGGGGAGCATCTGTTCCAAAGTCTTCTTCCAGCACGTGGTGCGCGGCGACTCTATCAGCGAACACGTAGGCTGGTCGCAACGAAACTCTATCGTCACCGAGGGGTTCAGCTCTCGCAGCACGAGACGGAACTCGCGGCAATGGGTACGTGCCGCATCCGTGTTCTCATCGGTTCGTGATTCATCAAGCCGTGCGAGCGCAACCCGCAACTGGCGGGCGTGCGGACGGATCATTTCGATTCTTCGCTGGACGGCTCCCCATTCCTCGCCAACGTCAGCGGTTCTGATGATTTCTCTGGCGAGCGCATCTTCCGCTACGGCAAGTACGGCGTCGAGCTCGTTCCGCTCGGTTCGAGTATGTATCGAGTTGTTCATTGTTGCGGTTCGGAAAGTACCGCACCCGGCAGGGACGTGTCTATACTCCTTTCGTCCACTGCTGAGAACCATTCTCTGGCCGTTCCAACCGCCGCTATTGCAGTTCTAGGCGAGCGCCTTGGTGACGATCTCGGCCACGTCGTTCGACAGGCCTTTGGCGTCCCGGATGCGCTCGAGTGCCGCCTGTGCGAGTTTTCTGCGCCCGGCGGCGAATTTCTTCCAGCGGTCGAAGGCGCGTGCCATGCGTGCGGCGACCTGCGGATTGAAGCCGTCGATCGCGATCACCTGGTCGGCGAGGAACGCGTAGCCGCCGCCGTCGGCGGCGTGAAAGCGCACGTGGTTGGAACAGAAACTGCGGATCAGCGCGTACACCTTGTTCGGGTTGCGGATGTCGAACGCCGGGTGCGCGAGCAGTTTTCGGACCGAGTCCAGCGTGCCCGGCAGGCGCGACCCCGCCTGCACCGCCAGCCACTTGTCCACCACCAGCGGCTCGCCCTTCCATCTGGCGTAAAAGGAATCCAGCGCGCGCTGTCTCTCGGCGCAGTCGCAATTGGCCAGCGCGCCAAGCGCGGCCATGGTGTCGGTCATGTTGTCGGCGCTTTCGAATTGCCGCAGCGCGAGGGCGCGCACCTCGGCGTCGTCGAGTTCCATCAGATAGCTCAAGCACAGATTTCTGAGCGCGCGCTTGCCGGCCGCTGCGGCGTCCGGACTGTAAGGCCCGGGTACGGCATGCGCGTGGTAGGCGGCCAGCAGCTCGGTGCGCAGGGCTTGCGCCAGATGCCGGCGCAGGCCGTTGCGCGCAGCATGGATCGCGTCCGGGTCGACTTCCTCCATCTGCTCGGCGATATAGATTTCGCCGGGCAGCGCCAGCGCTTCGGCGCCGAATGCCGGGTCGCGGGGTGCGTAGTCAAGCACCCGGGCAAAGGCGTCGACGAAAGCCTGTGCCGCACGCGGTCCGCCGTCCGCGCCCGCCGCGTTTGCGCGGCGGGCGCGTACATCGCGCAGGATCAGCGCCAGCGCCAGCCGCTGCCCCGCTTCCCAGCGGTTGAAGGCATTTGCGTCGTGCGCCATCAGATGCGTCAGGTCGGCGTCGCTGTAGTCGTATGTCACGATCACCGGCGCGGAAAAGTTGCGCAGCAGCGACGGCACGGGCGCGGCCGGCACGTTCACGAAAACGAAGCTTTGCCGCGCTTCCTTGAGCGATAGCACGCGCGTGCTTGCCGCGGCCTGCCCGCCGGCGGGTCGGGTCGGTGCCTCTTCGCCTTCCAGTTGCAGCGCGATGTCGCTTCCGTCCGGCCCGACCAGCCCGAGGGCGAAGGGAATGTGGAACGGCAGCTTGGTCTCCTGTCCCGCGGTGGGGGCGCAGGACTGCGTCAGCGTGAGGGCATAGCGCCTGCCTGCGGCGTCGTACTTTCCTTCAGCTTTCACTACCGGCGTCCCGGCCTGCTCATACCAGCGGCGGAACTGGCCGAGGTCGATGCCGCCCGCATCCTGCATCGCCTGCACGAAATCGTCGGTGGTCACCGCCTGACCGTCGTGGCGCTGGAAGTACAGGTCCATGCCTGCGCGAAACGCCTGCGCCCCGAGCAGGGTGTGCTGCATGCGCACCACTTCGGCCCCTTTCTCGTACACCGTCATGGTGTAGAAATTGCGGATTTCCATGTAGGCCGCGGGGCGCACCGGGTGTGCCATCGGACCGGCATCCTCGGGAAACTGTGCCGCGCGCAGGCCGCGCACTTCCTGGATGCGCTGCACCGCGCGCGAATACATGTCGGCGCCGTATTCCTGGTCGCGGAACACGGTCAGGCCTTCCTTCAGCGACAGTTGGAACCAGTCGCGGCAGGTGACGCGGTCGCCGGTCCAGTTGTGGAAATATTCGTGCGCCACCACGCGGTCGATGTTCTGGTAGTCGATGTCGGTCGCGGTGTCCGGGCGCGCCAGCACGTACTTGGTGTTGAATATATTGAGCCCCTTGTTCTCCATCGCGCCGGAATTGAAATCGCCCACGGCGACGATGATGTAGCCCTCCAGATCGAGTTCCAGTCCGAACACGTCCTCGTCCCATTTCATCGCGCTTTTCAGGCAGCGCATGGCGAAGCCGCACTGGTCCAGCTTTCCCGGCTCGACGTAGACGGCGAGTTTGGCCGTGCGCCCGGACTTTGTGACGAAACTGTCGTCCAGCTTTTCCAGCTTCGCCGCCACCATGGCGAACAGGTACGACGGTTTGGGGAAGGGATCGCTCCAGGTCGCGAAATGGCGCCCGCCCGCCTCCTCGCCCGAGGCGGCGAGATTGCCGTTGGAGAGCAGCACCGGATAGCGTTCGCGCCCGGCGTGGATGGTGTTGGTGTAGCGCGCCATGACGTCGGGGCGGTCGAGGAACCAGGTGATGCGGCGAAACCCCTGCGCTTCGCACTGGGTGACGAAGCCGCTGCCGGTGGCGTACAGGCCTTCGAGCCGCGTATTGTTCTGCGGCTGGATGCGCGATACGGTTTCGAGGCTGAAGCGCGCGGGCACTTTGGCAACGGTCAGCGATTCCGCAGCGAGCACATATTCCCCGGGCGCCAGCGTGCGGCCGTCGAGCGACACCGACAGCAGTTCGAGGTCCTCGCCATCCAGAACCAGGGGCGCCTGCGCATCGGCGGATTTCGGGTTTCTGGCCACGGCGAGGGTGGCGCGCACCAGCGCGTGGTCGTCGCGGAGTTCGACATCCAGGTCGATGGTCGAGATCAGAAACGCCGGGGGTGTGTAGTCCTTGAGATAAATCGTCTTCGGTGCTGGTTCGCGCATGGGATGCCGTGGCCGATCGTTTCGGGAGGGGGCAGTTTACAGGAACGGCAGGCCGGGTAGAAAACAACCATAGTCGTTTTTTGGGGAAGGATTTTATGCGCAAATGCTGGGTTCGAATCCTCGCTGGGATCCTCGCTGCTCGTGGCGGCGCGGCGAACGCAGCGGACATCGATACCAGCGGTAGCATATGCTTGGTAATCGCAAAGGAAGCTTTATGAATAGCCCCAAATCGGAGGTCGCCTCGATGCTGACGGCGTTACCCGAGGATGCCAGTCTGGAGGACATTCAGTATCACCCGTACGTTCTCGAGAAGGTGAAGCGTGGCCTCGGGCGCGCTGAAACCGAAAGTGCCATATCCCATGAGGATGCCAAAGCACGTCTTGAAAAATGGCTCACCGTCTAGCGTGGTCGCCGGAAACCATTGAGGATATCGAAGCTATCGCGTTGCATATCGAACGCGATTCGCTGTGGTACGCGTGAGTTGTTGTCACAAAGATCGTCGAAACGGCCGACGCCATTCCCGACCACCCTGAACTGGGCCGCATTGTGCCGGAGAATGACGAACGATCGATCCGCGAGCGATTTGTGTACAGCTACCGCATCATCTATCGCATAGAGCAGGAGCGCATATTGGTCGCCACCGTTGTTCATGGCAGTCGGCTCCTTGAACCTTTCATTCCTAGAATAGAAGGTGCACAGAAATCCAATCGGTAGCTGCTGCGGATGGGCTGCCATCGCCGCGCCAAATGAATCGTCTGCACCGCCCCGCCCCGCCGCAGAGCAAGGCATTATCGAACGGCAATTTGGCAGAAATACCGGCCACTGGCTTTGGATGGTTGTACTTCAGCATTCGGCCAGGGGACTAAACCGCTCGCGCGGTAGGGGAGCTTCGTTGTAGCGTCGGTGTGTAGCTCAAGCAGGGTTCTGTTTATGTTGGGAACTGAGGCAACCCGCCTCTTTACCCAAAGGAACAGAACCATGGACTCAGCAACGCAAAGCAAAGGCAAACTGCGCGAACGCATGATCGAAGACATGCGGATGCGCAAGCTCGCCCAGCACACGCAGGATGGCTATATC
>JAPLRD010000261.1 GCA_026399375.1 Pseudomonadota bacterium
GGTGGATGCCATCCATCGCTTCAACGGCGAACCGATCACACCGGCGGAAATCGCGGACCGCGTTGAATCTCTGGCCAAAGCGACAATGACGAAGGGGAAAAAGAAATGATCGTCGACTCGGCGCCCGCTTTCGACGTGCGCGAATATCTGCGCATGCAGATGATGCCGCACTTCCTCTGCCCCGGCTGCGGCCACGGCATCGCCCTCCGGGCGCTGCTCTGGGCCATCCACGAACTGGGAATAGAAAAAGACAAGCTCGCGGTGGTGTCCGGCATCGGCTGCGCCGGCCGGCTCTCGGCCTACATCGACGCCAACACTTTCCACGTCACCCACGGCAGACCGCTTGCGTACGCCACCGGGCTCGCGCTCGCGCGGCCGGATCTGCACGTGGTGGTCATTACCGGCGACGGCGACTGTCTCGCGATCGGCGGCAATCACCTCATTCACGCCTGCCGGCGCAACCTGAAACTGACCTGTCTCATGTTGAACAACGAGGTCTACGGCATGACCGGGGGCCAGGTGTCGCCGACGACATCGGAGATGCGCCTCACGACCACCACGCCCCTCGGGAACTCGGAACCGAACTTCGACGCGTGCGCGCTGGCTGCGGCTGCGGGTGCAAGTTTTGTCGGCCGCGAAGTAACGCATCACGTGCCCAAGCTGAAGGAACTCATCCGCGCGGGGCTGGAACATCCCGGGTTCGCATTCATCGAGGTGCTGACGGACTGCACCGAGATCTTCGGCCGCAAGAACGAACTGGGTTCGTCGGCCGAAATGGTGCTGCGCCAGAAAAGCGACCTGCGCCCCAGCGCATACCGCGACACCGTGGACACGCCTTTTCGCTCGAACGACCTGCCCACCGGCATCCTGACAAAAACCGGGCGGCCGGAGTACGGTACCGCCTACCGCAAGGCGGCGGCCGTGCAGCGGGCCAACAAGGCTGCCAAGGGCGCCGCCGGCGCAGATAAAGGAAAAGCGTGATGCGCAACTCCAGAGTTGAAATCCGTATCGGCGGCACCGGCGGCCAGGGACTGATTCTCTGCGCCAAGATGCTCGCCGACGCGCTCACAGCAGCGGGCAGACGCGTCGCGCAATCCCAAACCTACGAACCGACCTCGCGCGGCGGCTTCTGCAATTCGGATCTGGTGATCTCGGAGGGTGAGGTTGATTTTCCGCTGGCGACCGCAGTCGACTATCTGGTGCTGCTCGACCGGCTAGCGGTGAAGCCGTCCTGGCCGTTGCTCAAACCGGGCGCACTGGTGATCGCCGACACGCGGCTGTGTCCGGAACTCCCCGAAGGCGACTTTCGCGCCCACCATCTGGGGCTCAGCCGCACCGCCATCGAACTGGGAAGCGAGCGCGTGGCAAATATCGTCGCGCTGGGTGCACTGGCCGCGCTTTCCGGAATCTGCGAGCGCAAAGCGCTGGAGAAGACCGTGCGCGCCGAAACGCCGAAGAGTTTTCTCGACCTCAACCTGGATGCGCTCGCCGCAGGCTACCGGCTTGGCGAGCAAGCGACCCATAAAATGTCCGCTGCGAGCCACGGCTGACGATTGATCCCCGCCGCCTCGCAAGAGGCGGCAGGCGCAGACATGATTTGCGCCTGCTCCACCACCAAGATATTCCAGCAGAAAATTCAGGCTCCGATACGGCCGGGTTTCTGAGCGATATCGCCCCCATCTAGGCCGGTCCGCAGCCGGTACTGCAGCCGTTTCAGCTGAAAAATCAGCCCCCCCCTGACCGATCAGGGCGGGCATGAAACCTCGAATCCCCCCCCTCTGCGGCAACGATATTCCTATGGCACGGCATTTGCTTTTAGGTACCGCGAAGGCCCAGATGTTGCGGCGGCCTGATATTTTTTAAGATTATATTCAATAAGTTGGAATAAACGACTGGCAACAGTGTTAGCCAGCGGAATGAACGGGAGGATGAAGATGCCGGAGATTCAACAAGTACCTGCCAAGACCTCAACAATCCGGGCGCGGTCCCGGTCGATGACGGGCAAGCGCCGTGTGGCGCAAGCAAGTCGGCTGATTGCAGGACGGGCATAGACACCATGTTCAACCTCATGCGTCACTATGCGATAACGAGCTTCATCAGCGTGCTCGTCGCGGCGGTGCTGCTCACCGCCTTTTATCGCCATGTCGAAGTCCAGGAGACCACGGACTTCGCCCGAAAAACCAATATTGCCCTGACGGAAGCCGTGCTGGATTCGGTCAGACTGGATCTGGGGGAATATCTCGGCGCGGCAAGCAATCTGGGGCCCCGGGAAATCGCTAGAGCGCCATTTCCATCGACGCTGGCCGCGACCATCGTTCGACTGATGGAAAAGACGTCGATAGGCGAGGTCAGGATATATAACAACCTCGGCGTCATCGTCTTTTCCACAAGAGACCAGGTAGTCGGCACGATCGATCCAGGCAGCTCCGGCTTCGCCTCGGCAAGCAAAGGACAGTCGGCAAGCGACCTCGTCTACCGCGATGCGTTCAGCAGCTTCGGCCGGGCAACGGAGGGCGATAATCTGGTGCATACGTTCGTCCCGGTCCGGCTGGGTCCGGCTGGTGCGATAAGCGGTGTGCTGGCAACTGACGTGGACTTGAGCCCGGCGGTGGCGCAAACAGAGCGTGAAGTATTCACCGTGATCGGGGGCATTCTTCTGATCCTGATGCTGCTGTATTCCGCACAACTGCTCGTGGTAATGCGGGCAAAGAAAGTGATTGAAGCCCAGCAGGACACGATTCGAGAACGCACCGAGACGCTCGAAGCAATGTCGCTCCAGCTATTGACAGGTGAAGAAGCGCAGAAGTTGAACCTCGCGGTCAGTCTCCACGAAGGCCTGGCGCAAACGCTGACGGCGGTCAAGGTCGGCATAGAGCAAGGCTTGGAAAGGACGCTCCCCGAGACCTCACGCGACAAATCGCTGAACACCGCCATCAGCGCACTGCAGGGCGCAATCGAGGAAGTGCAGGAAATGGCAGCCGAATTGCGCCCGTCCAGCCTGGACTAACTCGGCCTGTTGCCGACGATCCGCTGGTATTGCCGCGAATTCGAATCCATGCACCCGGACATCCGCATCGAACAAAACATTTCGGTGCAGGAGCAGGAGATTCCTGAGCCGCTGAAAATCGTCATTTACCGCATCATCGAAGCCGTGCTCAAGGACATCGGGAACGATTCGCGCAAGGACAGAATCCGGCTCAGCCTTCAGCCCAGCGCGAAGGCGATCATGCTGGCGATAGACGATATTCCGCAGGAAGCCACATCCGCCGCGACAGCACCCGGCAATCCCCGCCTGCGCTTTGCCGCGGCGAAGGAGCGCGCAACGCTCTCCGGCGGCGCGTTCTCCGCCGCGTTCAACCGCGACGGCGGCATCACCTTGAATGCGTCTTGGGCAATGTAGGTCGGACCCACTACGAACGGATTGTATTGCTCTGGATTATTCCGCCAGAAAAGCGCGCGGGGACCCCACGGCACGCCGCCTGCCACTCACGGTGAAGAAGCCGGACCGCCGGTTTA
>JAPLRD010000358.1 GCA_026399375.1 Pseudomonadota bacterium
AGCAAGCGCCAATCCGGGTGGCTCATGGCCGGCTTCGAAGGCGAGCGGCTGATGCCTGGCGATACCATCGTAGTGCCGGAAGATTTTGAGCGCGTAACCTGGACCAAAGTGCTTAAGGACTACGGGCAGATCTTGTATCAGTTTGGCCTCGGTGCAGCAGCTCTGAAAGTGATCAAGAATTAGGCACGGAATATCCTCTATCCCCGCACGCGACCAACGGAAGTCCCTGTGGGACGGGGAGAGGGCTAGGGTGAGGGGCGGTTGTCATGCACCTTCACGATCCTCAAAGTCATAACCAATAACCCAATGACAGAACCATCAACCCCACCAGCGAGTCAATCGATCGACTCGGACGACGACGAAATCAGCCTGCTCGATCTGCTGATCGTGCTCGCCAAGCACAAGATGCTGATCTTTGGCCTGCCATTTGCCGTTGCACTGGTAGCGGTTGGATATAGCCTTACACTGCCTAACATATTTACCGCCAGTACGAAGATCCTGCCACCGCAAGGTCAGTCTTCGGGCGCCTCGGCGATGCTGGCGCAGCTCGGTGGCCTCGCAGGGTTGGCCAGCGGAGCAATCAAGAGCCCGAACGATCTTTATGTCGGTATGCTCAAGAGTCGCACAGTGGCGGATAACCTGATTCAGCGATTCGACCTCATGAAGCTTTACGAGGCCAAATATCCTTCGCAGGTCAGACTAGGATTGGCAGGTGTTACTAACATTGTCTCCGGCAAGGACGGCATCATCACTATCGAGGTGGATGACAAGGATCCCAAACGCGCTGCCGATTTGGCCAACGCCTATGTAGACGAGCTATTCAAACTAACCAAAGTGCTGGCGGTGACAGAAGCTTCGCAGCGCCGCCTTTTTTTCGAGCGTCAGTTCGAGCAAGCAAGGAACAATCTCGCCAAGGCGGAGGCTGATGCCCGGCAGGCATTGGAAAAAGGGGGGCTCGTTCAGGTCGAAGGTCAGGGACGAGCCATCGTGGAAACCACCGCCCGCCTGCGCGGACAGATCACGGTCAAGGAAGTGCAGATAGGCGCAATGCGCGCCTTCGCCACAGAGCGCAATCCGGATCTTCAACTGGCGCAGAAGGAACTGGAATCGCTCAAACACGAGCTAGCGCGAACAGAAGGCCCTTCCGTCGGTAAGTCAGTGAATGCGAAAGCGACCAGCGAGTCCGGCATTGACAATCTAGGGCTATTGCGCAACGTGAAGTATCACGAAACCATCTACGAACTGCTCGCCAAACAGTTCGAGCTCGCCAAGATCGACGAAGCCAAGGATTCCGCCGTCGTTCAGGTGATGGACAATGCCATCGAACCCGACCGCAAGTCCAAACCCAAGCGCAGCGTGATTGTCCTGCTATCGACACTCGCCGCGCTTTTCATTGGCGTCCTCTGGGCCTTCGTCCGAGAGGGCATAGCCAGAGCCAAAGTTGATCCAGTACAAGCAACGCGCCTTCTAGACTTAAAGCGCCATCTCGCCTGGAAGTAAGCGCGAGCTGCTCCTAGCAGCAAGCCTCACGCGTGCGGTCTGCGCAATGTCATGTGAGGCGAAGTGAGAAATTTACATACAAAAACAATTGGTTGAAAGTGCGAGGCAATGGCGCCGATATCAAACAACTAAAGATTCCATCATCTTTCCTTTGGCCAACCACTCAGTCACCCAGTGCGGCTTTCTGCCGCGGCCTGTCCAAGTCAAATTAGGGTCTTGGGGGTGACGGTATTTCACTGAAACCGGCTTTCGCGTGCTCACTTTCTTGCTCTTGGCGGGACTACTCTTGAACGGACGCGCTGTTTTACCAAACAGTTCTTTTAGAGAATATCCGCGGTTGGTCGCAAGATGCGCAATCTCTTTCAGAAGTTTTGATTTCTCGTGTTTTGCTCGTCCTTTTATTTCGACTGCGATGCGTCTTAGTAACGACTGCAATTCTTTAGAAGAAAATTTGGAGAGGTCCATTTTCTATCCTATAGAAAGAAGAGTATTCAAATTTCGTTCGGCACGTCACCGTCACCATTTTAAATTCGTCGATCAATTTTGATTGTTGTATTTAAGGCTATTCTTTCGAAAAGCGCAAGGTGAGCCTGAATGTCGGCAAATGTCGGGGTCGGTGTCGTCGCCTGGGATTGGGAAATGGCGGGCTTTGATTCCAACACTGAAATAGTGGTTTAAATAGCATGAGCTAGCTCGCGAACGAGCAGCCTCAGCTTAATCGTAGTCCCGATAAGTACATGCAAAACCTGCTAAAAGAAAAGATGTTCGGATGAATGTGATTCTTACCACTATTCCCGAAGTTATGCTTCTAGAATCGAAGGTATTCGGAGACACGCGCGGTTTCTTCTACGAAAGTTGGAACAAAAGGACGCTGGCCAGCGTCGGTGTCGATGTTGACTTCGTTCAGGACAATCACTCAAAGTCGGCACGCGGCGTACTCAGAGGCCTGCACTATCAGATTCAGCAACCCCAGGGCAAACTGGTGCGTTGCACGGCAGGCGAAGTCTATGACGTCGCGGTCGATCTGCGCAAATCCTCGCCAACCTTCGGCAAGTGGGTTGGTTTCACGCTTTCGGCGGAGAACAAGAGGTTGGCATGGATTCCACCGGGCTTTGCTCATGGCTTCTACGTGACTTCCGACAGCGCCGAGTTCCTCTACAAGA
>JAPLRD010000354.1 GCA_026399375.1 Pseudomonadota bacterium
AACCAAGGTAGTGATAGCGCGTGCCGGGGAGCGAGCCCCCGATGCAGTTCATGCCGACGATTTTTAGCCCTGAAGTCTCTAGTTTCAGACTGGCCACTTGACGGGGAAGCTTACGTGCCCACCAGCAGTATGGGGCAACAAGAAATTTGAAATCTTTTCTAAAATCTTGAGTGCTCTCCGCGATCCCTCAAGCAGGGCCGATGGCGGGGCATAGTACTGGAGGCTAGTTCATCGCGGCGGCGGGAGCGAAAGTGCTGGCTAACGCCCGTCTCACCGCATTCACGAAACGCCTCCGCGTCCGCTCCAGCGTACTTGGCGGCGCGAACGGTATCACACCTCTTCGGTAGTCATACACCTTCACCACGTCGCGGCGAATCCATTCGTACGGGTATCGGCCGTGAAACTCAGTTATCTCCGGGCCGAAGTCAGGTGGTTCTCCGCGGAACCCAACGATGAGGAGCTTCGTCGGTGCCTGTCGGAAGACATAAGCGTCGGCCAAGGTAATTCCGCGGACATTTAGTGCATCACGCACGGCTAGTATGTAGTGCGGGCTTGTGGATGGATCCACGCCACCCCGATAGTGCTGGAAAATCACGAGTCCGTTGGGCTTCACGCATCCCATTGCGTTGAGCAGCAACTCGTGATAGGGTGATTCACCGATTGGCCAGCCGCCATGCCGAGCCACGATTTCCTCTCTCCTAATTTCGTCCGGGTGGAAGCTGGACACGTACAGCACGTCGTGCCGTTCAACAAATCTGATCGTCTCGGCCGCATCCTCCAGGTAATAAGTCAGATCACCGGCGGGTAGGGTTTCTAGATAGGGTCGGATGTGCCCATGCGCCGCATCCAGATCGTTCAGCGTGAGCCGCGCGCCCGCCTGGGACATCCAATACTCCTCGAATGCAGCGCCAGCTCCAAGGCTGAGAATAGATTTTCCGGCCAGATGGTAACGGGCAACCAACTGCTTAATTGGCCGCTCGACCATGGTGACAAAAGAGGGTCCTAAAAAGCTGTTCGGGTCCGGAGTGCCGCGACCGTAGTATTCGGCAGCTTTGACATCGAAGCGCATTTTATTTTCCCCTATGTTCTATTGATTGCTTCCATGGGAACTATAGATGAAAGAATCCAATCTTTGATCATTGGCCGCGCCAGAGCGAACCGGAAAAGCCGAATCGACCAAAGAGTTGAGCTTGATTCGCTTGAGATATTTGCCAACGAAGGCCAGTCCGGCGTGGGAACTGAGCTCGTAGGAAAGCTTTTTGATTATGAAATCGGTCATGTTATTGCTCACCTTCTGGGTGAACGCCATTTTACGCTTAACTGCTTGATTTATAAAGATAAATTTACCACTATTTGATGTCAAATCACGGATTCAGGACTATATCATGCCTCATTGCGTTCCACAGGAATCCGATACCCAGCCAGAAAATGAAATTGACTGTGAGAACTGAAAAGAAGATGAACTCATATGCAGAGGCAATGCAGATGGACGTCGCGAGGTAAGAGAAGCAAATCCGCGCATATGCACTGCTCCTGTACCGGTAGCATAGATCTGCGATCCGAAACAGCACAATCAGCAGCAGGAGAAGCGCGACCACGCCACCTCGAAAGAGGTGTTCCAAGAATGTGCTGTGAGAGGAAAGGTTGCGATCGAGCAGTCCACCCATAAAGAATTCTGTGTTGCAGTTCGAGCAGAGTCCGAGGTAGAAATTCATGCTAATCTGTTTGATAAGTTCTTGCCAGATATACAGCCGCCCTAATATCCCCTTGTCGAAGATCTTTTCATTGAACTCCGTGAAAGCAGTAATATCGATGTTCTCTAGCACAAACGTGTAGATGTAAATGAGAGCTACGACAAGGGCAAGTAGACCTATCAAGCCTGCTAGAAGACGTTTCCTGTTTCTTGACACCACCGGCCACGCTGCGAACGTGAAGTGATAAAACACTATGGCCACGAACCCAGCGCGGCTTTCAAACACAAAAAGCACCAAGACAGCGAGCGCCACCATTAAGAACCGGCATAACTTCATATTGCGAAGCAAGGCGATGTGCAGGAGCGGCATAAAGGTAATGGCTTGGTAGGCATAAAAGTTTTTGTTTCTTATAGCGTCAAAGTCGGTAATGCTAATCACGGTGTTTACTGTAGTGGTGATCGCAAGGAACCAGAAGAAAAAGTAGAAAACATGGGAACGCGGGCGCAGTGAGCTTGCGATCATGAGAGTAATATAATAGATAAACAGTGCGGCGATCTCTAGTGGAATGCGATTCGGCGAAATGTCTAGGTCCGCAATGTCTTGTAGATTCAGATCCAGCCTGAAGATGTAGTAGGCGAGATACACGAGGAACGCGATGGAGAGCGGACTGAATATCGATCGTTTGAAACTAGCTCCGTCAATCTGACCAACCGCGAGCATAGATAAAACACCGAAGAGCAGAAGAGCGAATTCGTCGATCATAATGAACTGTTTCACCGTAGCGTAAACGGCGAGCCCAGTCGCGAGAATCAGGAGCACCGCGCGGTTCAAGAGTGTCAGAGAATCGTTTATACGGAGAATTACACTCATTGATACCTCGTTCCATTGAACTATTGTTTTGCCTTGTCTCGGTTCATCAAGCTCAATTTTGACGTGATTCGCGTGATTTCCTTATAGGCGGATTCAGCCATTTTGTACGAACCATTATTAATTGCGCGGATCGCTGATTCGGAGAGATGATTAATATCCTTCGTTATGTCGTGCATCATTCCTGGGGATGAGAAGAACGCATGGGCAACGCTCGGTTTTAGTAACCGTCGATGGTATTTATCTATGTCGGTGTTTTCCCGGATCAGGCGAAGAACATCCTCCATGCATATTACCGCATCCTTGCGGTATAGCGACCGATATACAAGTCGGATGAACTCGACATCTCCGGGATAATCAATTGACCAGTGGTATGTCGAAAGATCGTTACCTTGCACCATGTTCCGGATGATGAAATCCTCGGGGTGAAAAGTTAGATAGCTGAATGGATGTACGCGCTGGGAAGGCGCGACTGCACCGCGATAAGCCTCGTCTAGAGCGTCGAAGCTGATAACGTTTATGTCCATCCCTCCAGGAAAGGTTGGCGGCTCGTAATTGCATAGATAGTCGCAGGGACAACTATTGAATTCGCGAACTGCTTCGGAAAGAAGAACCGGGTCTAGAAGTGGGCAGTCGCCTCCGATGTAGATAATAGTGTCTGCACGGGCGAAACGTGCAGCCGCATGGATGCGATCGAGCACTTTCTCCGGATCGCCCCGGAACACGTCAATGCCGCGAGAGCCAGCAACGTCAGCAAGCGCGTCGTCGTTGTGCAATGCCGTCGTTGCGAGCCAAACGGAATCAACGCCGACCACCTGCTTCGCGATGCGGATCATATGAGCGATCAGCGGTTGTCCTGCGATATCAAGCAATGCTTTGTTTGGAACACGGGTTGATCCCGTGCGGGAAATAATGAAGGCAACAGTATTGCGAGGCATTAAGAACGATCTCCCATTGCTTGCTGTAGTAGCTCCGTGCACACTTTCTGCGAAAGGAGTGCCTCCCGCGCATTCGTCGGTAATGGTGTATTCGTATCTAAACAAGCAGCTATGCGATCCCACATAGAGTACAGGGCGCGGTTTAGTGTCGAAGGCCGCTTGTCGGCAGGTAGCAGAGCTTTGTAGCCTGGAAACACTGGGTCGGCGATGACGTGCTGAACTTCTATCGTAAGACCCGAGTCGAGTAACCGGAATCGCCCTTTCTCAAATACGAGATCGAGTTCGAAAAGACTATGGCAGCGCTCATCTGCCGCCAGGAGATAGACGTCACCGTAATCAAAACGTAGCCTTCCCGAAACAGTGGGGTCTGACTGCGAGTAGTCTACGCGGTGACTATGATATTCGGCATGCAAGATGTTTCCAAACAAGTAAATCAATAAGTCTAGCCCATGGGAGCCGTTATGAAGCAATCCTTTCGAGTAGAGAAGCGTCCCAACGAGGAACGCTCCGAGTGCGCCTGAATGAATCATTTCGCGCATTCTGTTGATGTCATGGTCGTACCGGCGTTGGTAGACGACGGCGAGCGGCACTTGAGCGACTTCGTATTTGCCGATCAAACGCTCAGACTCGTTCAAGGTAACGGTCAACGGCTTCTCGCACACCACCAACAGCGGACGCCAGTCAAGTATTGACTCGAGAAAGGATGCGTGTGTATGGTCCGGTGTGCATATGACAACAATATCTGGTTCTTGTTTTCTGCAGTCATCTAGGTCGAAGAAAGCTGTCGTGCAATGGGTCAACACATCGGTGCTTTCGAAGCTGTCGTATCCCGATGCGATACGACCCGCGCCAAGCACCAATACTTTGAAAGTTTTCATTACTTGGCCGGCCGCCATGTTTGGGAAATTCGGTATCTGAACTCACTACTGTCCGGTTGAAAGTCGAACAAAATCAATTTGTTAGCGACGGTTGCGGTTTCCGTTCGAGGTTCAGGTTGATGGGTTCTTCCTACTGGCAGTGCGTTCATGCTTACTATTTCAGCCAGGGTGAAAATGTCCGCATCCACATTTCGAAGGCCGACGGCACGAAAATGTCTCGAAAAGATACTCGCGGGTTATGCTGAATGTACTCTCGATATGCGAGACGGAGTTTGTCTGCGTTCACGAGACCCTGTTGCGCACTCAATAGGTCAATCGAACCGGTGCCGATTGAATACGCCTCAACGCCATGACCGTCGGGACCTCGATGCGCGATTTGGTCATTCATGCGTTCCACCGATTCGCACACGCCGTCGTACTGACCCGGCGCCAAGATGCCAGCTATACCGCACATGGATAGTCTCGCCTTAAGGAGCCTTAAGGATGGTCTGAATAACTCGCAATCAAGTTTACCTGTTTTAATAAAGAGGGACACCAGGTCAGCCAAAGAACGGTCTGTGATTTGCTCAGCCAAATGCACTACAGCCTGCAGTTGACGCGCAAGACACGCGAAGGCGGAAAACATGAAGACCGGGATACCCAGTTCATGCACATTGCCAAGACGGTCGCTGCCTACCAGGCCGCAGGAAACCCCGTCATCTCTATTGCACCTCAGCGCCGAGCGGGGCAGGGAGCGTCATCAATTACCTTTGCGCACGCACTTGCGCTATGCAACTCGCAAATTTCAGGGTGAATATCACTCAACCATCGCCCCCTTCCAACACCGCTCGCGTGATATGAGTAGGTCGGCAAGCCTGCCCATGACGCTTCGAGCAGCAGCATCGAATCGAGTCCGATCGCGAGGTCCGACACTGCGAAAAGCTCTTGCTTATCGAACTGCCGCACCATCCGATATGAAGCAGATGAGTATTTGCTAAATATCGAAGCAGGAAAATCCACTTGTGCTGGGTGCAATTTGATGAGCACTGTCCGCTTGCATCCTGCGCTTGGACCACTCTTGCTGCAAGCGTGAAGCACCGCTTCGAGGACTTGCTCAAGATCGCCCACTGGTGCCTGCTCCCACTGCCACTTCTCGGATTCGGGAAAACCGTACTCAGACACGAAGAGCACGACAGGCCCGGCCTCGGGCAGATCGAGCAAGGCCATGACCTCTTCCCGGCTTCTGCCTGCATTAGACGTCGCCGCCTGTTGTAACAAGGGATGCGTGAAAAGCTGGTAGAACCATCTTTCCGCGGTTTCCTCGTGCGCAAATCGCTGCCACAGGTTCCAGTAATGATCCACAAACGCAGCGAACGGTGTTCCTGCTGTCTGCGCTGCCATCATGAAGATTTTTTCGATTGAGGCAAAAGCTGATGTGCCAACGATCACCCATTCCGGCTGAATAGCCTCGATGAGCGCAATCGCGTTCTTGGTGTCGAGAACACTACTTGCCGTGTGAATCAACAAAGTGCCCTTCATGAAATAAGGCACGGCCGTATCCGACGCTACGACGATACTATCCGGTGCTGGTTGCCACTTGAACATCAGGGCAGCTAGCAGCGATCCGCCCCCCGCTTCATTGGCGACAACAATAAGCCGCCGTCCGCGGAAATCGTCGATGTTCATTTCTCGTCACGGCTCATGACCCGTTTCTCTCGCACAGATCTAGAGATCATGTCGCATACGCGAATCGACTCGACGCCGTCCTGAAGCACATCATCGTTCCGTCGCCCCTGTCTCATTGACTCGACGAAGTGATCAACCAGATTTTCGAAGATGCCGTGGCGAAGTCCGTGCACTTCGAAATCTTCGTACGTGTCGGGCGTCGTGAGACGCTCGCTGCCTCTGAAGATCTCGACGTTCATTTCCCCGTCATCAAGTTGGATTGAGCCTTGGGTTCCCCAAACCTCAAAACGCGCGCCACCCGCCGCGCCACTCATGGGCGGGGAGCACCAAGAACTCTCTAACACGGCATCGACGCCATTTTCGAACCGCAGGTTCGCAATGAGGTAGTCGTCCGCCGACTGAAGACCATTGCGCGAA
>JAPLRD010000205.1 GCA_026399375.1 Pseudomonadota bacterium
CGAGTACTCGTCGCGCGTGATGAAGTAATAGTCGCGGTTGGTGACGGTGAGCACCTCGCTCGCGCCCGTCGCAAGCGCGCGCTGCAGGGTCTTCAGCAGCAGGCTTTCGCCGTCCGCCATCTTGATGAACGGCTTCGGGTGTGCCTGATGCATTTTGCGGGGATAGTCGGGCGGTGAAACTCGCTTGAAACGCTATTTGGAGATGGCGCTTCTTGCGATTGGCGGTCGAGTGGGCCGGGAGGCCCGCCAGAGCTGGGCTGGTCGATACGTGCAGAACCGGCCCGTGTGGGCAGACTCCCGTGCGCGTAGTGGCACTGTCACCGCGATTTGTTAGGCTACAGACTTGAGCATCGGTATTGCCGGGGTAGATAGCGAGTCACGGCCGTGAGCAAACTTGAGAAAATTCTTGCTGGTTTGTTGCGGGGTACCGCCGATCACAATCTGGCATTTGCGGATTTGCGGTATGTTCTGGATCAACTGGACTTCGAGGAGCGCGTTAAGGGCGATCATTTTATATTTACCAGACCCGATGGGCTGAGATCATCAATCTGCAACCCATTGGCAATAAAGCGAAAGCGTATCAAGTAAAGCAAGTCCGAAATCTGGTATTGAAATACAAGCTCGCGAGGTGATGAAGATGCAACATCGCGACGAATTGGTAATTTTCTGGAGCAAAGAGGATCAGTGCTTCGTCGTCGAAGTGCCCGAACTCCCCGGCTGCATGGCCGATGGCGCAAACTATCAGGACGCGGTGAAGAACGCTGAGCGCGTCATCGAGGAGTGGATCTAAACGGCGCGTGCACTCGACCGTCCCATTCCGGAGCCGGCAGGCAAGCTGATGTACGCCTGAACCGGCAACTGGGCGCGCGCCATGTGTTTGCTGCGATAAGCTACGTGAGCGCCCAGGTGGTTGGTGTCTAGCGCTAAGCCGCTTCTAATCCGATCACAAGGCGCTTTCCCAGCATTGCCACCGCCTGGGCGATCCGCGGCAACTTGGACGCGTAGTGCGGATCGAGGAGCCTGCGGACTTCCTTCTCGTCGACCCCTAGTTGCCTGGCAAGTTGCACGTTTGTGATGTGTGCTTCTTTCATGGCAACGCACAGAGCCGCTTTTGCCACAGTCACGGCGGGTGGCGCGACCAGGTGTTCGCCACGTCGGGCTTTGCTCGATGCCGGGAAGTCCAGCTTTCCCTGCATGTAGGCGGCAAACACTTCATCCATCGCATCCGAAGCTTCGGCAAGGGCGTCGGCGACATCTTCGCCTTGGGTCACAAGCTGCGGCAGGTCGCGGCAGGTCACGACGAACCCGCCTTCCTCGGCTGGCGTCAGTGTCACGGCGTATTCGAATCGTTCCATTTCACACCTCAGAGTTCGGTTGGTTTGATGCCAAGCTGGGAACACATGGCATGGAAGGTTCCTGTTTTCAACTCATCCTTCAGGTTCCGAACTACGGTGAACGCGTCGCCGAAGTAGAGCGTTTGGTGGCTGCCTTTGCCCCGTGTGGCGTCAAGTCGCACTTGAACGCCGCGGTGCTTGCCCAGTGCTTTTACCTTTCGGACAGTTGGAACGACGCCTTCAGGTCATTCGGGCGAGGCGCTGCAATACTGCTGCCAGCGCCACGCGTCGGCGCACATGGCGTCGAGGCCGCGCCCGGCGCTCCAGTCTAGAAGTGTCTTTGCCAGCGCGGGGTCGGCCCAGCACTGGGCGATGTCGCCCGCTCGGCGGGGCGCAATGCGGTGCGGGACCGGACGGCCGCTCGCGCGCGCGAAGGCGCCGGCCATCTCCAGCACCGAATAGCCGCGGCCGGTGCCGAGGTTCACCGTGAGCAGTCCGCCCTTGCGGTCGAGGTAGTCGAGCGCGGCGATGTGCCCTTGGGCGAGATCGACCACGTGGATGTAGTCGCGCACGCCGGTGCCGTCGGGCGTCGGGTAGTCGTTGCCGAAGACGTTGAGGAACTCGCGCTTGCCCGCCGCGACCTGTGCGACGAAAGGCATCAGGTTGTTGGGGATGCCCTGCGGGTCCTCGCCGATCAGGCCGCTCGCGTGCGCGCCCACCGGGTTGAAGTAGCGCAGGAGCGCGATGCGCCAGTCGGGTTCGGCGCGCTGCAGGTCGGTGAGGATGTCTTCGATGATCAGCTTGCTGCGCCCGTACGGGTTGGTGGCCGAGCGCGGGAAGTCTTCGCGGATCGGCACGCTCGCCGGGTCGCCGTAGACCGTGGCCGACGAAGAGAACACCAGCGTCTTCACCTTCGCGCGCCCCATCGCCGCGAGCAGCGCCAGCGTGCCGCCGACGTTGTTGTCGTAGTAGGCGAGGGGCTTTTCCACCGACTCGCCCACGGCCTTGAGCCCGGCGAAGTGGATCACTGCTTCGATGCGGTGTTCGGCAAAGATGGTGTCGAGCAACGCCGCGTCGCGCATGTCGCCCTGGATAAATTTGGGCCTTTTGCCGCAGATCGTCTCCAGGCGGTCGATCACGCTCGCGCGGCTGTTGCACAGGTTGTCGAGGATGAGGATGTCGCGGCCCGCCCCGGCGAGCGCGACGCACGCGTGCGAACCGATGTAGCCGCTGCCGCCGGTGACGAGGATCATGGTTGAAAAGAAGACAAATGAGTGTGCACGCTCGGATTGTGCCAGTTCTCACGCCTTGAGGGGAGAGGATCGGACTCAGTTTGCGCCGGGGATCGCATGGCAATTCGCCGGCGAGTACGTGGTCATGGCGATGAATTCCGTAGCTTGGGCCGTGAACGAAGCGGGGCATTCGAGGCGCGATGGGCGGTGGGGTAAAGTTGAGGAGGCAATGTTTGCATGAATATACAGAAATCTGTATGATCAAAATATGAAGACCACTCTCGACATCGACGATACGCTTCTTGCCAACGCCAAGGCTTTGGCAGCGAAGCGGCAGACCAGCCTGACTCGGCTCATTGAAGAAGGCCTGCAACTGCGCCTTCGGTCCGCGACTTCCATGCCCAGGGCGAAGAAGCGAAAGATTCCCGTCTACAAAGGACGCGGCGGATTGATTTCGGGCCTTGACCCGATGAGCAACAAAGCCATGCTGGATGCAGCGGACAATGACGCCTGATGTCAATTTGTTGATCGCGGCTTCCCGCAGTGATCATCCGCATCACAAAACCGCATATGCGTGCCTGGATGAATCTGTCGCAGCCTGCGCGGACGGTGCGAGTCTGAAGCTGATGCCGATGGTGGCGGCCAGCTTTTTGCGCCTGGTCACCAACCCGAAGATATTCAACCATCCGACGCCCATGGACGATGCACTGGAGTTCCTGGATGCGCTCGTTGCCGTGCCAGGCGTCGAGATGCCAACCCTTGGCTCCGAATGGCCAATGTTGCGCCAACTTTGCATCGAGAAGAAATTAGTCGCCAACGACGTGCCGGATGCGTGGCTTGCGGCCGCCGTGATTCAACTTGGCGAGCACCTTGTTACATTCGACGCCGATTTCAGAAAACTTCTCAGGCGAGCACAAGTTACTATTCTCGTTCCTGAGTAGAGAATCGAAACCCTGGCTGGCAATCGCATCAGATTGGAATGAGTCGTTTCCTGACCTTGACCCTTAACCGCCGCCGGTCAGCATTGGAAGCTCTTGGCTAAGATCGACGTCTTCAACGGTGACGCGGACGGCATCTGCGCGCTGCATCAGTTGCGCCTCGCGCAGCCGGGGAGCGACCGCCTGGTCACGGGCGCCAAGCGCGATATCCGTCTGCTAGAGCGGGTGGAGGCTTCGACTGGCGATGAAATCACCGTGCTCGATATTTCGCTGGATCCGAACCGGCCGGCGCTCCTGCGCCTGCTCGACGCGGGCGCGCGCGTCAGCTATTTCGATCATCACTATGCGGGCGAGGTGCCCGCGCATCCCAATCTGCAGGCGCACATCGATACCGCGGCCGATGTCTGCACCAGCATCATCGTCGACCGCCATCTGAACGGCCGCTTTCGCCCTTGGGCGGTGGCGGCCGCCTTCGGCGACAACCTCGTTGCGAGCGCGCAAGCGCTGGCGCACGCAAGCGGTTACGCCACGGAGCGCACGCGCATGCTCGCCGCGCTCGGCGAATGCCTCAATTACAACGGCTACGGCGATACGCCGGAAGATCTGCACGTGCATCCGGCCGAGCTGTATTCGGCGCTGCGCCCGTTCGCGGATCCGGGGGAGTTCGTCGCCGCGTCGCCCGTGTACGCGCGGCTCGCAGCGGGCTTTCGCGCCGACTTGAGCGAGACGAAGGCGCTTGCGCCCGTGCTCGAACGCGATGCGTGCCGCGCCTGGCTCCTGCCCGATGCGCCCTGGGCGCGGCGCGTGAGCGGCGTTTTCGCCAACCGCCTCGTGTCCGAGCGGCCCGAAGCGGCGCATGCGGTGCTGACGCCGGATGCGCACGGCAGCTACACCGTGAGCGTGCGCGCACCGCTCGACCGGCCCGACGGCGCCGACGCGCTATGCCGGCAGTTCGCGAACGGCGGCGGGCGCAAGGCCGCGGCGGGGATCAACCGTTTGCCGGCGGCGGAGGTCGATGATTTTTTGCGCCGGTTCGGGGCGCATTTTTCTGGGCGGATGCGCTAGAGCTTATCCAGCTCACAAGGTGGCTTTTTCCGCTCGCGGTCTAGACAATTAATTCAAGCAGCCGCTTCACGCACTCCCGCGTCTTGGTCGTGCTGTCCAGAACGATCTGCGGCGAAGCCGGTGGCTCGTAGGGGCTGCCGATGCCGGACATGTTGGGCAGCAGGCCGGCGCGCGCTTTCTTGTACAGGCCTTTGGTGTCGCGCAGTTCGCACACCTCGAGCGGGGTGTTCACGAATACTTCGACGAAATTGTCCGCCCCGATGAGCTCGCGCGCCATTTCGCGCTCGCGCATGAAGGGCGAGATGAAGGCGGTCATCACGACCAGGCCGGCGTCCATCATGAGCTTTGCGATCTCGGCGATGCGGCGGATGTTCTCCACGCGGTCGGCGTCGGTGAATCCGAGGTCCTTGTTCAGCCCCTGGCGCACGTTGTCGCCGTCGAGGATGTAGGTGCGCCGCCCTTGTGCGTGCAGTTCCACTTCGAGCGCGTTGGCGATGGTGGACTTGCCCGAGCCCGAGAGGCCGGTGAACCAGATGACGCGGCCCTTGTGGCCGTTGAGTTTTTCGCGGTCCTTGCGCGTGATCGAGAGCGCCTGCTTGTGCACGTTCTGCGCGCGGCGCAGGCTGTGGCGGATCATGCCGGCGGCGACGGTCGTGTGGCTGAAGCGGTCGACCAGAATGAAACTGCCCAGGGCCCTGGAGTGCTCGTAGGTGTCGAAGGCGAGCGGTTTGCTCAGGGCGAGCGTGCACACGCTGATGTCGTTCAGCCCGAGCTGCCGGCTCGCCTCGTGCGCGAGGGTGTTGATGTCGACGCGGTGCTTGATGTTGGTGATCGAGGCCGACGCCCACTGCGTCGCGAGCTTGACCTCGTACACGCGCCCGATGAGCCCGGCCTCGGCGTCCATCCACACCAGCGTGGCTTCGAACTGGTCGGTGGTGTCGAGCGGGCTTGCGCTGAGCGAAATCACGTCGCCGCGCGAGGCGTCGATTTCGCGGGCGAGCTTCAGCGTGACGGCGTCGCCCGCCGCCGCTTCGACTAGCGGCCCGTCCATGGTGACGATTGCGGCGACTTTGGCGGTCTGGCCCGAGGCGGTGACGCGGATTTCGTCGCCCACCTGCACCCGGCCTTCGGCCACGCTGCCGCTGAAGCCGCGGAACTTCGAATCGGGCCGGTTGACCCACTGCACCGGGAACACGAATTTTCCCGACACCTTTGGTTTGACCTTGATGGTCTCTAGATAGCCCATGAGGGTGGGGCCCGAGTACCAGGGCGTGTTGGCCGAGCGCGCGAGGATGTTGTCGCCTTTCAGCGCGCTCAAGGGGAGGGTGGTGATGCTCTCGAAGCCCAGGGTCTGCGCGAACTGGCGGAAGGAGGCGTCGATGCGCTCGAACACGGCGCGGTCGAAGCCGACCAGATCCATCTTGTTCACCGCCAGCATCACGTGGCGTATGCCCATCAGCGACACGAGATAGGCGTGGCGCCGCGTCTGCGTGAGCACGCCCTGGCTCGCGTCGACCAGCAGCAACGCGACGTCGGCGGTGGAGGCGCCGGTGACCATGTTGCGCGTGTACTGCTCGTGCCCGGGCGTGTCGGCGACGATGAACTTGCGCTTGTTGGTGGCGAAGAAGCGGTAGGCGCCGTCGATGGTGATCCCCTGCTCGCGCTCGGCGGCGAGGCCGTCCACCAGCAGGGCGAAATCGATGGCCTCGCCCTGGGTGCCGTATTTCTTCGATTCGGCGGTGAGCGCGGCGAGCTGGTCGTCGAACAGTTGCTGCGCTTCCCACAGGAGGCGCCCGATGAGCGTGCTCTTGCCGTCGTCGACGCTGCCGCAGGTGATGAAGCGCAGCAGGTCCTGCTCCTGCTGCTGCGCGAGAAAGGCTTCGATGGTGGCGGGGCGGAGTTCCGCCTCGCGTCTTGCCGGTTTCACGGCGGGGGCCTTGGCTTTGCGTCCCATCAGAAATAGCCCTCCTGCTTTTTCTTTTCCATGCTGGCGGAGGCGTCCGAATCGATGGCGCGCCCCTGGCGCTCGGAGGTGCGCGCATTGACGAGTTCGAGCACGATCTCGGTGAGGTTGGTCGCCTCGGACGCCACCGCTCCCGTGAGCGGGTAGCAGCCCAGCGTGCGAAAGCGCACCTTCTGCGCCTGGATCTCTTCGCCGGGCAAGAGGCGCATGCGCGCGTCGTCGACGAGCAGGATCATGCCGTCGCGCACGACCACCGGCCGCTCCTTGGTGAAGTACAGCGGCACCACGGGGATGTTTTCCTGGTGGATGTACTGCCAGATGTCGAGCTCGGTCCAGTTCGAGAGCGGAAATACGCGGATGCTCTCGCCCTGGGCCTTGCGCGTGTTGTAGAGGTTCCACAGCTCGGGGCGCTGGTTTTTCGGATCCCATCGGTGAGCCGGGGTGCGGAAGGAAAAGATGCGCTCCTTCGCGCGCGATTTTTCTTCGTCGCGGCGCGCGCCGCCGAAGACGACGTCGAACTTGTACTTGTCCAGCGCCTGCTTCAGCCCCTCGGTCTTGGTGATGTCGGTGTGCAGCGCCGAGCCGTGATCGAAGGGGTTGATGTCCTTGGCGACGGCCTCGGGGTTGACGTGCACCAGGAGATCCATGCCGCTTTCGCGCGCCATGTAGTCGCGAAAGAGATACATGTCCTGAAACTTCCAGCGCGTGTCCACGTGCAGAAGCGGGAAGGGCGGCCGGGACGGATAGAACGCCTTGCGCGCGAGCTGCAGCATGACCGAGCTGTCCTTGCCCACCGAATAGAGCATCACCGGGTTCTCGGCTTCGGCCACCGCTTCGCGGATGATGTGAATGCTTTCGGCCTCGAGGCGCTTCAGATGCGGCGCGGCCTTCTGCACGGCGCCCTTAGGCCGGCGCTGCGCTTCGAGATCGAGCGTGCCCGGGTAGCTGAGCAGGCCGAGGTGCACCTGCTCCGGCGCTGCCAGCTTGCGGCAGAGGCCGGCCATGCGAGCGTGCGGGAAGACGGCGATGGACTTGCCGATGTGTTGCTGCAGTTTCTGCAGCGCGCCGGCGACGCTTTTTTCGGTGGCGGTGGCGTCCGCCAGCGGCACCCAATAGCGCGCGCCGCGCGCGTCGTTGGCGTGCAGGCAGTCCTGTCCGCCCGGCAGTTGGTGCAACTGCGCGAACAGCACCAGCCTCGATCTACCGCGTGCTTGTTCGATGTCCCAGTTCAGCACCGCGGGTATGGGTTTGCGGCCGAGTTCGTCTTCCAGGGTCTCGGCCTTCAGCTCCGGCGGAAGGATCGCGAGCTCGTGCAGCCGCCGCTCGGCCGTGCGTTTGGTATCGGCTTCGCCGGACTTGTGCAGGTGCTGGAACGCGAGTTCGGTGTCCCATGCGCGGGGGGCGTCCAGGCCGAGAAGCTTTGATCTGTCCTTGGTCCGCTTGCCTTGTCGCAATATAGTCATTAGTCAGTTATTGTTAGGAAAAGTCGTAATTAATTGTAGCATTCTGAGAATAGATTGCAATAAATATAATATTGCGACAAATAGTGGTCGCGCTTTTCCCCGGACAAGGTCGCCCGGCAGGATTCGGTGCGGCGCGGCCCGCCTAGCTTTTCAAGCGATCTCACTTTGATGTTCCAAGCTATGGGCATGGCGGGGGATCGCTCCTATGCTCAGGCCTTCAGTCTCGGGCAATTGCGGGGCCGCCTCGGCCCCGCGGGAATACGCCTGGGGCGATTTGCAGAAGATGGCCGATCAGACGATCTTGAAGCAGGACGGCATGCTGCGGGCGATATGCGGTGCGGATCGCATGTGTCTTCCAGCAGGCGTTTTTTCAATCAGCCAGGAAGGGATCCTCATCACCGATGCGCGGCGCTGCATTGTCGATGTGAATCCCGCCTTCAGCCGGCTTACCGGCTACGCCCGCAACGATGTTCTGGGAATGACGCCGGCGCTGCTGAAATCAGGCCGCCACGGAGCGCCGTTCTATGCGGCGATGCGTTCGGCGTTGGAGAACGAAGGCGCCTGGCGCGGCCAGGTCTGGAACAGGCGCAGGGACGGCTCGGTGTTCCCGGCGATGGTCGCCATCAACGCGATCGCCGACGAGGCGGGCGGGATCGCCAACTACGTCGGTGTCTTCTCCGACATCAGCGAGATCAAGCGGCACGAGGCGGAACTCGATCTGGTCGCGCATCACGACGCGCTCACCGGATTGCCCAACCGGCGGCTGCTCGCCGACCGCCTGCAACAGGCGCGCTCGCGGGCGAAGCGCAGGGGCAAAGTGCTTGCGATCTGCCTGCTTGATCTCGACAATTTCAAGTCCGTCAATGACCAGCACGGCCACGAAGCGGGAGACGAACTGTTGGTGGCGGTTGCCAATTGCCTGCGGCGTACGCTGCGCGCCGACGATACGCTCGCGCGCCTGGGCGGCGACGAATTCGTGCTGCTCTACAACGATTTCGAACACGAAGAAGAGTGTTGTCAGGCGCTGGACCGCGCTCTGGCGGCATTGTCGGCGCTGCGGGCGTCCAGGGAGGGCCGGATCGCCGTCTCGGCCAGCGTGGGCGTCACGCTGTTTCCCCGGGACGAAGCGGACGACGAGGCGCTGCTCAGGCACGCCGATCAATGCATGTACTGGGCGAAGCGGGCCGGCAAGAACCGATACCACGTCTACGATCCGGCGATGGATACCGGGCTGTGGACACCGCGCGAAGAGCGCCGGTGCATCGCCGAGGCGCTTGAGCGGCGCGAATTCATTCTGCATTTCCAGCCCAAGATCAACCTGATCAGCCGCGAGGTGATCGGCGTCGAAGGGTTGATCCGCTGGCAGCATCCGGTGCGCGGCCTGCTGCCGCCGGGCGAGTTTCTTCCCATCCTCGTGAACACCCAGCTCGAGGTCGCGATGGGCGAATGGGTGATGGAAGCAGCGCTGCAACAGATGTCCGCGTGGGATGCGGGCGGGCTGCGCATGAAGGTCAGCGTGAACGTCAGCCCCGACCACCTGCGCCAGTCCGACTTCGCGCTGCGGTTGCGCGCCCTGCTCGAGCGCTATCCGAAGGTGCCGCCATCGGACCTGGAACTCGAAATCCAGGAAGGCGCTTCGCTGGGGGAGGCGGAGCAGGCGGCGCGTACCCTGGCCGAATGCCTCGTGCTCGGCGTGCAGTTCGCGCTGGACGATTTCGGCACCGGCTCTTCTTCGCTGACCTATCTTCGCCGCCTGCTGGTGAAATCGGTGAAAATCGACCACAGCTTCGTGCGCGACATGCTCGACGACCCGGAGGACCACGGCATCGTCGACGGAGTCATACGCATGACGCATGCGCTCAATCACGACGTCATCGCCGAAGGCGTGGAAACCGGGCGCCACGGCGACGCACTGATCAAACTCGGCTGCCATTTCGGCCAGGGATACGGCATTGCGCGCCCGATGCCCGCGGCGGACCTGCCGGCGTGGTTCGACGACTGGCGGGCAAAAACGATTGCGCGCTAGGGACTGTAAGCAGCTCCTGGTGTTTCAGGTTAGTCCATTTTCATGCTTCGAGTGATGGGCAGGCGGAATTAGTTCCGGTCTCCAGTCCGTGCCCGGTGCAGCGCGCTTTGCGCTGCGCCGGCTGTTGACCTGGTCGTCTTGCCCCGGGTGTGCCGAATATTTCGGTCCGTCTCTTTTCCTGATTTTCGTTAGCCGACCGGGCATCCAGGCCGATCCACCCGCCATTGCCGTCCGCGTGCTACAATTTTTTTACAAGCAACCGAGTTGCGCATATGGCAACTCAGGCCGAATCGAGGCGCGATGGACGTCGAAAGCGCGGGCACGGACAGCAGAAAGACCGTCGTCAAGGCGATGCAGATTCTGCACGCCTTTTCCAGCGCCGAACCCGAGTTGACGCTGTCCGTGCTGTGCGAGCGCCTGGGCATGCACAAGAGCGTCGCATCGCGCCTGGTGTCCACGCTGTGCGAGTGGCGGATGCTGGAACGCGACCCGGCGACAAAGCGCATCCGCCTCGGCATGGGCGCGCTGCAGCTCGGCATGCAGGTCGCCAACCGCAACGCACTGCACACTCTGGCGCTGCCTCGGCTGGGCAAGCTGGTCGACCGGACGCGGCATGCTGCGCACGTGGCGGTGCTCGACGGGTTCGAGATGCTGGTGGTCGCGGCGGTGCAAAGCCCGGCGGCGCTGCGGGTGATACTGCAACTCGGCGACAGGCGCCCGCTGCACGCGACCGCCGCGGGCAAGGTGCTGCTCGCTAACATGGCGGAGTCGCGCGCGAAAGCCATCATTGAACAGTCCGGCCTGCAGCGCATGACGCCGGCGACCATCACATCCGTGAAGGACCTCGAAGCGAGTCTGGCCGTCATCCGGCGTACCGGAATCGCCTGGAACCACGGCGAAAGCCTCACGGGGGCGGGCGCGGCGGCAGCGGGGGTCTTCGACGCCACGGGCGAGATCGTGGGAGCGGTGTCCGCGGTATTCCCGCAAAACGTCGTGCCCGCGACGCAGCGCGCCGCGCTTGCAAACGAGGTTCTCCGCACTGCGGGAGAACTATCCGAGGCGCTGGGCCATGTCGCCGAGCCGCTTAGAAGAAAGGGGATCAGATAATGCAGGTTTATACCGAGCTGAATCTCGGCAAGACGGACCCGGGGCTGCGCGAGCCGGACGAACCGTTCGACATCACCACCGCCTGCGAAAAGGCCGCGCTGATCGAATCGCTCGGCTTCGACGGCATGGTGTCCACGGAAACGAAGGACGACTCCTTCATTTTGACGGCGCTCGCGGCGCAGGCGACGACGCGCCTTGCGATCGCGACTTCGGTGGCGATTGCGTTCGCGCGCACACCTTACGTCACCGCCATGGCGGCGTGGCGGATCCAGGCGCTGTCGCGGGGACGCTTCACCCTCGGACTCGGCCCGCAGGTGCGCGCGCACCTGGTGCGCCGCTTCGGGCTCGAATTTACGCCGGCCGGCCCCTGGATGCGGGATTACGTCGGGGCGGTTCGCGCGTTCTGGGACTGCTGGCAAAATGGCACGCGCCTCAACTATGTCAGCGACCGCTACAAGCTCGACCTGATGGTGCCCTTGTTCAATCCCGGCCCCATGGCATTCGAGCCGCCGCCCATCCATATCGCGGCGTTGAACACCGTCATGTGCCAGGTCGCGGGCGAAGTGGCCGAGGGTTTTCGCCCGCACCCGGTGTGCACGCCGCGCTACATCCGCGAAGTCATGCTGCCTGCGTTCAGGAAAGGCGCGCAAAAGAGCGGGCGCGACGCATCCAAGCTGGCGGCGGCGCAAAAGCCGCTCATCGCCGCAGCGGCGACGGAAGAGGCGCTGG
This sequence comes from Pseudomonadota bacterium, assembly GCA_026399375.1. GTDB lineage: Bacteria > Pseudomonadota > Gammaproteobacteria > Burkholderiales > SG8-39 > 2-12-FULL-64-23. The sequence continues at coordinate 11,858 of JAPLRD010000205.1, forward strand.
AGAAGAAAATCCGCGACGTCCGCGCCCGCGTGGCTTTCTACGCATCGACTCCGGCCTACCGCCCGGCGTTCGAGATCTGGGGCCTGGGCGAGCTTGCGGACCGCCTGAGCGTGCTCTCGCGCGAGCAGCGCTGGGAGGAAATGCCCGCTTACGTGGATGACGACATGCTGCACAAGTACGCCGTGGTCGGCCTGTACGAGGACATCGCCGACAAGATCGTCGAACGCTACAGCGGGGTGCTCACCCACGTCGGTTTCAGCATCGCGGTCGAGAACGAAAACGACGCCGATAAGCTGCGAAAGATGGTGAAGCGGGTTCAGGCCGGGTGAAGAACCGGTCACACACGTCAGGGGAGGGAAGATTGTGAAACACCGGATTGCGAGGTTCATGACGGGCGCTCTGCTTTGTCTGTTTCCCCATTGGGCGCCGGCGCAGGCGTTTCCGCCGCCCCAGATCAACCTCGTCGTGCCGTTCCCGCCCGGCGGACCCACGGACGTCCTGGCGCGCCACGTCGCGCAGGCGCTGGCGGGCAAACTCAAGGTGACGGTCGTGGTGGAGAACCGCGGCGGCGCGAGCGCGATGATCGGCTCGGGCGTCGTGGCGCGCGCCGCACCCGACGGGGCGACCCTGCTGTTTCAGGCGACCCACCACGTGACCAACCCGGTGTTCTTCAACAAGCTGCCCTATGACACGGCGAAGGACTTCAGCCCGATCGCGCTCGTGGCGATTGTGCCGAGCGCGCTGGTGGTGAACCCGGCGGTGCCCGCGCGCTCCGTCGCCGAATTGATCGCGCTGGTGAAAAAGGACCCGGCGAAATTTTCCACGGCGACCTTCGGCGGCGCCAACCAGCTCGTCGGCGAACTGTTCAAGTTCATGGCGGGCCTGGATGTCACGAACATCGGCTACAAGGGCGCTGCTCCGGCGCTCAACGACGTGATCGGCGGCCATGTGCCGATGATGTTCGACTCGCTGACCACGGTTCTTCCGCACATCCGTTCGGGCAAGATCGTGGCGCTCGGCGTCACCAGCGCCGAGCGCTCCAGTCTGTTGCCCGACGTGCCGACCGTGGCCGAGAGCGGACCGCTTCCCGGCTACGAGGGGTCCGCCTGGTTCGGCTTGTTCATGCCGGCGGCCAACGGCAATCTCGCCGAGAAAAAACTGTCGGAAGCCATGGCCGAGATCCTGGCGACCGAGGAGATGCGCGGCAAGCTGCGCGCCATGGGGGGCGAACCGGGCACGCTCACCGGCGATGCGTTCAGGAAATTCGTCGATGCCGAACTGCTGAAATGGAGCGACGTGGGCCGGCGCGCGAAAATCGCGAAAGAGTGAGCGCGGCGGCGCTGAAAAAATAGGCGCGGCCGCGCCGCCTTCTGGCTCAGGTGCTGAAGTCCAGCTTGACCTTGCTCAGGAAGTCCTTCATGTACGCCGCCTCGTCGGCGAGGCGCGAAGCCGTTTCGGCGCGCGTCAGATTCAATGGCTCCAGCCCGTTGGTCCTCAACTTGGCCGTGGTCGCCGGCGAGTGGAGTATGGTCTGCATGGCCGCGTGCAGTTCGTTCAGCACCGCGGCGGGCGTGCCCGCCGGCGCGAAGATGCCGTTCCAGGTCGGTATGGTTTCACCCTTCAGGATGGGAGCGAGCGAGGGCACGCCGGGAAGACTCGCGATCGTGTTCGGCTGAACGACCGCGATCCAGTTGAGTTTCCCCGCCGCGACCATCGGACCGCCCACGGGTACGGTGGTGATGACGGCGTCCAGATGTCCGCCCGCCGCATCGGCGATCATCGGCGGCCCGCCTTTGTAGGGCACCAGCAGCATGTCCAGCCCCGCAGCGCGCTGGATCAGCAGCGCCGCGAGGTGGTGCGGCGCGCCTATGCCGGCCAGGCCCATGCGCATGCGCGGACCCATTTCCCTCGCCTTGGCGAGAAACTGGTCCAGCGTCTTCACGCCGAGGTCGGAGCGGACCGCGAGCACCAATATCATATCCACCAGGGCGATCACCGGTACCAGGTCCTTGAGCGGATCGACGTTCTTCGGGACCAGTTGCGGGACGAAGGCGTTGGTGGTCAGTTGCGAGTTGGAGAAGGCGCCGAATACGCCCGAATCCCCGGCGGATTTGGCCACGAATTCCAGCGCGATGTTGCCCGCCGCACCAGGCCGGTTCTCCACCAGCACCGTCGCCCCCAGCGCGCCTTTCAGGCCTTCGGTCGTCGTGCGCGCGATGAAATCGGCGACTCCGCCGGCCGGGTAGCCGACCATGAAGCGCAGGGTTCGTCCCGACAGCGATTGCGAGTGAACCTGCGCCGAAAAGGCCGCGAGCATCGCGCCGCCGAGGGTGGAGAGTGCCGTTCTTCTGTCCATGTTTGTGCGTCCTTGTCTTGAGACCTGCTTCGTGAAGTCCGGAATCTGCAAATGCCCTCAGCGCTTGAACAATCCCTTCAGCGCGTCGCGGGCGATGTCTTTCGGATCGGCCTTTTGACCGTCTGGCTTGGCGCCACCCCCGAGCTTGTCACTGATCGCCTTGGTCACCGCTTCTTTCGCTTTTTCTTTCGCCACCTCGCCCACCATGGCGCCGAAGTCGATGCGGTACTTGAGCGCGTCGAACGGGCCGGAGAGCCGCACCGGCACGGTGAGGCCCTTGAGCGCGCCCAGGTCCTGGCCGCCCTGTCCGGCGGCCGAGGCGACAATCGCAGCCTTGGCCAGATAGTCGATCGAGTCGCTGCCGATGTTGACGTCGCCGTTTCCGGTCAGGCGCAGGAAGGGCGATTTGAGCATCAGGTCGTCGTTGTGGGCGATGCCGTCCTTGACGGCGAAGCTGGCGGACAGCTCCGAGAAATCGGTCTTTTCCTGCTTGTTCGCGCCCTGCTCGGTGGCGCCCTTTGCGCCCAGCGCCGACTTCGCCTTGCGCAAGGTTTCGGCGAGATTGATGCCCTTGATGGCGCCGTCCTTGAGTTCGACGCGGGCGGAGCCGGCCAACGCTTTCTTCAGCGCGCCGACGCTGGCCCCGGTCGCGGCGAGATCGACGCTGACGTTGCCGCGGCCTTCGAGCATGTCTTTGTCCGCGACGTCTTTCAGCAGCGGACCGATGTTGACGCCGACGAGGCTTTCCTTGAGCGTGAAACGATTGCCGTTGGCGTCCGCGCTCAGCGCGCCGGCGAGGCTGCCCTGGTACAGTTGCGCCGAATGCGGGCTGACCTCAAGGCGGCCGTTGGCGAGCCTGACCTGGGCGTTGATGTTGGCCGCCTTGATTTTGGATACCTGCAGCGAGCCGATCTTGACGCTGCCGCTCGCGTTCAGCGCTTTGAGCGGCGACAGGTCGATCGGCTTTTGCGGGTCGCTCTTGACCGGCTGCCCGGCCTTGGGCGGGAAATACTTGTCCAGATCGAGCTGGTCGATGCCGAGCTCGAACGCGAGCGTCGCCGGCGAGAATTGCGTCAGGTTGAGTTTGGCGTTGATGTTGCTTTCTTCGAAGCGCGCCGCAAGATTCGCCTGCGCCGTCTTGTGGCTCAGATCCAGGGCTGCGCTGCCCGCCAGGGTGATGGCCGCCGCTCCCTTGGGCAGATCGGACCCGGTCAGGCCGATGTTGCCCGCGAGCTTGGCGAGTTCGTAGCGCTCGGCTTCCACGTTGCCGCTGACCGGGCTCGACAGGCTGCCCTTGAAGGCGTTATTGCCCTGCTTGCCGTCGAGTTCGAGCCTGAAATCGCCCGCCTTGAACGTGCGGCCCGTGCCTTCCATGCCGGGAATGGTGAGCGTGGCGTTGAGATTGCGTCCGGCCTCGACCAGTTTCAGGACGAGGGAAATCTTTTCGGCGCGCACCGTGTCCTTGGCCATGTGCGCTTTCGGGATGTCCAGGCTGGCGCTGATGCTTTCTTCGCCGCGCTTTGCGGCAAGTTTCAGCGCCAGCGCGTCTATCGCGACGGCATCGGGTTTGAAATCCGCGGCGCCCTGTATCTCGAGCTTCTCCAGGGCGATGCCGCCGGCATTGCCTTTGAGGGTCGCGCTGAGGCCGGCGAGCTGGTAGTGCTTCGCCCCCGTGTCCATGCTCAGGCTGCCGCTCGCGGCTATTTGCAGGTCCAGTTTCGGGCGATCGCCGGCGACGTTCATGGCCAGCTCGAATTTGCTCGGCGCGGCGCCGCCCAGCCTGCCGGTCTTGAGATGCAAACCTTTGATCGAAAAATGCTGGTTCTTCGACTCGTCACGCCATTCAAGGGCGGCGTTGCTCAAATCGATGCCGGCGATGTCCAGCTTCATCGGCGGCGCCGCGGTTTCGCCCTTGTCTCCGGCGGCCTTGCTCTCGCCCAGCAGGTCGTCAAAATTGCTGCTGCCGTTCTTGTGGCGGGCGAGGCTCGCCTTCAATCCATCGACCGCGATCCGGTCCACCACGACCTGTCCCGAAATAAGGGGCAGGAGGTCGATCGATACGCGCGCCGAATCCACCGCGGCGAACGGCTTGCTGCCATTGTGTTCGGACAGGCTCAGCTTGCCCAGTTCGACCCCGATCTTCGGAAAGAACGAAAGTTTGATCGCACCGTCGATCGCAAGGGTGCGCCCGGTCTTGTCCTTGACCGCGCGGCTGATGTCGGACTTGATTTTGTTGGCGTCGAAATTCGCGCTGATTACTGCGATCGCGATCAACAGCAAGGCTGCGACGCCGGCCACGCCTGTCAGGAGATACTTCAGGGGTTTTTTCACGATGGGTTCCACCTCGTTGTTCGGTTGCGGCATGGACGCGCGCGTTCGCGCCGGGCGGCAGCGCCGCCGCACGCACCGGTGAAGCATAGCGCGGATCCGGTTGTTGCGGCGGGCGCGGCCGGCCGGGGTCTGCCCTTTCGTCATGAATTGTCACGCTGCCGTCAAACATTGTTAAACGGTCTTCAAGGGGGCAATCCCGCCCTGTAAGCTCTACGGTGGGCTCGGCGGAGCGCGAGTCAGCGTCCGATCGGATGGAAAATGCGGCGCGGGCAGGGTGCGGAGGATGGATGACGGACGAACGTGATATGGGCCAGCGAAAACGGGTTCTTTACATAGAAGACGAGACCGACCTGCAGTGGCTGGTCAAGCACATTCTGGGCTCCGCCGGAGGGTTCGAGGTGCTGGTATGCGCCTCCGGCGCCGAAGGCCTGCGCCGCGTGAGCGAGTTCTCGCCTGATCTGATCCTGCTCGACGTCATGATGCCGGAGATGGACGGTTTCAGCGTGTTGCGCGCACTGCGCGCCATGCCTGAACACTCGACGGTTCCGGTGGTGTTTCTCACCGCAAGGGCGGAGCAGGGCGGGGAATACCGCGCATCGGGGGCGGACGGGGTGATCGCCAAGCCGTTCGAACCTAAGCGTCTGCTCGAGCGGGTGCGCGCCTACACCGGAGAGTTCGCTGCGGCCTGAATCCGCCCGGAATGAAGGTACGCTTTCGCGCCGGCTTCTCAATGAAGGGCCGGTCTCCTTATGCTTCCCCGGTTCGAACTCCTGCAGATCTCATGATGCGGCGGGTTTTCCGCCGCGTTGCCAGATCGCCTCGATCTGTTCCACCAGCGCCGTCGGCTCTATCGGCTTGATGATGATGTCCAGCGCGCCGCGCCCGAGCAGGTCCCGCCGCATTTGTTCGTGCGTGTTCGCGGTGAAAAACACCACCGGTGTCGCCGCGATTTCCGGCAGCTTGCACAATGCGTCCATGGTGGAGGGACCGTCCATTCCCGGCATCATGACATCGAGCAGGATCAGATCGGGCGCGTACGCCGGGGCCGATTGAATTGCCTCGGCGCCGCTGCTGCAGACGCACACGTCGTAGCCGCCGCCGACCTCCAGGCTGAGGCGCGTGATGAGCTGGATGTCGGAGTCGTCCTCGACCAGCATGATTTTCTTGAGCGGCCGCTCCATGCCTGATTACGCCGCGCGCGTCGCGCCGCGGTCCGCCGCTTCGACGAGCGCCGCCTGCGGCTGTGCCTCCAACTCGAAATAAAAGGTCGTGCCCGAGCCGCGCGCGCTGACGAAACCGATCTTTCCGCCGATCTTGTCGATGATCATCTTGCAGATCGCCAGGCCGAGGCCGGTGCCGCCCCGCTGGCGCGTGGTCGAGCTGTCGGCCTGGGCAAAGCGATCGAAGATGCGCGGCTTGAATTCTTCCGGAATGCCCGGACCGGGGTCGATGACGCTGACGCGGTAGACGCCAGCCGCGCGCGCGAGGCGCACTTCGATGCGCGCGCCGCGCGGCGAGAACTTCGCCGCGTTGGACAGCAGATTGGCCATCACCTGCATCAGCTTGTCGGCGTTGCCGTTGACCCACGCCGGACCCTGGTTGTGCACCGGCGCGATGCTGACGCCGTACTGTTCGGCGTAGCTCTGGTTGGCCTGGATCGCGGCGGCGACCAGCGCATCGAGGTCGACCGGTTCGAGCGCGATCTTCAGCGCGTCCGAATCGAGCTTTTCGAATTCGAGAATATCGTTGACTATGCGCACCAGGCGCTGGGAATTGCCCCTGGCGATGCGGATCAGCGTCTGCGTCTGCTCGCTCAGGTCGGCGCTGCCGGCGAGCAGCCCGAGCGCGCCGACGATGGACGACAGGGGTGTGCGCAGCTCGTGGCTGACCACCGAGATGAATTCATTCTTCATGCGCTCGATTTCCTTGCGCGCGGTGATGTCGGCGTTGGTTCCGGTCATGCGCAGGGCCCGGCCCTCGGCGTCCCGCTTCACCACCTGGCCGTGGCTCAGTATCCACTTCCAGCCGCTGCGGGTCTTGACGCGCTGCTCGACGTGGTATTCCGGGCTCGCGCCCTTTAACGCCTCCATGTTCATGCTGCGGATACGGTCTCGGTCTTCAGGGTGGACGATCTTCAGCAGCGATTCGGCGTCGGTAATGGTCTCCAGCGGCGGCTCTCCCAGCATTTCGGACCAGCCTTCGCTGAGGTAAATGCGCCCGCTGGCGATGTCGGCGTCCCAGAGCGCCAGCCGCGACCCCTGCAGCGCCAGATCGAGGCGTTCGTTGACGCGCGCGATTTCCTCCTGCTGTCGCATGCGCTCGCTGATGTCGGCATGGGTGCCTATCATGCGCACCGGCTTGCCCTCGGTATCTCTGCCGACCACCATGCCGCGGCTGAGTATCCATTTCCAGCTTCCGTCCTTGCACAGCATGCGAAATTCGCTTGCGTACGCGGTGCTCCTGCCCTCCAGGTAGTCCCGCAACTCGCTCATCACCCGCGGTCTGTCCTCCGGATGTACCCGGCTTTCCCATTCTTCGCGCAGGTTGTCCACCTCGTCCTCGGCGTAGCCCAGCATTTCCTTGTAGCGCCTGGAATACAGGACCTCGCCGGTCTTGATGTTGCGGTCCCACACGCCGTCTCCGGCGCCTTCCAGCGCGAATTTCCAGCGTTCTTCGCTCGCGCGCAGCGCTTCTTCGGCGAGCTTGCTCGCGCTGACGTCGATGAGCATGGCGAAAAAACCGCGGACGCGGCCCTCGGCGTCGTGGTCCGGGATGAAACTGCCGGCCAGGTACTGCAGACGTTTGTCTTTTCCGCGCCACTTGCGTTCGTACTCGACGCGCTTGCCGTGCAGGGCGCGCTCGATTTCGGGCAGTATGGCCTTGTAATTGTCGGCGCCGAGAATCTGGGCCAGATGGTGGTTGTCCAGGCGCGCCGCCGGCAGGTCGAGCAATTCCTCGATCGCGTGATTGTGGAATTGCAGGCGGTGCTGCGAATCGACGTAGGCTATCATCGCCGGCACCGAGCTTGTGACAAGCCGGTGCTGCTTTTCCTGTTCGCGCAGGTGCGCTTCGGTCAGGCGCCGCTCTTCGCGCTGGCGGCTGATCGCGGCGGCGGCGAACAGCGCCAGCCCTATCGCCATCAGGGCGCTCCAGGCGGTGAACGGTGTGAGCTGCCGCGTGCGCGTCGCGAAGCGCTCCTCGCGCTCGGTCGCCTGGTAGCGTTCTTCGCGCCGCATGTCGTCCACCAGCTGCTCGATCTTTCGCTTGTTCGCGGCATAGGCGCCACCCGATATGAAGGCCAGGGCTGCGGCCGCGTCCTGCTGCTGGCGCAGATGCACCGCCTGCTGCCTGTACTCCATCATGGTTCGTTTCGCCGCGTCAATTTCGGCCACGCGGCCGCGCTGTCCGGCATTGCCGGCGACGAATTCGGCGAGGTAGGCGATTTCGACCTGGCAGCGGGCGCCTGCCTGGCGCAGCCTCTCCAGATCCTGCTCCGAGCGGCCGACGATGTAGCCCAGGGTGGCGGCTTCGGCCGTTTCCATGGTGCCGACGAGTTCCTCGAGCTTGGCCTGGACGCGCTGCCTCTGCACCTCGGCGTTGGCCTGCTCCACGCGCTCAGTCACCGTCAGCTGATAGGCCCCGCCGATCGCCGCCAGCAGGGCGATGGTCGTGGCGAGAACCAGGTAGACGCCGATCCGGAATGTGAACTTCATGACGAGCGAAGCATCTTACTTTTCGCACGCAGCGTCAAATGGCGGAAGCGGGCGTGGCGCGCCGCTTTCGTCTGCTAAAATGCAACCAGGAGGCCAATGTCCGAAAAGATCTTTATTGCCGTGGACGCGCAAGTCGCCGCGCTGGTGCCCCGCTTTCTGGCCAACCGGGCCGCCGATGTCGGGAAAATCCGCGCGGCGTTGGCGGCCGGCGACTTCGAGGCCATACGCGTCACGGCGCACGGAATGAAGGGGTCGGGCGGCGGCTACGGTTTCCCGGAGATTTCGCGGCTCGGCGCAGCGATGGAAAAGGGCGCACGCCAGGGCGACGCCGCGGCGATCGAGTCCCTGGCGGTGGATTTGGATGAGTATCTGCGGTGCATCGATGTCAAATATGAGTGAGGCGAAGGAGCGGCGGGCAATGGCGGGAAACGGGACGGGGGCGCTCGTCGCACGGCGGCAACTGCGCGGGGGTTGAGCGGCATGCGCATCGCTTTGCTCGAGGACGATCAGGATCAGGTCGATCTGGTATGCGCCTGGCTGAAGGCGGCCGGGCACAGTTGCCACGCGTATCTGCTCGGCAAAGACCTGGTGCGCGAGGCGCAGCGCGAAACGTTCGACCTGTTCCTGCTCGACTGGGAGGTGCCGGGGATGTCGGGTGCCGAAGTGCTGCTGTGGATACGGGCCAATCTCGCCGAGCAGGCTCCGGTGCTGTTCGTGACCGCGCGCCAGCGCGAGGAGGACATCGTGCACGCGCTCTCGAGCGGCGCCGACGATTACATGGTCAAGCCGCTGGGCAAGTTCGAGCTTCTCGCGCGCATAGACGCGCTCGGGCGGCGCGCGCGCCCGGTCCCGCGCCAGGACGCCGACGTGCTCGAATTCGGGAGGCTGCGCGTGGATTGCCAGAGCCGGCAGGTGAGGCTGGACGGCCAGGAAGTGACCATGACGCAAAAGGACTACGAGCTTGCCGTGTTCCTGCTGCGCAACGTCGGCCGGCTGCTGTCGCGCGGCCACATCATGGAAGCCGTGTGGGGACAATCCGCCGATCTCAATACGCGCACGGTCGACACGCACGTGAGCCGCATTCGCGGCAAACTGCAGCTGACGCCGGAAAACGGCTGGCGGCTGCAGGGTCGGGTCGACGGGAAGGCGGCCACGTGCGCGCTCGACCAGCTGGAGGACATCCACAGCGGCAAGGGAAATGTCCGTGCCGTAGTTGA
>JAPLRD010000122.1 GCA_026399375.1 Pseudomonadota bacterium
GCCATGTTGGTGGCGATGGTGACCATCTTCGGCTGGCCGGCCTGCACCACGATCTCCGCCTCGCGCGCGTGCTGCTTGGCGTTGAGCACCTGGTGCGGCAGCTTGCGCTTGTCGAGCATCCCCGACAGGAGCTCCGAGTTCTCGATGGACGTGGTGCCGACCAGCACCGGCTGGTCCTTGTCGTAGCAATCCTTGATCGCGGCGACGATCGCCTCGTTCTTCTCCTTGAACGTCTGGTAGACGAGGTCCTCGCGGTCATCGCGCACCATCGGCTGGTGCGTCGGCACCACCAGCGTCTCCAGTCCGTAGATCTCCTGGAACTCGTAGGCCTCGGTGTCGGCCGTGCCGGTCATGCCGGCGAGCTTGCCGTACATGCGGAAATAGTTCTGGAAGGTGATGGTGGCGAGCGTCTGGTTTTCGTTCTGGATCGACACCTTCTCCTTCGCCTCGACTGCCTGGTGCAAACCGTCGGACCAGCGCCGTCCGGACATCAGGCGCCCGGTGAATTCGTCGACGATGATGACCTCGCCCTCCTGCACCACGTAGTGCGTGTCGCGCAGGAACAGGTGGTGCGCGCGCAGCGCGGCATACAGGTGATGCATCAGGTTGATGAACGCGGGTTCGTACAGGCTGCGGCCCTCTGGCAGCAGGCCGACGCGCGAAAGCAGCTGCTCGGCGTGCTCGTGGCCGGCTTCGGTCAGCAGCACCTGGCGCGACTTTTCGTCCATGGAAAAATCGCCCGGCCCTTCTTCCTCCATCTGGCGCACCAGCAGCGGCGCCACCTCGTTCATGCGGTAGTACAGGTCGGTGTGGTCCTCGGCCTGGCCGGAAATGATCAGCGGCGTGCGCGCCTCGTCGATCAGAATGGAATCGACCTCGTCGACGATGGCGAAATTGAGCCCGCGCTGGTAACGGTCCGCCACCTGCATGGCCATGTTGTCGCGCAGGTAGTCGAAGCCGAATTCGTTGTTCGTGCCATACGTGATGTCGGAAGCGTAGGCCTGCTGCTTCACGTCGGCCGCGCTTTGCGACAGGTTCACCCCGACGGTGAGGCCGAGGAAACGGTAGACGCGCCCCATCCAGTCGGCGTCGCGGCTGGCCAGGTAGTCGTTTACCGTGACGATGTGCACGCCCTTTCCCGACAGGGCGTTCAGGTAAGCGGGCAGGGTCGCAACCAGGGTCTTGCCCTCGCCGGTCCGCATCTCGGCGATCTTGCCGGCATGCAGGATCATTCCGCCTATCAGCTGCACGTCGAAATGGCGCATGTTGAGCACGCGCTTCCCGGCTTCGCGCACCACGGCAAACGCCTCCGGCAGCAGATCGTCCAGCACCTCGCCCTTGGCCAGCCGCTCCTTGAATTCCGCCGTCTTTCCACGCAGGGCGTCGTCGCTCAACGCTGCGATGGCCGGCTCCAGCGCATTGATGCGCTGCACCGACTTGTTATAACGCTTGATCAGCCGGTCGTTCCGGCTGCCAAAAATGCGGGTCAGGATGCGGGTGAACATTAAGGGGAGGGAAAATTGGGAGAAGAAACCCAATTTTACCATGCCTACCCCGCCTTAAACGGCGCTAGGGCATGGTCTGATGCGGGAAGTCCAGCGCGGAGGGGCGCGACGGCGAAGCGCGAATACGCCCGCCGCTGACTCAAGCAGTGCTATTTCGACTTGGTAGTAACGGCGGAGACCTGCAAGAAGCGATTCGGATTCTGCGCTATGCCCTTGTAGCGCACTTCAAAATGCACGTGAGGCCCGGTCGAGCGACCGGTGGAGCCGGATTCGGCGATCGCCGCGCCACGCTGCACCAGACTGCCCGCCTTGACCAAGAGCTTCGAATTGTGGGCATAGCGGGTGGTGAAGTCGTTGCCGTGGTCGATGTCGATGAAATAACCATATTGCGGGTGGAATTCGGAGACCACCACCATGCCATCGGCCGCGGCGTGAACGGACGTGCCGGTATCAACCAGGAAATCCACGCCCTCGTGCATGGCGCTCTGTCCGGTGATCGGGTCAATGCGCCAGCCGAAACTGGAGGCGTTCCACTCGACGTCCACCGGTTTGACCGTGGGCATGAGTTTTTTCTTTACCTTGGCGTCAAACAAGCGGCTTTCAAGAATACCCATGTAGTCATAGCGGTTTTCCATGTGCTTGGAGAGCGCATCAAGCTGGCCGGTGAGTTCGTGCAAAGACAGGTCGTGGACGGGAATGCTGCTCGACAACGCGCCGCCGCGGCCGGGCGGTTCGCTCATGCGAAACTCCTGCGGCTTCAGGCCGGCGAGCGACGAAAGGCGATCGCCCAAGGCATCCAGCCGCATCAGCTGCGCCTGCATCTGACCGAGTTTGACCGCCATCGCGTTCAAATTCTCGCGCATGAATTCCTTGGCGTTCTGGGTTTGCTGCTCCTGCGCCGACAACAGCAGCGTCTGCAACAGCGGCAATTTGATCTCGGCGGCGTGGCGAAATACCACGTAGAACATGGAACTGGACAGGGCCACGACCACAGCCACCAGCAAGCCCGCTCCGAGCAACAGGTGGCGGGTGCTCAGCGAAATCGATTTGGCCGTTGCCAGTCGATTCGATACCAGAATAATATGCATGATCCTCCCTGGGAAACAACGCCATGCATTCCAAGAATCTTCGAACCTATCTGGACTCGGCTACAGGCATCGCGGCCTTGTTGCCCCAGGCAGAGCGGCTCATCGAATTGCGGCGGATTTACAAGGAAATAGTGCCGCAACAACTGTTGCGAGCTTCATCGATCGTCAATTACAAGCAAGAAAATGTCGTGATTTTTGCCGAAAATAACGCAATTGCAGCCAAGATAAAGTTGCTAAGCCCGCGATTGGTCAATGATTTTTCGAAACGGGGGATTAAGGTTACCGGAATTCGACTCGAAGTGCAACCCCGGCAAAACCCGCTTGAAGCCGTGGCGGGAAAGCATGCCAGGCTCAGTCCGGCCGGCGCCGAAAGCCTTGATGCCTTGGCGAAACGCCTACCAGATTCCAAGCTTAAACAGGCACTTGCGGAACTTGCAGCGCGCGGTGCCTCAGAGCACGATCGGGATCAGGCGTTCCAGGGCGAGCAAGATCAGGAGCATCAAGGCAAAGTGAGTACTTAATCACCTGAAAAGAAAAGAATAAGTAACGGCGACTGCGGGTGAAAAGATAGGCGGCCAGCGATACGCCGACGGTAATCGACGCGAGAATCCCGAGAATACGCAGAATCAGCACGCTTCCCCCTTCGACCGCGGCGGAGCGCAATCAGTCAGATATCTGGAATCCGCCCCCGGACCGAGGTCCCAACCGAGCGACAACTCAGGCCGGCTGCGCCAGAAAACGAGTAAGACCGGCGGGCGCGTCTTCCGCGTGCTCGAAACTCACGTACTCCCAGGCATCCGCCTGCGCCAACGTCGCGCGCAGCAACGCGTTGTTCAGGCCGTGGCCCGACTTATGGGCGGAAAACGCCCCGATTACCGGATGGCCGAGCAAGTACAGGTCGCCGATGGCGTCCAGTATCTTGTGTTTCACAAATTCGTCGGCATAGCGCAAACCGTCCGGGTTCAGCACCCGGTATTCATCCATGACGACTGCGTTGTCCAGGCTGCCGCCCATGGCCAGGCCGCTGGCGCGAAGCGTTTCCACGTCCTGCATGAAGCCGAAGGTGCGGGCCCGCGCCACTTCCTTGACGTATGAAGTTTCGGCGAAATCGACGACCACTTCCTGGCCCGACTTGTCGAACACGGGGTGATTGAAAACGATGGAAAAAGTCAGCTTGAAGCCGGCGTAGGGCTCGAAGCGCGCCCACTTGTCGCCTTCTCTGACTTCGACCGCCTTTTTGATGCGGATGAAGCGCTTGGCTACAGGCTGCTCGACGATGCCCGCCGACTGCAGCAGAAACACGAAAGGCGAGGCGCTGCCGTCCATGATGGGCACCTCGGACCCGTTGAGGTCGACGTAGGCATTGTCCACGCCGAGGCCCGCGAAGGCCGACATCAGGTGCTCGACGGTGGCCACCTTGACGCTGCCTTCTTCCAGGGTGCTGCAAAGACGGGTGTCGCCGACCTTGTAGGCGCCGGCGCGTATGTCAGCCGCCTGCGCAAGATCGATGCGCCGGAATACGATGCCGGTGTTCGGCTGCGCCGGACGCAATGTCAATTCAACCTTTTCCCCGGAATGCAGGCCGACTCCTGTGGCACGAATAGCAGTTTTTAGGGTTCGCTGCTTTAACATGAATGTCTTTTTCTTCTAGCTTGGTTGCATTGCAATAGACGAATTTTAACATAAGCGGCGTGCTGGCCGCGCGACCCGGAGCGCCGCCAGCACGCCGTTGGCCGGACTCAGTCCGCCTGTTTGCGCAGGAAAGCCGGGATGTCGTACTTTTCCACCCCGCTTTGCTGCAGCGCCTCTATGGTCGAAGCACGGTTTCTGCGGATCACGGCCGGCATTTCCATTTCCGGGTAGTTGACTGCCGATACCGACATGTTGTCGGTGCCGTTCTTCACCACCAACTGGGGTTTCGTCTGGCGAATTGCAGCCGGCTGGCCCAGCCCGGTCGCGACCACGGTCACCCGCAGTTCGTCGCCCATATTCTCGTCATAGACCGCACCCAGGATGACCGTGGCATCGGCGGCGGCGAAGCTGCGTATGGTTTCCATCACCTCCTTGGTTTCGCGCAGCTTGAGGCCCGACTTGGCCGCAGTGATGTTGACCAGCACGCCGCGCGCGCCCGAGAGGTTGACACCCTCCAGCAGCGGGCATGCCACCGCCTGCTCTGCGGCGATGCGCGCCCGGTCCATGCCCGATGACGAAGCCGAACCCATCATCGCCATGCCCTGTTCGTGCATGACCGTCTTGACGTCCTGGAAGTCGACGTTGATCAGGCCGCGGATGTTGATGATCTCCGAAATGCCCGCAACCGCGTTCTTCAGCACGTTGTCGGCGGCGCTGAAGGCCTCTTCCATCGATACGTCCCCGCCCAGGACTTCTTCCAGCTTTTCGTTGAGAATCACGATCACCGAGTCGACGTTCTGCGCCAGTTCGTCGATTCCGCCTTCGGCCGCCTGCATCCGCTTCACGCCCTCGAACGAGAACGGCTTGGTGACCACCGCCACGGTCAGGATGCCCATCTCCTTTGCCACTTCGGCCACCAGGGGCGCGGCGCCGGTGCCCGTGCCCCCGCCCATGCCGGCAGTGATGAAGACCATGTGGGAGCCGTGCAGCGCTTCCACGATCTGCTCCCTCGCTTCCACCGCAGCGGCGCGCCCTGCCTCCGGTTTGGCGCCTGCGCCCAGTCCGGTGGCTCCGAGTTGAATCTGGTTCTTCGCCTGCCCGTGCGCGAGTGCCTGGGCGTCGGTGTTCATGGCGATGAACTCCACGCCCTGCACGGTGTTGCGGATCATGTGGTCCACGGCGTTGCCACCCGCACCGCCGACGCCAACCACCTTGATCACGGTACCGTTGTTTTGTACATCCACGATTTCAAACATAGTGCATCCCTCCGGGTCTTGGTTAAGAAACAAACTGCCTGCTCACTGCAAAATCCGACCGTCGTCCGAACGCCGGCCGCTAAAAATTGCGCTGGAACCACTCCTTCATCCTTGACATGACCTGCCTGAACGACGCGCCCTGCATCGACTGGATGCCACGTTGCGTCTGCATCTGCCCCTCCAGCAGGAGGCCGATCGCCGTCGCGTAGCGCGGGTGCTTCACCACGTCCGACAGGCCGCCCGCATAGCGCGGCGTACCCAGGCGCACCGGCATGTGAAAGATTTCCTCGCCCAGTTCGACCATGCCCCGCATCACGCTGGAGCCGCCGGTGAGCACCAGACCGGAGGAGAGCAGTTCCTCGTATCCGGACTCGCGCAGCACCTTCTGGATCAGGGAATACAGTTCTTCCACACGCGGCTCGATCACCTCGGCCAGCGTCTGCCGCGACAGCTGGCGCGAGCCTCGATCGCCTATGCCGGGCACTTCCACCAGTTCGTCCGGGTCCGCGAGCTGGCGCAGCGCGCAGCCGCTCCTGATCTTGATCTCTTCGGCTTCCGCGGTGGGTGTCCTGAGCGCCATCGCGATGTCATTCGTGATCTGGTCGCCGGCGATCGGAATCACCGCCGTGTGCCGGATCGCACCCTCGCGAAAGATGGCGATGTCCGTGGTGCCGCCGCCGATGTCGACAAGGCACACGCCCAGTTCCTTCTCGTCCTCGGTGAGCACGGCGATCGAAGACGCCAGCGGCTGCAGGATCAGGTCGTTGACTTCAAGCCCGCAACGGCGCACGCACTTGACGATGTTCTGCGCCGCCGACACCGCGCCGGTGACGATGTGCACTTCCACTTCGAGGCGCACCCCGCTCATGCCCAGCGGCTCGCGCACGCCGTCCTGGCCGTCGACGACGAACTGCTGCGTGAGTATGTGCAGGATCTGCTGGTCGGTGGGGATGGGAAGCGCGCGCGCCGTCTCGATCACGCGCTGCACGTCGAGCGCCGACACCTCCTTGTCCTTGATCGCCACCATGCCGCGTGAATTGAAGCTCTTGATGTGGCTGCCGGCGATGCCGGTGTAGACGCGTGCGATCTTGCAATCGGCCATCAGTTCGGCCTCCTCCAGCGCGCGCTGAATCGCACTGACCGTGGCTTCGATGTTCACCACGACGCCTTTCTTCAGGCCTTTCGATTCGTGCCCGCCCATGCCGATGATGTTCAGCCGGTTGTCCGGCAGGAGCTCCGCGACGATGGCCACCACCTTGGAGGTGCCGATGTCGAGCCCGACGACCAGGTTCTTGCTTTCCTTGCTCATGCCTAGTTGCTCCCTCGCTTGCTTTTGGCATTCTTCGTATCGGTCGCCGGATGCATGATCTCGGGCACGCGCAGCGCAAATCCGTTCGGATAGCGCAGGTCGACATAGTCGAGCCTGCGGTCGAGCCGACCCAGCGTCTGCGCGTAGAACGCGACAAAGCGCGAGAGGCGGTCGAGCACCGGTTCCTTCAGCTGGTCCCGTCCCAACTCCAGCGTGAGGCCGTTGGACAGCCGCAACTGCCAGGCGTAGCGCGGCGAGAGCAGCACCTGGCGCGGCTCGAGCCTGAGCGGCGCGAGCGCCTGGCGAAACGCCCCGTAGCGGCGCGTCACTTCCTGCGCGCTGCCGAGCGGACCGGCGAACTGCGGCAGGGGCTCGGCTTCGGCGAGGTCGCCTGCGAACACTTCGCCGAACGTATTGACCAGGCGCACCGCCCGCGTGTCCGCGCCCCAGCGCGCGAGCGCCACGTGTTCTTCGATCGCGACCTGGATGCGGTCGGGCCACAGGCGCCGGACTTCCACCTTGCGCACCCAGGGCAGCGCCTCGAACGCGCGGCGCACTGCGTCGAGGTCGACGCTCAGGAAAGTGCCGATCGCAGCGGTGCGCGCGGCTCCCTCCGCCTGCTCGCGCGTGACGTGGCCGAGTTCGCCTTGCAGCGCGACCTGGCGCACCGGCAGCAGCGGCGAATGGATCACCGCATGCACCCCGGCGTAGATCACCGCCGCGGCGGCAAGCGCGTAGAGCGTGTTGGCGCATCCGTTGAGGAAATTGACGTTATCCCACATGCGCCAGCCCCAATATGCGCAGCACCAGGTCTTCGAACGGCACGCCGGCGTGGCGCGCCGCCATCGGCACCAGCGAGTGGTCGGTCATGCCGGGCGAGGTGTTCACTTCGATGAACCAGGGTTTGCCTTTCGCGTCGAGCATCAGATCGACGCGCCCCCAGCCGCTGCAACCAAGCGTGTTGAACGCGGCCAGCACCTGCCGCTGCACCGCCGCTTCCTCGTCTGCCCCAAGGCCGCAGGGAATGATGTAACGCGTGTCGTTTGCGACGTACTTGGCTTCGTAGTCGTAAAACTCGCGCGGCGTCTCGAGCCGGATCAGGGGCAGCGCATCGCTCCCCAGCACCCCGGCCGTCAGTTCGACGCCTTCTATGAATTGCTCGGCCAGCACCACAGGGTCGTAATTCGCGGCGAGCGCATACGCTTCGTCCAGGCCGGAAGCGGCGACCACCTTGCTCATGCCTATGCTGGAGCCTTCATTCGCCGGCTTGACCATGAGCGGCAGCCCGAGGCGTGCAACCACCGCCTTCAAGTCGCTTGCCGGCGTGAGCAGTTCGTAGCGCGGTGTTGAAACGCCGGCCGCCTGCCATACGAGCTTGGTGCGCCACTTGTCCATAGCAAGCGCGCTCGCCAGCACGCCCGAGCCGGTGTAGGGGATGCCGAGCAACTCCAGCGCGCCCTGCACGGTGCCGTCCTCGCCGTAGCGCCCGTGCAGCGCAATGAACACGCGGTCGAATTTTTCCGCGATCAGCGCCGCGAGATCCCGTTGCTGCGGATCGAACGGATGCGCGTTCACGCCTCTCGCCCGCAACGCGGCCAGCACCATGCCGCCGCTCTTGAGCGAGACTTCGCGCTCGGCCGAGCGGCCGCCGAGCAGCACTGCGACTTTGCCGAATTCATTGGCGCTCATCGTTTTTCACCCACGATGCGCACTTCGGCGACGAGTTCGACACCCTGCTTCGCCAGCACGGTATTCCTCACGTGCTCGATCAGGTTTTCGATGTCGGCCGCGCTGCCGCGGCCGTGCTCGTTGACGATGAAGTTGGCGTGCTTTTCCGACACCCGCGCGCCGCCGACGGCATGGCCTTTGAGGCCGCAGGCCTCGATCAGGCGCGCAGCATGGTCGCCGGGCGGGTTGCGGAACACCGAGCCCGCGTTGGGCAGGCCCAGCGGCTGCGACGCGATACGCCGCTGCAGCAGGTCCCGGATGCGATTGCGCGCAAGCCCGCCGTCCCCGTGTTCGAATCCGAACCACGCCGCGGCAAACCATTCGTCCGCACCGAGTCCGCCGTTCTTCAACGTCACGTGCCGGTAGCCGATGTCGAACCGTAGATGAAGTCGCCGTCCATGGACATGCGCGCGTGGCTGGAGTGCATCAGCAACACCGTGCCGCGGATGCCGCCGTCGCGCACCAGCAGATTGCTTCCCAGGCCGATGAAATAGACGGGCTCGGTGGCGGGCAGGCTGCGCAGGAACTGCGCCGCATCGCCCATGTCGGCTGGGGCGTAAGCGCGGTCCGCCGTGCCGCCCGTGCGCCAAGTGATGTGTTTTCGCATGGGCGCGTCGAACACGAGCCTGCCGCGCAGCGCCGGGTTGAAGAGATGGGTTTGCTCAGCCATGTGCATCTCTCACTCCGCGCCCTTAACGAGGGCGGCCGGCACGCCGCCGATCGAGCCGGCACCCATGGTGACCACCACGTCGCCGTCGGCCGCCGCGGCGCGGATGGCCTCGGGCATGTCGGCAATGTTCTCGACGAACACCGGTTCGACGCGGCCGGCGACGCGCACTGCGCGCGCGAGGGTCCTGCCGTCGGCGGCAACGATGGGCGCCTCGCCCGCCGGATAGACCTCGGCGAGGAGCAGGGCGTCCGCCCCCGAGAGCACCTTGACGAAATCTTCGAACAGGTCGCGCGTGCGCGTGTAGCGGTGCGGCTGGAACGCGAGCACGATGCGTCGCCCTGGAAACGCGCCGCGCGCCGCTTCCAGCGTCGCCTGCATTTCGGCCGGATGGTGGCCGTAGTCGTCGACCAGGGTGAAGCTGCCGCCGCCCTTCGCCGGGATCGCGCCATGGCTCTGAAAACGCCGGCCGACGCCGCGAAATTCCGCCAGCGCCTTGACGATGGCCGCGTCCTCGATGCCGAGTTCGGTCGCCACCGCGATGGCGGCAAGCGCATTCAGCACATTGTGGCGGCCGGGAAGGTTCAGCGTCACGTCGAGCACCTTCGATTTGCCCTCGCGCAGCGCGAGAAAGCGCATCTTGCCGCCGGAATGGGTCATGTTTTCGGCGCGCACCATCGCGTCGGCGGCGAAACCGTAGGTGAGTATCGGCTTGGACACGAACGGCAGGATTTCGCGCACATGCTTGTCGTCGGCGCAGAGCACGGCGGAGCCGTAAAAGGGCAGGTTCTGCAGGAAAGACACGAACGCCTGCTTCAGGCGTGCGAAATCATGCTGGTAGGTTTCCATGTGATCGGCGTCGATATTGGTCACCACGGCCACGACCGGCTGCAGGTGCAGGAACGACGCGTCGGATTCGTCCGCCTCGACCACGATGAACTCGCCGGCGCCCAGGCGCGCGTTCGAAGCGCTGCTCGTAAGCCGGCCGCCGATGACGTAAGTGGGATCGAGCCCGGCCTCGGCGAGCACGCTCGCCACGAGGCTGGTGGTGGTGGTCTTGCCGTGGGTCCCGGCGATGGCGATGCCCTGCTTCAGGCGCATCAGTTCCGCCAGCATCAGCGCGCGCGGCACGACCGGAATGTGGCGCGCACGCGCCGCCATCACTTCCGGGTTGTTGTTGCCGACCGCGGTGGACACTACCACGACATCGGTCTCGGCCACGTGCTCGGCCGCGTGTCCGATATGGACCTCGGCGCCCTGCTCCGCCAGGCGCCGTGTCGCGGCGTTGGTGCCCAGATCGGATCCCGTGATCTGGTAGCCGAGGTTGAGCAGCACCTCGGCGATGCCGCTCATGCCACTACCACCGATCCCGACGAAATGAATGCGCTTGACTTTGTGTTTCATCGTGCCAGCTCCATGCAGACGCGCGCCACGGCCTCGGTCGCATCTGGCTTGCCCAGCGCGCGCGCCTTCTCGGCCATATCGAGCAGGCGTTCACGCGTGAGGCCGCGCAGCAGTTCGGCCAGCTTGGTCGCGGACAATTCGGCTTGCGGCAGCAATACCGCCGCTCCGTGCGCCGACAGGAATTTCGCGTTCGCCGTCTGGTGGTCGTCCACCGCGTGCGGGAACGGCACGAGAATGCTGGCGACCCCGGCGCAGGCGAGTTCGGCCACGGTCAACGCGCCGGCGCGGCAGATCACCAGGTCCGCCTCGGCGTAGCGTTGCGCCATGTCGTCGATGAAGGCGAGCGCCTCGCCCTTTACGCCGCAGGCGGTGTAGCCCGCGCGCAAGGACTCGATATGCTTCGCCCCGGCCTGGTGCGTGACTTCGGGCCGCGCTTCTTCGTCCAGAAGGGCGAGCGCCTGCGGCACGGTTTCGTTCAGCGCCTGCGCACCCAGGCTGCCGCCGAGGACAAGCAGTCTGATGCGGCCGCTGCGCCCGGCGTAGCGTGCTTGCGGCGGCGCCAGCGCGGCGATTTCGCTGCGCACCGGGTTGCCGCTCAGTTGTGCGCCGGGCAGCGCATCGGGAAACGCTTGCAGCACGCGGTCGGCCACGCGCGCGAGCACTTTGTTCGCCAGGCCCGCGATCGAATTCTGCTCGTGAATCGCCAGCGGACGCTGCAGCAGCGAGGCCATCATGCCGCCGGGAAAGCTGATGTATCCGCCCATGCCCAGCACCACGTCCGGACGCTGGACCAGGATCGCGCGCGCGCTCTGCCAGAAGGCCAGGAGCAGGTTCGCCGGCAGCGCAAGCGCGCGCAGCAGGCCCTTGCCGCGCAGGCCGGAGAATCGCACCCAGGCCATGTCGTAGCCGTACTTGGGCACCAGCGACGCTTCCATTCCGGTCTTCGCCCCCAGCCAGACGACGCGCCAGCCGAACCCGCGCAGATGCTCCGCCACCGCCAGTGCCGGAAACACGTGCCCGCCGGTGCCGCCTGCCATGATCATGATCGTGCGTGCCATGCTTTAGTCGCCGAATTCATGCGGGGTGCCCCCGCATGAGAGCTCGATTTTCATAATCGATGCGCAGCA